>NZ_CP011272.1:1244597-1555746 GCF_001610875.1 Pirellula sp. SH-Sr6A | reverse complement strand
GTCGAAGAAGGAGCAGGTGAAATGTCACCCGCTACGATTCCCATGACTGGCTCATCTTCCATGGAGACCGCACGCCCAATTCCTTCCGAGTCGTTGACCACACCCGATAAAGCCTCCCCACGCGCCGATATCATCAAACAATTTGCTTCGGAAGCTCGTGGCCAATCTCCGCGTGGAACTAGTTCACCGATCAGTATTCCGATGTCACCTGTCGCTGCCTCTTCCTCTGCAAAGCCAGCATCGGTGCATCCGGTAGTTAATCATCCTGATGGAGTTCAGCCGCATCAAGGCACGATTGATGTTGCGACCCATTTGATCGATCCCAATCCTTTCCAGCCCCGGCGTCACTTCAATGCTGCCGAGATCGAATCTCTGGCCGAGTCGCTCAAGCAGCATCAACAGTTGCAACCGGTTTTGGTCCGCAAAATTGGAGAGCGCTTTCAGCTCATCTCGGGGGAACGCCGTCTCCGTGCGACCATTCACGCTGGACTTCCTTCCATCCGCGCCGAAGTGCGCGAGGCGGACGACCGGTTGGTCGCAGAACTGGCGATCATCGAAAACCTCCAGCGCAAGGATCTGAACGCGATCGAAAAAGCGATGTCGTTCAAGCGATACATCTCGGAACATAAATGTACCCAAGAAGAGTTGGCGAGCCGCTTGAAAATCGACCGCAGCACGATCGCAAACATGATGCGATTGCTGGAACTTCCTGAAGCGATCACCGATGCCATCCAGCGTGAAGAAATCACCGCAGGGCATGCCAAAGCATTATTGAGTTTAGGAAGCACCAAAGAACAGCACGTTTATCTTCGGCGCATCCTCGATCATGGATGGAGCGTTCGAGAAACGGAACGGCAAGTGGCCGAAGCGGTTGCGAACGCCGAAGCGGCCGAAGAAGGCATTCTGGGGATGGCTCCGCGACGAAGGGCCTCGAAGACGAGCCAACTGCAAGCGCTCGAGAGCGAGCTGAAGATGACGCTTGGGACAAAGGTCGAGATTTCGCAATCCGGTCGTGGAAAGGGGCGCATCACGATCCACTTCACCAGCATCGAAGAATTCGAACGCCTCCGATCCATGCTTGCCACCGATACCAAACGAAAGGCAGCGTAACTGGACCGTCTTGCGTGTTTGTCCACTCTCCCATTTTTTGTCGAACGGTCGCACCTGATCGTTCCATCCCCGTCGAGATCCCCCCTGTCGGTTTGCGCCCTTTGAAGGTCCATTCGAAAAAACCTGTTGGAGCCGTTGGATGAATGCGTTGCCGTGGTCTTGGATGTTCTGGGGATTGGTGGTCTTGATCGCGGTGCGCATGCTCTTGACTCTTACGTTCTCCCTGCGCGATCGTCTTCGGCAGTTGCTTGTCGATCACTACGAGAATGCGAAAGAAGAGCTTCAAAAGAAAGAGAATATCGCGAGGCTCCAAGCAAAAGTTCGCCAGATTCGCGCGCAGCGCGACGATGACTCCGCCGACGCAACTTCCACCCCGGGCATTACCAAAAACGCTCCCGCAAGCGACCAACCTGCCCGCCGCGCCGCCTAACAATCGTCATCTCCAAGTGTCATCTCCAGGCGTGGAATGCCTCACAAATCCACGCCGCCCCCCTCGACCCGACGATCCCCCCGTCGAAGGTCGTCCTCCAACGGTTTTCTATGTCGAACGGTCGTCCTCGACCGTTCAGAATCGCCTAGCGGTTTCCAAAAGTCAGAAATTTCGACGGCCTTCTGGTTCGCGTTCTTTAGGAAGAGTGACCTACGGTGCGAATGCAGTCGAGTACGACGGCTCCCCCCGTCGAACGGCTCGTCCTCGACCGTTCTAGCGCGAAGTACCACCCTACTATCGACCAAGCCACCTCTCCCTCAGGCAGTCTGGGAGAGATTCCTATCTTGCGCGGTGCGTAAGGCGATGCAGATCTGTTGAGGACAACAGGTCGACATTGTCGAACGGCTCGTCCTCGACCGTTCTAGCGCGAAGTACCACCCTACTATCGGCTGAGCCACCTCTCCCTCAGGCTGTCTTGGAAAGTCCCGCACGCAGTCTGGGAGAGATTCCTATCTTGCGCGGTGCGTAAGGCGATGCAGATCTGTTGAGGACAACAGGTCGACATTGTCGAACGGCTCGTCCTCGACCGTTCTAGCGCGAAGTACCACCCTACTATCGGCTGAGCCACCTCTCCCTCAGGCTGTCTTGGAAAGTCCCGCACGCAGTCTGGGAGAGATTCCTATCTTGCGCGGTGCGTAAGGCGATGCAGATCTGTTGAGGACAACAGATCGACGGTGTCGAACGGCTCGTCCTCGACCGTTCTAGCGCGAAGTACCACCCTACTATCGGCTGAGCCACCTCTCCCTCAGGCTGTCTTGGAAAGTCCCGCACGCAGTCTGGGAGAGATTCCTATCTTGCGCGGTGCGTAAGGCGATGCAGATCTGTTGAGGACAACAGATCGACGGTGTCGAACGGCTCGTCCTCGACCGTTCTAGCGCGAAGTACCACCCTACTATCGGCTGAGCCACCTCTCCCTCAGGCTGTCTTGGAAAGTCCCGCACGCAGTCTGGGAGAGATTCCTATCTTGCGCGGTGCGTAAGGCGATGCAGATCTGTTGAGGACAACAGATCGACGGTGTCGAACGGCTCGTCCTCGACCGTTCTAGCGCGAAGTACCACCCTACTATCGGCTGAGCCACCTCTCCCTCAGGCTGTCTTGGAAAGTCCCGCACGCAGTCTGGGAAAGATTCCTATCTTGCGCGGTGCGTTAGGCGATGCAGATCTGTTGAGGACAACAGATCGACGGTGTCGAACGGCTCGTCCTCGACCGTTCTAGCGCGAAGTACCACCCTACTATCGACCAAGCCACCTCTCCCTCAGGCTGTCTTGGAAAGTCCCGCACGCTGTCTGGGAGAGATTCCTATCTTGCGCGGTGCGTTAGGCGATGCAGATCTGTTGAGGACAACAGATCGACATTGTCGAACGGTCGTCCTCGACCGTTCAGGATCGCCTAGTCCTCAAACAAGCGAACGCTTGTTCGTCTTAGCTTGATTTTCGCTGCGCAGCGGTCACCGAGCCAGCAGTGCTGGTCGCTTTTTTTCAATTGCTTGCTCTCCATTGTTTTATTTTATCTGGGTTAGGCGTTGCGGTTACGGTTCGCTTTGGACTTACGATGCCCCAAGCTCTTCTTGCTAGCTCGTTTCCGTGCTAGCGATTCGATGCTACAGATTGAGCACAGCACACAATCGGAAGAATGCTGATGTGTAGTCCGTCCAGTTCAGGAGCCGATGAATCGTTTTCCTGGCATGTCGTAGAATTTGGCATGGCACATGAATGAACACGGACAGAAACGTTTTAAATTCCATTGTTAGGAGCCGTTTCTTTTCTGCTTGATGTTCTTGCTCTTGACCAGTCACCACGGGGGTCAGTAGTGCAGACCAGGATTTTAGGTTCCACGCAATACTCGTTATCACCATATACGCCCAGTTGCTTTCCAAATTGTCCACCGGAGCGCACAGCGATCGAACTCCACCGGAGAGTTGTGCTATCAAATTTTCTTGGTCGCATCGGTCATTGCAGCCAAAAACAATGTCCTCGCTCGATACCGAGGGCATGTCGTTGCTGATGTAAAAGAAGTAGCGGATCTCGTCGATGAGCCGAACATCGCCCTGCTCTTTGGAGACGTTCTTCCGAACAACCACCATTCGATACGTTTTCTCGCAGGCGTTGGGTTGGTATTCGAACTCGGCCACTTCCTCATGTAGTAACTCCAGATGGACGTAATTGCGTTCCCGAATGATTTGGCGTTTGACATTGGTGGGTTTGGTACGAGTTTCATTGGTCTTGTTTTTTGGCAAGGCGCGGGTGAGTTTCTTCCATGCCGACGCATCCAAGTTGTCTGCGATTTCCTTCAGATTCGCTCGCGCCTCATAACCGAACTGGAAGCGTACTCCCAGGGCGTCCCATCCGTCGAGATACTCCGTCTGCGAGAACTTGCAGTCCCCTCGCATTCGAATGCGCCGGAAGCCTCCAGCGATACAAGTGCAGATCGCCTTATCTAAGTAGGCTGCCGCGTTGTGAGCGCTGTGAACCGAACCGCTGCGATTCACAATCGCAAGTACTTCTTTGGTGTTGGCTAAGCTGACCAGCAAAGGGTGGTATCCCCAACTCCCCTTGTACGAGATATCCATTCCTTCTTTGCACTCGGCTGTAGTTGCCACGATAACGCCATCGACATCGATAAGGGCTTGGTCAAAGAACGCATCATCCTGTTGTCTCCATACGTTGATCCTGGCTTCGTTAATAGCTTGCATCAGGGAGTCGATGTCGGATTGATGGAATCGACGGCAGAAATCGCCTGCCGTGGTTGGATCAGGAATCGAATCGGCACCGATCGCATCGAGGAATGTCGAATCGTTTCGAAGACGCTCCAAATGCTCCAGCCTCGTTCCGTTGCATAGAACATTCATAACCATCGCGAGGACGTGGTCGGATTCATGATAAGGAGCATGTGACTTTAAGAGTTGGACACGATGATTGATGGCATCGGTCAATCCGACATGCCCGGCGAGCTTGAGCATGGCGGAGACACCAGCGTAGCTGATGGCATGGGTGCGATCAGCAAGTTCGTATTTGACAGAGTTGGTAGCGAGAACGGGATTCGGATTCGAGATACCACGAGAGAAGCGATTCTCCCTTGCTACTGCGAGCCTTTTCAGGATTTGCTTCTTGCGTGCACCGATACGTTTTGCGAAACTTGACTTCACCTGAAACCCTCCGTGTGTGTGGCTTAATCGATTTGTTGTTACTTCGTTAAACCGCAAAAACACCGGGAGGTTTCAGGTTTTTTTACGAAAATCTCAAACGAACTCAACCAAGCTTCGCTTGATCGAGGCCTAGTGGTTTCCAAAAGTCAGGACTCTCAAAGGCCTTCTGGTTTGCGCGCTTTAGGACGGTGACCTACAGTGCTAAAGCAGACGGGGACGACTTCTTGACTGATCGGCAATCTCATTACACATTCTGAATATGGATATACGCATGCACGTGCGGTGCCCCTCGGAAGTGGATGCAAGTGTTCTTGCCGACGATCCGCCACATGTCCCACACACCATCCGACTTCAGGTCGTCGTTTGCATAAAATTGCAGGCTCAACGACTCCAGGCCCCCGACTTCGGCGAGTAGCTCTCGGGCTTCTTTAGCATCCTCTTCTCGATACACACCCAAAATCGAGGTAAGGGCTTCATTGACCAGCCCGACCTGATCAGCACTCAACGAACCAACGCGAAGCCCAGCATATTGATCCTTCTTTTCCACACGCACCGACGATTCGCTCGGAATGCTAGCTTTGAGTAATGCTTGCTGACGTTGCTCGGACGAGAGTGCTGCAAAGACTTTGTTGACCTTCTGGGTCTGGAAGAAAAAGAGGTTGTCTTCCGGAGCGGTTTCTTCCCCGTGGCCATAAACGATCGGACCACCGAATACGACTTTCTTTTGCGTGTTTCCATCGGCTCGCAGGGTCAAATGCCGACCGGTGAGCATCCACTCAAAGGACTCAGTCCCCGGCTTACCGAACCAAGCGACGCTGTAGGCATCGATCCCTCCGTCGTCGTCTTCGGTCTGTTTGCTAATCAATTCAAAACCGCTTTCGGACGTCAGCTGCTTAACAATCTCGTGCACCATGTTCCGTTGCGACTTGGTGTAGAAGTCCGATCCGATCAACGCCTTGACGACGTGCCAATTCGCGTTCACCTTCTGACGCAGCGCATCGCCGAACTCTTTGCAAACGACTTCTCGTTGGGGGCCTGTCAAGGTTTCGTAGAGCTCGCCGATAACCGTTTCCGCCTTGCTGCCACCCGGTTCGAACCCCCACAAGCTGCTTGGGGATAGTGCGCAACCGACGCCAAGCCCCCCGGTCGCGATCATAAAGTTGCGACGGTCTACCGAGGTGGGATGGGATTTCTTTCTCATGCTGTGTTCGATGGGAGAAGTCATCATTATGTCCTTTAATGGTGGGGAAAGAACTCTGGCGGATTGGGCTCTATTGTATAACTTGTTGCGGTCTGGAAGACGCCGATAGCCAGATTTAGGCAACTTCCAGGATCCTTTTTCGGTTCAGACTCCTCCCAAAGCGATTTCCATGAAAGCGTTGCAACTAGACCAAGTTCAAAGTTGGAAAATGATCGATATCCCACCTCCACGCAATCCGGGAGCGGGAGAGGCAATTGTCAGGGTGCATCGCGTGGGTGTTTGCGGTACCGATATCGCTTGCTATCTGGGCAAGTTTCCGTTCTTTGCATTCCCTCGCATTCCAGGCCACGAGCTCGGAGTGGAAGTGGTCGCAGTTGGGGCGGGCGTCGAACATTTGCAGGTAGGGGATCGATGCTGCGTCGAGCCGTACCTCAACTGTGGCGAGTGCTATGCCTGCCAACGCGGTTACACGAACTGCTGCGAGTTCAATCAAACCTTTGGTGTCATGTGCGATGGTGGATTGACCGAGCAAGTCGTCTTGCCCGCGCGAAAATTGCACCCTGCGAATAATCTGAGCTACGAGCAAGCCGCCTTGGTGGAAACCTTGGCCATCGGCTGCCATGCAGTCGATCGCGGAAATCCTAAACAAGGAGAGACTGTACTGATCCTTGGTGCCGGGCCGATCGGTTTGTCCGCTCTGGAGTTTGCAAAGCTCACTGGCGCCCGCGTTCTGATGGCCGATTTGAGCGAATCCCGGCTCGAGTTTGTTAATGCGAAGATGGGTGGATGCCACACCGTCCGATTTTACGGCGACGATCGTGATCTCACGACTATTTCGGATTTGACGAACCATCGATGGGTGGATGTCGTGATCGATGCGACAGGCAATAACCACAGCATGTCGCGCGCATTGGAATTCACCGCGTGCGCAGGCCGGGTTGTTTTCGTCGGTATCACGCAACAGAACTTGAGTTTCCCCCATGCTCCGGTTCTCCATCGACGCGAGCTTTCGATCCTCGCTAGCCGAAACGCCCCGTCCCGCGACTTCGGCCGTATCATCGGATTGATCGAAAATGGAACGATCAACACCGATCCTTGGATCACCCACCATGCGATGATCGATGAAGTTCCCGAGCGATTCGAACATTGGCTCGCCCCCGCGACCGGCGTCATCAAGGCGATGATCCACCTCACCTAACCTCAGGCCGCAGGCCCATAAAACTCCAACACTCCACGCCGCTCCCCCCTGTCGAACGGTCGTCCTCGACCGTTCAGGATCGCCTATCGGTATCTAAAAGTCAGAGCCCGTGAACGCATTGTGGTTTGCATGCTTTTAGGCAAGTTGGTCTACGGCGCCAAAGCAGTCGAGGACGAAGTCTTGACCCTATGTCGAACGGTCGTCCTCGACCGTTCAGGATCGCCTATCGGTATCTAAAAGTCAGAGCCCCGTGAACGCATTGTGGTTTGCATGCTTTTACGCACGTTGGTCTACGGTGCTAAAGCAGTCGAGGACGACGGCTTGACGTGTGTCGAACGGTCGTCCTCGACCGTTCAGGATCGCCTAGCGGTATCTAAAAGTCAGAAATCTCGACGGTCTTGAGGTTTGCTTGCTTTAGCGAGAGTGGCCGACGGTGCCGAAGCAGTCGAGGACGACGGCTTGACAGTGTGTCGCTACTCGCTACTCGCTACTCGCTACTCCCCCCACCCCTCGCCACCCTTCTACCATTCCTTGCGATTTCACTTTTCACATCCTTCTTTCGTTCGATCCAGGGAATGTACAAGCCCATTGTCCAATTGGTTTGGTTCAAGCGAGATCTTCGGCTGTCCGACCATGACCCTCTTGCGAGCGCCTCGCAAAAAGGGATAGTCATTCCGCTGTTCCTGTTTGAGCCTGAGTTTTGGTCTCAACCAGAGAACTCTCCTGAACACTTCCACTTCGTACGGCAATCGATCTTCGAACTCCGCGAATCCCTGCAAAAGATCGGTGCAGATCTCTTTGTTCGTACCGGCGAAGCGATACCCGTTCTGAATTCGCTGTTGGAGCAAGTGGAGATTGCCAAAATCTGGAGCCATGAAGAAACGGCCAGCATGTGGACATACCGTCGCGACCAATCGGTGGCGAAATGGGCTCGCAATCACAATATCTCTTGGGTGGAAGTTCCTTCCAATGGCGTGGTTCGAAAGTTAAAAAGCCGCGATGGCTGGGGCCGCTTATGGCAAACGCGTATGAATGCGGACCTGATCAGCATGCCAACCCGTTTGATTGTCCCTCGTCCCCTCGATCCAGGCCCAATCCCCAAAGCGAAGGAGCTATTCCCGCTTCATGCGACGGACGCGTCGGAAGCAAAACAACATTTACAACAGGGAGGAGAATCCGCTGGGCAATCCTATTTGAGTAGCTTCCTCACCCAGCGCGGGGCCGAATATCGCAGCAGGATGTCGAGTCCGCTTTCTGCTCCCAACGCTTGCAGTCGGCTCAGTCCCTACATCGCTTGGGGGTGCCTGTCGATAAGGTCGGTGCATCGAAGTGTTCAATCAAAGAGAATCGAGCTGACGGAAGCCAAATGGGTCTCCAAGGACCCTGCTGCTGCATCATGGACGCAATCCCTCAGTTCCTTCACCTCACGATTATCCTGGCACTGCCACTTCATCCAAAAACTAGAAGATGAACCGGAGATCGAGTTTCGAAATATCTGCTCGGTTTATGACGGTCTTCGAGAGAACGAGTTCCAGCAGGATCGCTTGGAAGCGTGGATGGCGGGCCGCACCGGCTACCCTATGATCGATGCCTGCATGCGGTATTTGCATCGGGAACGTTGGATCAACTTTCGGATGCGAGCCATGCTGATGTCCTTTGCGGCCTACCATTTGTGGCTTCATTGGCGATCTCCCGCTTTGCATCTGGCAAGACTCTTTCTCGACTTCGAGCCGGGGATCCACTATCCCCAATGTCAGATGCAATCCGGAGTTACGGGGATCAATACGTTTCGAATTTACTCACCCACGAAGCAAGCGATGGATCAAGATCCCGAGGGACGTTTCATTCGTGAAAATATCCCGGAACTTGCGCGCGTGCCCAAGCTCTTCATTCATGAGCCTTGGAAAATGGCGTTGGATGACCAAGTCCGATATGGATGTCGTATTGGAGTCGACTATCCTGCCCCCATCGTCGAGCACGCATCCGCCGTCCGATTCGCGAAGAACCGCATCTACGAGGTCCGACAATCGGAAGCCGCTAGGGAAATGGCCCGCCAAGTCTACGAGAAACATGGGAGTAGGAAGCATCGCGATCCTATCCCGGGTCGGCCTCCGAGCACGAAGACTTCTCGGTCGGCTCTGGACAAAACTAATAGGACAGCGAATGCAAATCGATCGAACCAACAGCTGTTCCTCCCAGGCTTGTTCGACGACACCGAACCTGCGCCCCCATAACGTCAAACGGTCGTCCTCGACCGTTTTTGCACCGAGTAGTACCTTTCTGACAACCAGACCACCTCCACCTCACAACATGTCAGGAGAGCTTTCTATTCGGCGCGATGTGTTAGGTGATCCTGATCTGTTGAGGACAACAGATCGACAATATTGTCAAACGGTCGTCCTCGACCGTTTTTGCACCGAGTAGTACCTTTCTGACAACCAGACCACCTCCACCTCACAGCATGTCAGGAGAGCTTCCTATTCGGCGCGATGTGTTAGGTGATCCTGATCTGTTGAGGACAACAGATCGACAATATTGTCAAACGGTCGTCCTCGACCGTTTCTGCACCGAGCACTACCTTTCTGAAAACCAGACCACCTTCACCTCACAACATGTCAGGAGAGCTTCCTATTCGGCGCGATGTGTTAGGTGATCCTGATCTGTTGAGGACAACAGATCGACAATGTTGTCAAACGGTCGTCCTAGACCGTTTTTGCACCGAGTAGTACCTTTCTGACAACCAGACCACCTCCACCTCACAGCATGTCAGGAGAGCTTCCTATTCGGCGCGATGTGTTAGGCGATCCTGATCTGTTGAGGACAACAGATCGACAATATTGTCAAACGGTCGTCCTCGACCGTTTTTGCACCGAGTAGTACCTTTCTGACAACCAGACCACCTCCACCTCACAGCATGTCAGGAGAGCTTCCTATTCGGCGCGATGTGTTAGGTGATCCTGATCTGTTGAGGACAACAGATCGACAATATTGTCAAACGGTCGTCCTCGACCGTTTCTGCACCGAGCACTACCTTTCTGAAAACCAGACCACCTCCACCTCACAGCATGTCAGGAGAGCTTCCTATTCGGCGCGATGTGTTAGGCGATCCTGATCTGTTGAGGACAACAGATCGACAATATTGTCAAACGGTCGTCCTCGACCGTTTCTGCACCGAGCACTACCTTTCTGAAAACCAGACCACCTTCACCTCACAACATGTCAGGAGAGCTTCCTATCCGGCGCGACGTGTTGGGCGATCCTGATCTGTTGAGGGCAGCAGATCGACAATGTTGTCAAACGGTCGTCCTCAAATGTTTCTGCGTTCAATCCACACCCACCCTTGACTACGGCAATCTACCCATTTCCATGAGCAAACAGCCAAAGCGACATAAGCCAAGCAAGTCCCACTTGCCGACCAAGATTTGCGAACGTTGCCAACGCCCGTTCGCTTGGCGCAAGAAATGGGAGCGGGATTGGGAACAAGTCAAATACTGCTCCGACGCATGCCGAACGTCGACCCGTCCCCATCCCATCGCCTCTCCCTGACGTGCTTCTTCTGTAGCAGCCTAACCTTTCACCTCTTCCATTGCCTTCTTCGCAATGGCGACGCATTCGCGAATATCCGCGATCGGATCCTTCGGATTCTCTTCATACTCAAGCGACAGTGCTCCATCGGCAGGGAAATTCGCACGGACCATCGCGTCGAACACTTCGCTGCACTGAAGATGTCCCTTGCCCAGGATTACTCCCTTTGCCTTTTCCTGCATCTCGGCAAAGTCCTTGAGGTGGATTCCGTACAACCGGCCTTGCAAAGTGCGAATCACGTCGGTTGGGCGTTCTCCCGAGCGGATGTAGTGGCCAAGGTCGGCGCAAGCCCCGATGCGAGGATCCCATTTCTCGACGGCTCGCAAAACGTCGACCGCCTTGTTGTAACGGTGCGATGGTCCGTGGTTGTGAATAGCGATCCGAATATCAAACTCCTTCACCAGTTCATCCAAGCTTGGAAACGCTTCGGGCGATGGGTCCGCCGAGAGGGTTCGAATTCCTGCTTTCTTGGCAAATTCAAAGACTTTGCGATTGGCTGCTGCGTCTCCACCAAAACCGTTGACGCCATGCGCGGAAATCGTCAGTCCCAACGACTTGACCTTTCCAACCAATGCGTCGATCTGCTCTTGGGTCGCATTCAAAGGAAACATGCCGCTATAGAACTCGACCTGTGCGAACCCCAAATCCTTGGCGTGCTGAAGCGCGACATCGACGGGAAACGAACGGAGCGAGTAGAGTTGGAGCCCTAACTGAAAAGGGACTTTGGAGGCTGCTGAACCCAAGGCGTTCCGGGGGTGTAACAACTGGTCTATAAGCAAGCTAGAGCCAAGACCCGCGCCGAGAGCCAAAGCGCCGCTCCCCCGCAACCAGCTTCGGCGGGACATTTGGGATTCGCAGGAAGGATTCAATGTGCGGAAATTCATGGTGATTTCATTAGGATGGGAGGAATGTGGGTACCGTACCAATCCCCATGATACTACACTTTTCAGGCTAATGGTTTGGGGCCATCGCCCCGCGTGCGAAGCAACCTCTCCCCGCTTTCCACCTACTAATGCCATTTCATCAAACTTATTCATGTCCAACCCCGCGACTTGATTGCTGGACACACCAGCCAACTCAGGTCCAGATCGCCATGGCCAGCAAAGACTTAGACATCGCACAACTCGCCGACTACCTCCACTTGACGTTAACGCAAGTAACCAAGATGGCGGTCCGGGGCAAAATTCCGTCCCGAAAGGTGAATGGGGAGTGGCGTTTTTCAGAATCCGAAATCCACCATTGGCTCGAAGACCAGATTGGTGTCGGGGACGCCGAAGAGTTGGAGCGAATGGAAAAAGTACTGCAGCGGAACATCGACGTCACCTCCGATGATCGCGCGATGCTCGCGGATTACATGTCTCCGCTCGCCATTGAAGTTCCCTTGCCGGTCCGGACCAAAAACTCGGTGATCCGAGAGATGTGCTCCCTCGCCGAACGCTCCGGACTCCTTTGGGATGCCGCTGCCATGGTGGAGGCCGTAGCCGCCCGGGAGGAACTCCACCCCACGGCCCTCGAGAACGGAGTTGCACTTCTTCACCCCCG
Source organism: Pirellula sp. SH-Sr6A (assembly GCF_001610875.1). Taxonomy (NCBI): domain Bacteria; kingdom Pseudomonadati; phylum Planctomycetota; class Planctomycetia; order Pirellulales; family Pirellulaceae; genus Pirellula; species Pirellula sp. SH-Sr6A. The sequence continues at coordinate 1,543,475 of NZ_CP011272.1, read as the reverse complement.
CAGACCGCAGTCGTCGATTCTGGCAGAGCCGATCGTCGCGCTGGGTATCTCTCCACAGCCAATCCCCTTTGGCAACACGTCCGGGCATCTCACCGATGTGTTTTTTCTGATTTGCTCCACCGATGATCGCGTCCATCTCCGCATCTTGGCCAGGCTCGCCCGCCTCGTTACGGACGATGTCTTTTTGACAATGCTCCGTTCCGCCACCAGCCCCCAGGAAGCTCTCGATACTATTCGATCCGCCGAATTGGAACTTGAGGCCTCCGGAACTCGATCCGCAGACCGTTAATCGCTGCCAAAGGATCTTGTGGGATGGCCGTATCGAACGCATCGCAAATCGATCGCCCTGTCAATTGGGCTGCACCAACCGTCATTTGGGCTGCACCAACCGGCTCCTACTGGGATTGGATCCGAAACCATATCCAGCTCCCAAATGTTCGCGATCTTGACGCGATGGCGATTGGGAATCCGCCACAGGATGTCTTGGAACAAACGACTGCACCGATCTGGATACAAGGAATCGAGGGGCGCTACGAGGCGGATTGGCAAACTTGGCTAGCGACCTTCCGAATGCCCGCCCCTCAGGCCGCTCCTGCGAAGAAGGGAAGTCGCTCGGCAAAAGCGAACAGAACGTCGAAGAAAGACCTGGCGATCAGCCCGGATAGCCCCCCTGTTCGCCGCCCCAATATCGAGCTGGCGGTCGTTCTCGGCGAAGCGTGGACAGGGCATCGCCGCACGTTCCCCCTTCCCGACAGTTTCGTTCCCTTTTACTGGTACGAACTCTACGACCGACTCTTGCCATGGCTGTCCCGATTGACTCTTTCAACCCAACCGGGCGCTGATGCGAGGGGCTCCAGTCACCCGACAGGCGTCACGCATACGGATGTTTCACGTCTAGCTCCCCGGGTAATCGACTGGATCGCTCGCTCCCAGCAGGCCGACCAGATCGCAACGTCCCTCATCGATCGAGTAGGAGGCACCCCAACCCCTCCATTTGTTCTGGTCGTCGCCGAATCCTCTGCTACCACGCAGATGTGGCACTCGCTTCTCGAACAATGGGGAATGCCCTTCCTAATTGCCCGACCGACGGAGCTCCGCATCCAAACGACCCCAGACGTTGTCGTGCTCGATCTCGATATTCCCCCTCGAGCCTCATTCTTGGCGTCGAACCCCTCCGGTTTGCCGGTCACACCGGAGCCAAAACCGGTGGCACTCGAGGTGGTAACTCGTCTTCGTCGCCGTTTTCCCGAAGCGATGCTGGCCGTTTTTGACCCGTTCCCCCGCTGGCAAGACTGGCATCAACTGCAAAGGCACGGTGCCGATGCGATTTTTCCCAAGCCGTTTTCGACGTTCGGAGTGCGCTGGTGTATCCGCCGTTGGATCGAACAAGGAATCGCGGGTACAATAGTGCCAGGCGGCGTGTGATCCGGTGTTCGGGCCTGCTGCCTCCAGTTCGCATCTTCCCCTTCGGATCGTCCTCTCCAACCCATCCCGAGATAGACGGCTCGGTTCGATTCGCCCCAACGAATCCCCACCCCCCTACCCTCCGACACTCCGACCCTTCCAATTTATGTCAGCATTTCGCATCCTTCGCGTCCTCTCGGCATTGCTCCCCATTTTGGGGGGGCTTTCGTTTGCCACAACCTCTGCCATGGCTTGGGACGACCCCTCCGATGCAGCCGCTCAGCAGGCCAAAATCGATTTCTTTGAGACGAAAATACGACCCGTCCTGGTCGAGCATTGCTACGAATGCCACTCTGCCGCGTCCGGCGACCCGGGGGGCGAATTCCGCCTCGACTCGGCCGAGCTCCTGAAAAAAGGAGGGACAAGCGGTGCGTCATTGCAGCTCGATGCACCGGAGAAGAGCCTTCTACTGAAAGCCCTTTCCTACGACGACAATGCGCTGCAGATGCCCCCCACGGGGAAGCTTCCTGAAAACGTCCTCGCAGATTTTCGAACATGGGTGGAACAGGGAGCGGTGGATCCTCGCAAGGAGTCCGACGCAGCCCCGGCCGCACCCTCCAAAGTGGAGCTGGCCGCCCAGCATTGGGCCTTTCAAAACCTCAACCCCGCCGTGCACAAGAATCAGTCTATCGACGCCATCCTCGCTCGCTCCCAATCGGAAAAGAAGATTCAGCCCAACGGAACCGCAACCAAACGGGAATTGATTCGGAGGCTCTACAACGACTTGTGGGGGTTAGCACCTACCTACGAAGAGTTGGCGGTCTGGGAATCCCAGCCGATCGAAAACTACGAGTCTTGGGTCGACCAACTGCTCGACTCTCCACACTTCGGCGAGCGAATGGCTCGGCGATGGATGGACGTCGCGCGATACGCCGACAACAAGGGGTATGTGTTTCAAGAAGATCGAGAATACGCCCACGCCTGGCGGTATCGCGAATGGCTGATCCGGGCCTTCAACGAAGACCTTCCCTATGACCAGTTCACCCAATATCAACTAGCTGCCGATCGATTGGATCCGGGCCCCCACAATCGGAACTTGGACGCCATGGGGTTCCTCACCCTCGGCCGCCGCTTCCTCAATAATGAGAATGATATTGCAGACGATCGAATCGATTTGGTCACCCGCGGATTCCTTGGGCTGTCCGTCGCATGCGCCCGATGCCATGACCACAAGTTCGATCCGATCTCTATGGCCGATTACTACTCGCTTCACTCCATGTTCGTCAGCAGCAAAGAACCAAAAGATGCACCTGGGCCTCTGCGGATGGTCGATGCCGACAAGATCCGACCCGCGGTGATCTTCAAACGGGGACAACCCGGTGCACGAGGAGATCAAGTTCCCCGGAAGTTCATCGAGTTTATGTCGTCTGTCACCAGGCCGATGGAAACGGGAAGCGGGCGTTTGGACATGGCCCAAGCCATAACGGATCCCAAGAATCCTCTTACTCCCCGTGTGATCACCAATCGCATTTGGGGCTGGATGATGGGAACACCGTTGGTCGACACCCCCAGCGATTTCGGTCTTCGATCCGAAGCTCCCGTGCAATTGGAACTGCTCAACTTCCTTTCGGCCGAATTCATGGCGGATGGCCAAAGCATCAAACGACTGATCAAACGGATGGTTCTCTCAGAAGCGTACCGACGCTCCAGTGCCCACGATCCGGAGAAGCATTTGCAAGACCCGGAGAACCGATATTGGTGGCGGGGAGTTCGGAAACGACTCGACTTCGAAACCCTTCGCGATTCCGTTTTGGTCGGAACCCAACAATTGGACGATCGAGTGGGTGGCAAGAGTGTCAAAATGATCAATCGTCCCTTTTCCAGACGACGAACGGTCTACGCTTATATCGATCGACAAAACCTGGAGGGACTGTTCCGGGCCTTTGACTTTGCGTCACCAGATTCCCACGCTCCTCTTCGATTCGCGACCACCGTGCCCCAGCAAGCGCTCTTCATGATGAACAGCGGCATGATCGACCACTACAGCAGACTGTTCGCAGAAAAGCTTTATCTCTCCGAGGAAGGAAGGGACACTGCGTGGGCCATCGAGCAAATGTTCAAGTCCATTCTCAAGCGTTCCCCCTCCGATCGCGAATTCGAGCAGTTCACCGAATATTTGAGAGTCATCGGCGAGCCTCCCAAACCCACGGACGAAGGCGCGGAGGCTAAGGCACCGGAGAGCCAGAAGTCCGACGTAAACTCCAGCGGAAATACGACACCAAAGGTCGGAATCGACGAGTACGCGCAGCTCATTCAAATCCTCTTGTGTACGAATGAATTCTGCTTCGTCGATTAAGTTTCCATACAACTGCGGATCAAATCCTCACAAACACTTTTTTGGTGTAGAGCCAATAAAGAATCAACCAAAATACCGTCAGGGTACAGCCTCCCAAGAGCAGCTCCTGGATCATAGGAACCTGTTCTTGGCCGGCGCCGAGGATGGATTGAATGGATTCGGAAAAAGTGCGTATCCAACCGCCGAAGTGGCGCAGCAGCGCGTCGTGCGTCGGCTTCTCCAGCGTCCACGACAACACGTACGCGACGATCGAGTTAGCCCCGATCACGATCAAGGGGAATGCCCACCGCTGGAATCCCCGCTGATCCGCAATCCAGTGCAGAACGCCTAGCCAAAGCAAACAGATTCCACCGCTCCAGAGTGTCCAAGCCGGGGTCCAAATACGTTTTACGATAGGACAGACCGAGGTCCAGTCGAGCAGCCATGCTGCCACCATCAATCCTGCGCCCGTGCAGGCGAAGACGAGATTCTTGCGTGCAAAAGGATTGGGTGATTGCAAGAGGCGACCCGCGAGCAATCCGAGAACCATGGTTCCCAGAGTCGGGATAAAACTGAGCGTCGCATATCCACCTCCGGAGTACTCGAATGGCTTCTCACGGGGGAACAGATTCATCCACCATCGATCGAACGCCCATGCCGCATTTGCATTCTTGTTGAAGTGGACGGCAAACCCTTCGCGATAGTACTCATTCCAACTATCCGGCACACCCACCTGGCTGTAGGGGAAATCAGGGGACGGGGCCGGATAGAGAACGAAGATTCCCCAAGTGCCGATCAGAATGGCGGCGAGGGCGAGCAAGACCCAACGCGTCGACAATAGCGAGATCAAGAAAAGGCACCAATATCCCAGCCCGATTTGAGTGAGCGTATCGTCGAACGTGAAGTTCGTACTCGGCTTGCCAAGGCTCCGAAGAAAGATGCCGAGAAACACAAGGATAACGCTGCGAAGCACGGCATGCCGAAACAGTTGCCAACGAGAATCTCCTCTCGCGATGCGCGAAGCCAGTGAATACGCCATCGCCGTTCCAACCAGGAACGAGAAGCTCGGCTGGATGAGATCATGAAGAGAGCAGCCCGCCCAAGCGACGTGCGAAGTATGAAAGCGAATCCATTCCGCGATCCGGCCAATGGCGTTGTCCTCGTTAAAGACTTGTCGCAGCTTGGGAAGTTGAAGCACTTCCGCCAGCATCAAGAACATCACCATTCCACGGTAGATGTCGATCGAAGCCACCCTGCCTGCCGATGCCATAATCATTCCTTGTACAAACAGCTCAACCCATCTCGTGCTGAATTCACTTACCCCATTTGGCAAGCACCGATTGTAGTAGCCTTTCTCAGAAAGGGGTTCCGAGGTAATAGCCCTTCTCGAAAAGGTTCTTCTGTCTTCGCAATTCCCGTTTCTCCATCGCTCGTTCCGGTAAAATCCAACCCATCACTTGATGGGCGCGGAACCGGCATCGAATCGAACCAGTTCTTTTCCCAGTTCGTTTGCCTTGAGAAGACAGAGAAAGAGAGATTCGCATGAGTTATCAAGCCTGGGTGGCGGCCTCCGCCGGCGCCCCTTTCCAAAAGCAATCGTTGCATCGAGCACCCTTGGGACCGGAGGAGGTCGAAGTTGCCGTAGAGCATTGCGGTGTTTGCCATTCAGACCTTTCGATGTGGCAAAACGAATGGGGCATGTCGACTTATCCAGCGGTCTTGGGGCATGAAGTCATTGGGCGGGTGACGGCGATAGGGCCGCATGCCAAAGGGCTTGCCATTGGCCAGAGGGTTGGAATCGGTTGGAACAGTGGCAGTTGTATGCATTGCCGTCCGTGCATGTCGGGTGAGCACCATCTGTGCGATGGAGCCCAGCCCACGATTGCGGGTCATTTCGGTGGTTTCGCCAATTCGGTGCGAGCCCATTGGGCGTGGGCGATCTCCTTGCCAGAGGGGCTGAATGTCGCCGATGCGGGCCCCCTGCTTTGTGGGGGAATTACCGTCTTCAATCCCATAGCGACCTTTGCGACCCCGAAGAGTCGCGTTGGCGTGATCGGTATTGGAGGGCTAGGGCATATGGCGTTGAAGTTTGCGGCTGCATATGGATGCGAGGTAACCGCCTTCACTTCGAGCGAGAGGAAGTTCGAGGAGGCGCGGTCATTCGGTGCCCATCACGTCGTCGCGACGCGCGATAACGAATCGATCCAACGACTGGAGAAGTCGATGGATTTGCTCCTAGTTACGGTCAATGTTCCACTGGATTGGGATCCGTTGATCGCATCGTTGGCACCCAACGGGCGGATGCATGTAGTGGGAGCGGTCCTGGAACCGATTCCGGTCGCCGTATTTCCATTGATCATGCGGCAAGCCAGTGTAGGAGCGTCCCCGACGGGCTCGCCTGTTGATATGGCCGACATGCTTTCGTTCGCGGCGAGGCACAAGATTGCGCCGAAGACAGAGCATTTTCCGATGAGCGAGATCAACCAAGCTTTCGAGCACGTCTCCGCAGGCAGAGCACGCTATCGCGTCGTGCTCGATGCAGACCTTTAGATCCCTTCTCGTCATTGGAAGTTGCGAATTCGCTGGAACTCCGGCGGGAATGGTGGAATTACAGGGGCTAATACTGCAAGGTTCCGCCCCTAAACTCCCCACATTCTCTTTATCCGAAACGTCGTGAATTCGGGAACTTGAACAAGCCATCAATTAGGGTTGCAAGCGGCGGATCGTGTGGGTACATTTCGGGGGTTGTTGAGGGACTTCCTGCCATTGGAGGGTGCTGCAGAGCAGCGCGAACCTGAGGATGGTTTGGTGGTCTTTAAGCAGTGAAATTCCCCTGTAGCTCAGTCGGCAGAGCAGCGGACTGTTAATCCGCGTGTCGGTGGTTCGAGCCCACCCGGGGGAGCTCGACAGATTGAAGGATTAGTTACCCTTTGAAATGTCGTTGGCGGGGAGACCCGCCACCAACATAGCCAGCCCACCGGTTTTGTTTCACTCAAATCCGGGCTGGCTTTGTTCCAAGCAGGACCGGCCCCACGGTGTTTCTACTTAAAGCGGGCCGGTCCTGTTTTTTTCCGCCCCTGCCGACGATGTCTCAGAATTTGTCGGTGCCCGAGGATAAGCCATGTCGAGAATGAAGGCCCTCTTCCAAAAGGCTTGGACAGCTGTCACAAACCCTGGACAAGATGAGCGGGTCGCTCATCTCGTGATGCTCATTGGACGCGAGCTTCAGACAAAGAAGCAGGCTTTCAAATTGGAGGAAATCACCAACTCCTTTGATTGCCTACCGAAAGAGATCGCGCTGGCAGCGAAGCAATACTACGAGAAGCTTCTTACCAACTATTGGTCGGACGGAGTGCCTAAGGTTGAAAAGCAACAGATTTTGGCATTCATAGCGAAAAGATTGAAGCTCGATGCGGATATTGTTGATCGACTGAATATCGAAGTCGCAATGGTTTACTTCGGCGCTCAGCTTGGTGAATTCCTGGAAGATGGAATCATCACAGACGAGGAGCTCGCGATCCTTGAGGCGACAAGCCGAGCAGTGAATCGTTCCGTTCCACAATTGGTTTCGGAGCAATTGGCATCATCGAGTGTTGGGATTCTTAGAGGGCTGTTCGCCAATGCAATTGAAGACGGGTATCTAGAACCACAGGTATGGAACAACCTCGTTGCTTCGGCTCAGCGACTTGGCATTTCCGTTGAACAACTTCAAAAAGCCGTCCAGCCAATTGTTACGGGGTTCGCGGAACATGTGCTCGCGGATGCGAAAAGCGATAACGCTCTCGATAGTGACGAAGAGTCCTATCTAAAATGGATTCTAGAAACATTCGAATTCGAGCCGTCTTACTCTCAGTACTTCGCCAAAGAGATTGAATCTCTACGCGAGCGTACTCGTATCGCTGCTGGTGAAGTCGAACCCATTCCAATACCGCCAGGCGTCCATTTGCGATCCGGTGAAATCCTTTACTTTTGCGAAGAGGCAGTTGCAGGTATTGAACGCCATCGGCAGAGTGGTTCAACGATCAATCACCACGCCGGTCGACTACTCTTAACCGAGGGGCGATTGATTTTCGACTCGGCCACAAAGTCGATGAGTTTCCCTTACAAGTCAATCGTGTCGTGGAAGGCGGGCGAAGATTTTTTGTTGGCTCAGGTGACGAACAAGCCTCAAGTGATGTTCGTAATCCCGGAAGGCAACGAGCACTTCCTTAATGAAAAGTTTCGCGTGATCATTCAGATGTATAGCAGGGTTCTTCGGAAGCGGGTCGAAGGCCAGATCGATCGCCACATCCCACACGACATTAGACAAAGAGTTTGGCAACGCTATGGCGGCAAGTGCGTTGAATGTGGAGCTACCGAGTACTTGGAATTCGATCACATAATTCCGGTTTCAAAAGGTGGTAGCAACAGCGAACAAAACGTTCAGCTTCTATGCAGGAAGTGCAACCTCGCAAAATCGAACCACATCTAAAACTGCGTGATTTGCCTCTCTTTTTCGTGTCGTTTTGTGCGATTCGGTCCGTAGTATTTTCTTTTCCAACTAGTTGACAGTTCTTTTTTTCTTGCTTACGTTGGGCTGCAGTGAAACAAAACCACTCGCGTTGTTGCTCAACACTTCGGCCTAACTACCCGAACTCTGCTCAAGGCTTGTGGACCCTACAATCCTTTCTTTGCGTGCCGTCGCGTTCCTGCATGGAATTAACCGCCGCTGGAGCTACGTCCTATGTTGCTATGGGCTTTCGTGCAACTAGTTTACCTAACGGGGTGGGACACCCCTCGTATGGACCTTTCGTATCACGCCGCCAAAGTTGAGGAGCATAACGGATTCGTTTTGCGCGGCCATCATTTTGCAGGTGTCCGTTATGTCAACACTACCCGATCGTTCACTGCGGACCGAACCAACTCTTCGGCTATTTCACCCAAGCTCCGAAGCCCCAATTCGGCCTCCGTCACACCATCCTCCCAATCCTCCCCGAAGGCGGAAGAAACGCCGGTCGCTGCGGTTCGTTTACGAACGCTACGTCAAACCGGCGATGCTTACCGAAGGAGTTACCCCCAAGCACATGGCCGATGTCGAGCGACACTTGGCAAGCTGGGAAGCGTTCTGGGTAAGCTACAAAGCTTCCACGCCAATCGAGCAGCGGATCACTTATCCGCTGCTACCTGGCATCAAGCGCGAGCACCTCGAAATCTGGCGTCGACATCTCGTGTCGACCGGGTTGGCAAACCGAACGGTGAACAAGTACCTCGGCTCGATTCGCACATTGCTAGTGAACGCGGAAAAACACACGGTTCTGCGGTCTCGTCCGAAGTTGGAGCGACTTCCCGAGCGGAAGAAATTCAACGATCGGAAGCTCTACTTCCGCGATCAACAATTCGATGCACTGATGTTGTCCGCTGCTTCGCTCCGCTGGCCATCGCCCAAGGCGATCGGGATGCCAACCGGGGCTTGGTGGCAATGTGCTCTCGTCCTCTACCGATCCTACGGATTCCGGGTGCAGGAATTGCTCGCCTACGAGCGAGGCAAGCAACCGCTCACATGGGAGAACATCTGTCTGGACTCAGAGACTCCGAACCCCATGAGCGAAGAGACCAACGAGTTCGGATGGTTGTTTTACACACCACCCAAGACCAAGCGATTCAAAGCGGAGCCGATCTACCTGCCCTTAACGCGGTACACGCGAGCGGCAATCGATCGACTGGCAGCCGTGCCGCACGGGCCGACCGATCAACTCTTCCGGATGCCTCGAGCGCAGCAAAGCTTTTTCCGAGCCTGGTACGAGTTACTCGACCTGGCAAAGGTCAAGCCAAAGATTCCGGGCGTGCAGTTTTGCCCGTACCACTTTCGAAAAACGTGTGCGACGCATCTCAGTCGCCACAAGAACGGTCTAGCAACAGCAGTCTGTCGCTGGGGCTCCTCGCGAGATCACGACGGCGAGGGCTCGCGAGAGGCTCAGGTTGCGATGGACCATTACATCTGCGACGACATGCTGCTACGCGAGCTACACACGGCCCCATGGCCTAGCTCGTTCGAGCAGATTCTTAATCCAACGACCTGAGGATTCTCCACAGGTCAATGGAGGGCCATCGGGTGAGTTTCGGGCGTGACGCCCGGTGGCCCTTTTTTCCCCGCTTCAATCCAGGAGGGCTAGAGGTATGTCCATACAGAACAAACTTAGCAGCGATCCCTACTACGGCCTCGGCAAGAAACGAGGGATGCGTTGTACCTGCGGTGGGTTGATTACCTCGACTCACTGCCTCAAGTGTTCACTCGAAATCATGGCCAAGGCGGACAAGCTTGCCAAGGCGATCAACTCATCGAAGGAGAAGGTGCAGTCCCATGTCAAAGTCTAATTTTCCAAAGCAACTTCGAGCGGCCCTCGCCTGTATCGAGGCCCTCAAAATCAGCAGTAGCGATATCGCATCGGTAATCGTCGAACAAGAGACCCTCGGTGGAACAACCATCCAACTGAGGCCAAGTGCTTTTCTAGCACTCGTCCTTTCGCAATCGCTCGATCCTGAACGTCTGAAACGTAAGGAGAACGGAGACTGCGTGAGAGTGTCGTGTTTGTTTCGGGGGATCCAATGGGTCGCCTGGTTTGCGATCGCATCCCAGGCTTGGCATTCCCTCGAAACTCGCGATGGCGAGCTCCTGCAGAAGAAGGCCTCCAGGCTGGCAGGGCAAAGGAAATCTCCACGTCTCCTAGGAGCAAGAGAGGAGGTGGTCATCGAAGCCTAGGGGGCGAACCTTGGATCTGTAGCTCAGCTGGTAGAGCGCCGGGTTGTACCTGGAGGTCGCGGGTTCGAGTCCCGCCTGGTCCATAGAGTCTGACGTTTAAGCCTTTCATAGACTCTTTCAAAACGGAGAAGGCTGCTTGGCAACTCAGCGATTAGTTGCTGCCGCGATAGGGTTGCAGGCGACTGTGCGCAGGTCGCTGGGCTTCGCGTTCGATACGCGGGGGCGGTACTGGTAAGGAATAAAACCAGAGTTCACAAGGAGATTCGGCATGGAATTGGACCCGCCGAGCAAATCGGTCGACGCCCGCCAGGCGTCGCACGATTCTGCGATGGAGTTCTACCAAGAAAACCGCGACCGATTGATGGGACCATTGCCTCATCAATCGGATTCGTGCAACAGCGACATTTGGATGGGATTCTCGCTGGGATTCTTCAGCGGATACACGTCGGGTGTATTCGCTAGTCGTATTTATCCAATCGTCGCGGTACTGATCGCGTCGACACTCGCCTTTGCCATCGGCAGGGGGTGTCGCTAAATGAGTACCCTCCCGAACTTTGGATTTGCACCGAGGGATTGGTCTGATGCGATGCGAAGTCCTGCTCCCATGGTCTGCACCCGATCGCTCCATCCGAAATACGCAGTCCGACCCGCTGCACTGAGTGCCGATGGGGCACTGCATTGTTATGAATTCCGGTTCGATCGAACGACCTGGATCACCACCATTCTCCACATCGCGCACCTGGCTGGTTCAAGGGATGAAGCCTTGACCTTCGAGCTTGCGAAGTGGTGCGAAATCAAGATACGAACGACAGCACGCTACCACGGATGGATCTAGCACGATGGAACACATGGGAAGGAACTTCGTCGACCCGGCACACGTCCTGGTCGACTGTTTTTGGAAAGTACTGCTCGACGAATTTGGCGATCAAGCCAGATCCGTCCTGCCACCCTCCGTGCGAGAGCGGCTCAACGATGGTGCACATTTAGAGCGCTGCATCGAAACCATCATGAGTCTGCGAATCAAATCGGTCCTTGCCCAACGAGCCTTGGGATTGGAAGGGTACTTTGCAGGATGACGGACTCCATCAAGCAAGCGGAATTTGATTTCAACAAAGCGGATCGCTTGGGTTGGATCAATGAAGCGGAGCTACCCACCGGCCAAGCAGTGGACGGAGCCACGGTAGCACCGCAAACGATGAAACACATGCTCCGAGCGATCGAAAATCACTTGGGGAAGAACGAGTGGGCTTGGCCCTCTCAACAGACACTCGCTGGCGAGCTCGGATGCACAGAACGAACCATCCGGCGCGCAACCGAAGCACTTGAAGCGATGAGCCTCCTCATCACTCAACGACGAAAGAACCCGCACGGAACGGTATCACTCCACTACCGGATCGTGTGGACAGAACTCGCCATGCTTGAGCCCTCGCGAAGAGCACGATGGCGAGACCTTATGCAGAGCCAACGCGCGTCGCGTTCGATCCCTCGATCGACCGACAGCGACCAAACCCCTCGGCAGGTTGCGAGCGCGTTGGCCAACACGGATGAAACCCCTCGGACATCCCATGTTGGCCCTGCGTTGATTCATGCTGATCGGTCCCTCGATCGATCGGACATGCATCTACCTCAACCGGTCATGCGGTCCGACCGACCGGACATAGAGGAAGACCAACCGGACATTGTGACGAAGCAACCGGACACTATGTCCGGTAAACCATTATTAAACCACCAACCTAGAAACACTCCTCCTCCTCTCTCTTCAAGTCTGGAGAGAACTTGGGGGGAGGTGGAGGAGGAGATTCGTAAGCTCGGTGTCGCCAAGGCTCGCGAGTGCATCGCGGATGCTCGCATCGCAGGAGTGGAGCTCCACGAGATCGAAGCAATCCTAGCCCGGTATCGCGAGACGATTCGTTCCTATCGAGATCACTGGCAATGCCCACCCTACGTGTTGCTTCGCCGGATCCAGTCCCAACGGCCAGGAATGGATATCGCAATCGGATGGATCGGAGGTTTGGTACCCGCCTCAGAGCGGAATCGAATGCAGGTCGATCGAGCACGCGAGCAATCGCGTGAGTCCCGCACCAAGCTGTTCGAAACGATTCATAAGCCGGATAGACCGGCGAGTGCAGACGATCCCGAGTGGATCGAAGCAATGAAGAAGCTCGGAATTTCTAAATCGAAGTGAGACCCAAATGTTAGAGAAAACGTTGAACTGGCTGCGCGACTACTTTACCGACCAAGCAAAGGTTACTCCTACCGTGCTTGAAACCTTCAGGCCTGGCAAGCGGAAGCGGTTCATGTGGAATCCTGCGGCAAAAGAGCTCGCGACCGTCGAGATGGATCGCCCTGACAATACACACGTTTTGCATGGTGTCGATTCGTTGATCGACTATGTCAACAATTTGAAATCGGAGGCACGGACGAATATCTGGGTGGGGGTAGAACGGGTTACCGTGGAGGTGGTCGAGAATGATCCAAAAGACGTTCTGACAATGCCGTTCCGATTTCATCCTACCTTCGAAACTCTTCGCGACCTGGTGCTGCAAGCTTCGCTGCCCCAGCACGAGGCCATCAAGCTCCTGCGACAGCGATTTGCGGAGTTCGACCCTGGTTCGACGGCTCTCACCGCGATTCGCAATCTGAAGATTTCGACGCAGGACGATTTCACAACCGAGCAGGGACATACTGCCGCTCGTCTAGGGAAGTCTCTGGTGCAGGAAGCTGTTGGGGCTGCCAATCTTCCAGAGTCGATCGAGGTTCGCACACCCGTGTTTCTCAAGACCGGGACAGTGGACATTAGGTCGATTCGAGTTTGGTTGTCGATCGACTTTGCGAATCGAGGATATGTGAAGTTCGAGCCGGATGAGGCCCAAATGGAAGATGCCATCATCCGAGAAAAGATGGAGCTGATCGGAATCATCGTTGACGGAACGAAGGAACGACCAGTAGCCGTTTACGACGGCGAGTATGGCGTCGCGAACTAGTTCCATTCCCATCACGCCCGTTCTTTCACTCTCTTAAAGTCACAATCAAAATGAATGCTCAAACACAACTCCTGACTCTTGAAAACTTGGGTGCCTTCGATGATGGGCTCCTCGCCGCTGCTTTCGCTGCCAACCTCAAACTGATCATCTCCGACCTGAACGACCGTCCACACGACGATCGAACCCGGAAGCTCACACTCGTGATGTCGTTTGTCCCTTGTGCCCATCAGAACGACTTGGACCGAGTAAAGGTCGAATACAAAGTCACACACAACATCGCAGGCCACGAGGGCCGTGAGTGCACCCTCACTCCGAAGATCATGGACAAGCGAATGCACTTGGTTTTCGCTTCCTCCGGTACCGACGCCAGGCAGCCAGAGCTCGGGCTTGAAGACGAGTAAAGGAGCAGCCATGCAGCGGCCAAAGGCATGCGTCGAATGCGGTTCGGATTTCGCAATCGTCGATCGATACGAAGATTTCAGTACTTGTAAGTTCTGCGCGGAGAAGCTTCGCATTTCGAACGCGGGTGAGTGCGATGAATGTCATCGAATCATTGAGCCAGGCGAGAAGTACCACATGGAGTGGGTGAAGTACTGCGGAAAATGTGCCCGCCGTGAAAAGCTACCGCTTAACCGCGAGTCGCGGAGCGTACCGAAGAGTGAATATCAGTTCTAGAAGGAGTCGGAAATGAAGATATCAGTTACAGGCCCTCGGGGCTGCGGAAAGACGTCCACAGCCTTGTTCATAGCCGAGAAGTTAAGAAAAATTGGCTGTGTCGTTAGAATGGTTGGGGAGTCAGCGGAAAGGACCGTATGGCTTAACCGCGAGCATGCAGAAGGGTTCAAGTGGCCGTACAAACCATTTCCGAATCCTCCCGAGGGCATCGTTTCCGATGCCACCGGATCGCAGGCTACCGAATTGGATTGTGCGTTAACGCCGATTGCAGACGAAATCCCGAAAGGCTTTGAAGTTCATATCGCAATCGGTGTTCATTTCCGAATGGTGGAGTTGATTGGGCCTGAAGGGGAAACAATCGAGTTTGCGAGCAACCATGTTTCGATTGGGCAAGAGATTCGAGACGCGATCGAGCACGCCAGAAATGGGGCCTACTAGATGACTCGCGAACGAATTCGGCGATTGGCCCACGTGCTTTGGGCTGCCAACACGGCGCCTATTTCGAAGATGCACTTCTATCCGATCAAGTCGCTAATCTGCCAGCGATTTGGAGTGAAAGACGGAACCGATTTGCAACGCATCGTGCAGACTTGTTGGTCATGTGGAGGATCCGGCAGGCATTTCGAGTATGACGACTGCTACCGATGCGATGGTTCAGGCATCTACTCGTCCACCTACGTTGTGCTTCAGCGCTGGAGGGTTGCTGACAAATTGTTTCATCAGCCGATCGAACGAGTTCTCTACAACGATCTAGGTGGACGCGAACCAAACATTCATGATCGGATCAAGCATTCACCCTGCTCGTGGTCCCCAGCAGCGAATTTAGCGATCGGACGGTTGTTCGATCGCTGGTTCTATTGGGAATGTGCCCAATGGCTTCAAGATGACGAATTTGGCCTTCGGATAAGGCAATGCGAAGCGGCCTGCAAATGGGTGGTTGGCCCAGACTGGTCAGTCATGTATCACGCTCTGCCTGCGGCGAGGAGTTTGATCGATTCATGAGTGCATTCACAACTTGGACATCGAAACATCCGCCTGAGGTGGTTTACATGGTGCAATGGGACCACATCGAGGCGGAACGCGATGGAAAGAAAGACGTAAGGCGATTTCATGTTTGGTGCGACGCGGAGTCGTTGAAAGGTGAGATCGAGCACTTAGAGCGACGGAAGATGGAGTATTCGGTTACCGAGTACTCCAAGAACACTAGCCCGATCCCCGCCTACGATTCGGAGCAAGTACATGCAAAGAGTTAGGTCAATACGATCGCTTCCAGATGGTTTTCGTGAGTTCACACCTCCTCCGGGCCCAGAACCGATTTGGTCCGTACTCGCGGAATGTGTTGACGTCGCGAGACGCGTGGGAGCGCCGGACGTAACGGTAGAGGAAGTGTTCGACGGCCGTCGGACAAAAGTTTCAATTCGAGTTGCACAGATAGAAAAGCGGGCTTGCACCATCGCATCGGAGGAATGATGAGCGAATTAACGAAAGTCGAGTTGCCGGAAGAGTGGGTTCGTCTTTTGACGCACACGCTTGGGGCAGGAGCACGCGTTCGGAAATCAAAGCACGGCTATAGGAATCACTTCTGCGCGGTGATCGGAACTCCGACGTGCGATGTATGGGAGGAAATGGTGTCTTACGGATTGGCAGAACGAGGCGGGGAGATCAACAACAGCACGAATCGCTACTACCGGGCAACCGAGGCGGGCTGCAAGGCAATTGGATTGAGCAAGGCCGCTATCAAACGAGCTTTCGAAGATTGAGCAACAGCGGTCTTGAACAACGCATCAATTAACAACGTGCACCGAAGTGGGCCGCAATGGGGGAGCGTATTTATGCAAAATGAAAAGTCGAGCAAGCCGGTACAGTCTGTTCCGCGCCGAAATGAACGGTCGCGAATTGCGGAATCGGTTCATATGGCAGCGTACGAGGTCTATTCTCACGTCTTTCAACCTCAGCAAGCACTGGTAGAGGGTGAATGCCGTGGCGGGTTTGGTGTCGGTGAGTTGATCGCGTACTTATACGCACGTGGTTTTCCTAAACCCGAATGGAAGATGCGAGTCCACGAAGCGTTGAATGGACACACGAATCTTTAGATTGCAGTCAGTGCGGACTGAGTACGGGCAACGAAGAGGAGAGAGACTGGCAATGGAAAACACAAAAATTGAATGGGCCACGCACACATTCAATCCGTGGATGGGATGCGTCAAAGTAAGCCCCGCGTGCAAGTACTGCTATGCGGAACGCGACATGGATCGGAGATTAGGAATTGCGAGGTGGGGGGAGCATGGAACACGCGTTGTTACCGGCGAGGAGTACTGGCGTAAGCCGATGAAATGGGAGCGAGAGGCAAGAGAGAAGGGAGTTCGCTACCGGGTCTTTTGTGCATCCCTCGCGGATGTGTTTGAAGATTGGACAGGCCAGGTGCACCACTCCTCCGGAGTCCCAATGTGGCGAATGAATGTTCCGGATGGAAATGATGAGTGCTGGGGATACAAAGAAGTACTTGACGATCCGAACACGGGAACACCGCTGCATTTGGACGATATCCGGCGGCGTTTGTTTCAGGTGATCGACGCGACCCCAAGCATCGATTGGTTGTTGCTCACCAAGAGACCGGAGAACATTCCTCGGTTCTGGCCTTCATTGTGGGTTTCACACCCAATGCCAAACTATATGGGCCACGCGGATAGAATGAGATCCAGGTACCGGACAAACGTGTGGCTTGGTACATCGGTTGAGAATCAGGAGTTCGGGGAGAAGCGACTTCCTGAGTTGATGAAGTGCCGCAAATTCGCGCCTGTATTGTTTCTCTCCTGCGAACCCTTGTTGGGGCCGGTCGACCTTCGATCAATCGCTAACGCATGTCGCAACTGCGACGATATCGGAGGGTGCGATTGCGACTATCCGCCGTTGGGGATCGATTGGGTTATAGCGGGCGGCGAGAGCGGCTTAGAGGCTCGGCCAAGTCATCCGGCGTGGTTTCAAGGGTTGAGCGAACAATGCAAGAAGCACAACGTTCCGTTTTTGTTCAAACAATGGGGCGAGTGGCTACCTGCGAGCCAGGGCGGGAACAATGGAGCCGTTCACGAATGGCCCGATGGCGAGATTTCGATCAACGTGGGAAAGCACTACGCGGGCCGGAAACTAGACGGGGAAGTGCATGATGAATTCCCCCATTCATCGATCGGAGTTGAACATGTCTGACTTGATCACACAACCGATGCGAATTCAACGAAAGCGAGTCAAGGGATGGAGACTACCGGCGAACACGGTTTGCGTAACTCGTCCAGGTCCGTGGGGAAATCCATTCGGATCCGCATCAGAGTTTAACGAAGCGGTCGAGTGCTGTTCTGAACTACGCCATGTTCCGGAGTGGATGGATTTTGAGAAAGGGCAACGCATACTTTGGATCATTGAGCATATGGATGAGCTCAAAGGTAAAAACCTCGCTTGCTACTGTCCCCCGGAAAAGCGATGCCATGCAGATATGCTTCTAATTTGGTCAAACCTGTAGCGACTTGACGCGGGAGCTAATTCGCAGGTAAGCTCCGTCCCAGACTCCTGATCGAAAGATTAGGGAATTGGGGCCGGTCCGAGTTCGCGCTCTGGGTTAAACCAGTACTCGGCCCGGTTTTTTTGTTAGCTCGCCTCCAATCGCTTTGCTGCTTCTTCGCAGTAGGCTTCGTTGATTTCAATTCCAACGGCCGTCATGCCTAACCGTTTGCACGCAAGCAACGACGTTCCGGATCCAGCGAATGGATCCAAGACCGTGCGGGCATCTTTCGCAAACCCGAGGCACCACTCCATCAATGCAAGTGGCTTCTGGGTCGGGTGAACCTTTCCATCCTGTAGGGCTTTCGAGCGCGAGTACGTGAAAATTCGAGCCGCCTTTCGTTGATTGGTCCAGGCGAACTCACAATCTGCGAGCGAGAACTTGCGCTGGCCCTTGTCCCATACCAACCATCGCATGGAGGGCGTGAGGTAATCGGAAAAGTAGTTTCCGCCCCAAATGATCTGTTGCTTGGTGCGCTCGAGCATCAACGCAAAGACCGATGCCGGTGGGCGGGATTCGTCCCAGTTGGTGTCTCCATAGTCACGCCACGTCCCCTTTCCTTTCTTCGCTTGTTGACGTCCGCCACATCGGTCCGCTTTGATCCCATACGGCGGATCCGTGAGAAGCAAATCGAACGTGTCGAGGTACGGGAGGATGTGGCGATTGTCCGCGTGGTAGAGCGTGATACCCTCCTTGCTGTAGTAGGGCTTGAGCGGGAGGGGCGGGCGAGCTGCGGGACGCCAGGCAGTGTTCGCGCAGGGGGAAACCTTGCTTGCGGTTCGGGGCATGGTCAGAACTTTCGTTAGGAGTCAAGCTGTGCATCAATGGGGGCGTGTGTATCTCTGATGCGAGATTTCCACAGCAAGACCACTTCGACCTACTTTCATCGAGCACGCGCGCGAGTCTTATTCCGTTCCTTTGGCTTGGACCTAGCAGGCTTCGTTTGGGACGTTTGTTGAGGCCCGTACCATCGTTCTTTGTTTTTCATCCAAGCACCGATCACGATCAACACGCTGCTTGCAAGCTTAATCAACTCGATAGCCCAGTCTTGCCAATGTCTATTTCCGTCGTTCATACTGAGACTCCCAGGAGGCCGTCTCCCCATGTCCGAACATAGCAGCGTTGAGACATGGGGGGCGGCTTTCGTGTTTCTAAATATCCGATCACCCGAACGTAACACACGGTTGTGTGATTCTCAAAATGGGTGAATCTGCCTACCATTAAGAACGCGAGGCCCGTTCGATTTTTTACAATGGGACACGAATTCCCAAGTTTTTTTGGTGCCAATTAGCGATTGGCAATTTTAGAAGCTCAAACCAACTCGTAACTGCGATCGCAACGAGGGGTTTGGCATTTGGTGCAGGTGCAGTACCTCAACACGACCCGATTGAAGCGGTCCCCGTCCTTGGAAACGCCTTCGTAGGCGAATACGTGCTTTCGGTAGTACTTTGTCCGGAGAGAACTACAGCAGCGAGGGCAACGCGATCCCCTCACCGCACATTCTTCATACTTCCGATTGGGGATTCCCCGACGGCTCTTGATCGTTGGGCGTGCGGTCTTTCGCGCTTTCTTGCGTGGCATTCGTTGCTCCATTGCGATAGCGATACCCACGCCGATCGGGCAATCCTAGCCTCGAGCGCGCATAGGAGTTCAGGGACCGATTCTGCTCTTTGGCAGAATCGTGCATCTCGGCGAGCTCGCCGGGAGTGACCCGAACGAACAGAACGGAACATGCCGAGCCAACTTTGTTGAGACGCGCGCGTGTGCGATTCATTTGGCCTCCAAGGAGTCGATGATGGCACGGAGCAGATTTCGATTCATCGCGACATACTCCCCGGTAATCAGACCCCGGTTGAGCTCGATCCTATCGATCGTTGTCAGAACTGGCTTTTCGAGATGCTCGCCGGAGTAGTCGGGAAGCGAGCGATCTAGGGAGGTGAGAATCGAGCGGATGACGGATTGCCTCCGCCGCGTTGGTTGGCCTGTCGCTTTTCCTGCCCTGATTGGTTTGGCTGGCATCGCCTCTCTCCTATGCGATGAGTTTTGTTGGCCTTCGCTTTGGCTTCTTCACGCGTTTCGGTTCCAACTTGATGATCGAACCAAGTCGTGCACCGCGAATGCTCGCGAGTACTGCACTCCAATAAAGCCCGTCCCACCAGTGGTTGTCTGGTTTGGCTGGAGGCAATACCCACTTCTCAATACTTCGATCCCCGTCGGATCGGGTTTGCGGTTTTTCCGCTCGCCAGTGTTCCGCGATCAATCGATGTTCGGTGGCCAAACGTGGACGATAGAGAGAGAGCGACCCAGGGTCACCCGTCGCGACGTTTAGCCGTGCATTCACGAATGATTTAAACGCATTACTATCCGCGAGGCAATGGCGACCACCGTCGGTGCTGTGTTTCACGATCCAATTGTCACCTCGAAGCTCACCCGGTTTGATGGCCCACTCGTTGAGGTTCCTCGCCCCGACGTCGAAGGCCTTACCCTGGCATGGGAGCAGCAATTGCCTTTTAGGATGGCCAGCACAGATAGCCCTCACCGTTTTGGTCGACGGTCCCCAGGCCTGGTCGATTCCGATCAACTCGATTGACGCGGTGCGAGGGTCGGACTGTTGGGACGGTACCGAGTAACGGCATTCCGCCAAGTAGTTGATCAAATCATTCAGGCCAGCCGTCAAACGCCCTTCTAGCCCACGGCGAGGATACTTTCGAGTGAGCGTGGATTGTGCGTTTCGAAGGGAAAAATGTTTCGCGACTTGTTCCGGCCAGGTGCCATACTCCAGTACCCATCCGGAGTAAGTATCTTTCTCCCATCCCACGACGATGTAATACAGAAGTTGGCCCTGAACATCGATAAAGGCGGTGATGAGATTCGCTTCGATCGGGAGCTCGCTGCGGGCATAGTTCGAAATCTTCGATTCGATCGATTCGATCGAAATCATTTCGACATCGATTGTTTGATCCTGCGGACTGTTCTGAAACTCTGCGTCGAACGTCGCTGGGGATCGGAGCTTCTGATTGAACGCGGATTGGAGGGCGGATATCTCGCCAGGCTTGTACCGTCCGTCCCAAGAGACTTTGGAACCACGATCCATCTCGTCGCGATTCTGCAGATACCATTCGGTCGCTGCGGCAAACGAACCTTCGGTCCGGAGGCCTTCGGCCCGGAGAACAGCGTACTGTTCCCATAGGTCCATACGGTCTGGCCACTTGTATACCAGCTGGTAGCGTTTTCCTTGCCAATCGGGAAACTTCTCGCGGTCGAGCAATTGATCCGCGACATCATCCTTGGCGATCACGGTTACCGTTGCGAACCCTGCGATCGCGACATCGGGCCCCGCCAAACCGAGTACTGCACCGGTGATGATGGAAAGCCTTCGGTTGACCTGACTCGTCGAGACGGCCGAACGGTCCGTCTGGGGATCGTCCAGCACGAATAGGTCGGGCCGAATTTGCTCTCCGGCAGGCGTCGTGTGGTTCATTCCCCGGACTCTCCCGAGGATCCCGCAGCATTCGATTACCGCACCCGAGCATGGGGTGAGGTTTGCGCGATCGACTCCATTTTCCTCGCGATCGACCTCCGTTTCAGCCACAGGGGGTTCTTTGGTGCTCTTTCGCTTCGCGGCTGAGGGCCGTTTTGGGCCTTTTCCCGCGTCCTCGTCTACTTTGGCCCGAACGGTCGGGAAAACGATCCGAGGCCCCTTCCACTCGATGTGTGTGCGTTTGCCGAGGTGAAGTTGGCCAATCGCCTTGTTCCCGCGTCCCTGTAGGGCTCGGATCGGAAACACCGCTTCTGGGAAGAGTTCGAGCAGCCGGTCGTTAGATTCCAGTTCGGCTTTGAGGGCCACCAAGAGCTTGATTGCCGCGTCGCGATCGGCGCCGATGAGTGCGACGTACTTTCGACGGCCGGTGAGAATCGCCCAGAGGCATGCGACCTGAACAATGGTCGTTTTCCCGGATCCACGCGGCATGGCCAACGTGTAGAGCTGGCCGTCGACGATACAGGCCTGGATCCGGGCGAGAACCTCGATGTGATCCGGAGACCAGTCGATTTTGAATTTGGCAGGAAAGCAAACTTCGCAGAACGCTCGAAACGACTTGATGCACCGTTCCCGGAGCTTCGCATCCTTTACCTTCGGGATGGGGCCAATATCGCGACCCTCGCGGGACTGATCCGCCTGGCGTTGTCGTTCCCGCTCCTTCCGGCGTCGGTACCGATCGCCAGGCGAGTCATCATCAGAGGCGACCATGCTGTTGCGGGATCAGTTCTCGGAGCAAACGCGTTCGTGGATTTCTCCCACCATCGAACGAATATCGCGAAGGTTTTGACAAACCTCCTGATTGGTTTCCTGAACGGAAGTCAAAGTCTGATCGGTTCGCTTCAAGTGGTTGATGGCGGAATCCTTCAGGGGCAGAATCAACTCATCGAAGGTTTTGCGGCAGCCATTCGAAATGGCGCCTCCCGCTACGTGGGCGAGTTTCCAAGCTCCCACGCCGATGGCGATGAGGACAACGACTGCTAAGCCGTTGTTGAGATAGTTCATTGCAGAATCCATGGCGTGGACCTTGGGAGGCGTGGACATCGGGCATTCAAGACGAAACGAATCACTTCCAACGCAGGAAGCGAGACCGTTTCACCGTCGATTGTTTGGGCGGGCAGCCACCGGGGGGACATTGGGAGTACTGCACGCGTGGCGACTTTACCGGCCTCGTCTCGAGAACTCTCTCGAGTGAGGTTGAAACCGACGTTGATGGGCCAGGAACCGGGCAGCCCTCCGGTGGGCACACCTTTGGCGATTGATACGTTTTCGTGCCCGTTCCGACAGCGGACCATTTCGGTACCGACGGAACCAAGTTAGCCTCCGGATCGATCGTCTTATTCGCCGACGGCCGTTCGAGATGATCGACGCGTGCCTCGAGATCGTCGAGGCGTCCATCGGTTTCAACGCTTTGTTGCTCCAGTGCATCAATGCGCTCGTCGAATGCAGACTGGGGGCTTTTACTGCCGCTCCCATCTGGTGATGGGGAGGGTTCCGGCGACGAGGGCGGTTTCTCGAGGCGAGCTTCAGTGACAAGTGACATGTCGATCGAGCCATCCTCGCTAAGCGGGGAGAAAGTCATATGTCGCACATCGAAGCTGACTTGTTTTGCTGAAGCCGGGAGACTTGGGGGTGGCTCCGGAGCTCGCGGATAATCTGCGGTGGTCTGGCAGCCGAGAAACATTCCCAGTGCCAAGCATGCGAAGACAAGAAGTACCGAGCTACATCCCATTCGTTTGGTTTTCATCCAATCACACTTTCTTTCGAGAAATCGACGTTACGAGGTCGTGGGGTTGAGAGATCGCTCATACCTACGATTGCGGTGTAGGGGTGAGCGCACATTTGATCGATGGCAGCAGGTGATATCTCCGTGTAGGAGTCCTGGTGCGAATTGAGTCGCCAGAGATAGTTCCTGCCACGCGAGTCTTTTCGCTTGGAGTAACCGAGCACTGCGTATGCGTGGCCACCGTCGAAGCGAGTGAAACGCACGCGCTCGAGTTGTCCATTGGGCGCGTAGAACGAGTCGTTCCAAGAGGTACCGAACAACAGAGTTCCGACTCGCGATGCGAGGTAGTTGAAGCAATCGTCGTAGGACTCACACCAGGTGTGAGACTGAATCCGGTATGGCTCCGCAGCCTTTCGCATCTCCGCCGTTATTAAGGACCTGGCGTTACGCGGATACGGGGTGACGTAAGGGCAAAGCCGGAGGGGGCAGTAGCCTACCTCGCGAGCTGCTCGGAGATGTCCCGCGATTGTGGATCCATCGTCTCGACCAATGAGATCATCGAAGCGTTGAGCTTCGAGGTATTGGAACAACGGCGAAAATTGTCGCTCGGCCGAGTACTTGCTTTCACCCATTGCGTAGATGAACAGGCGTTCCCCGCAATTCGTGCTACCGAATCCGCCACACGATCCCATGTTGCCCTGCAGATCGTGTCGTACCAGTTGACGCGGGTCGATTTCCTCGGGCGGAGTGTAATCACGGACGGTGAACGGCAGGTTGATCGCCGTCGATCGGATTTCCTCACGTCTCTCGCGCTGGATCGCATAGCCGGTGAATACGGTCATGATTATTTGATCCTCGGGAAGGCTTTGGAAACGCGCTCGAGTACAGCACGAGCCTGGTCGTACTTCTCTTCCGGGATTTCACCTTGAAAAGGCATTGCCTTTTCAAACGCATTGTCGAAGCCACTCTTGGCCTCCTCTCGAACCGCTTTGGTTTTTTCGGCGAGGAAACGGAGCAGCTGCTCTTCCGTTTTGATCGCGGTTCCAATCTCTACGGCCGCATCGGCGAACACCCGGCGATAGCCCTCGCTCGTTCGACGCATCATCTCCACGGTTTCGTCCTCAATCGTCTTGGCGATCGGTACGTTGTCGGGAGTGGGGAGAGGTCCTGGGGCGGACGATTCGGGTAGCGAGCGCAAAAAAAGGATTGCGATCGCAATCGGGACAATGATCGCGATGGGAGAGACCGGCTGTGATGCTTTAGTCATCGATCGATTCTCCCATGACTCGCCATTCCTCCGCATCGATCACGGTGGATGGTTCGGGTTGCTTCCACCGTGACCATACTTGGTAAAGCAACCATGCGAGCTGAAGCATTAACAAGATCGTCTCGACATCCATCCCAGCGACTCTTGGATCCTTCTTCACGGCGACGATGAGAGGATGCTGGGTTTCGGTTCCAAACTCTCCTTCGAATTCAGCAGCGGATGGAACTCTGGCAGACTCGCAATGGCGATTCCACTTCTCGCGTGCAATATGTCGCAGGCGGATTTTTTGCAGTCGTCGTAGGGTGGCCATCGTGGTGATCCGCTCGGAACGAAGATGAAATTGTTCGGGCTGAGTTGCTTAACTCAGTGCTGGAGGATCCGGCTTTTTCGAATCCAAGAGTGACCGGAGCAGTTCAAGAATCGGAAGAGATCCGTCTTTCGAGGACCGAATGGTCTCGATCCCTGCGTAGGCCAACATCGTTTGCCAGATCGCTTGGACCTGGTCAGGCGTCATCCCTGTTTTGGATTGGAAGACCACGACGAGAACCCCGACAATGAGAGCCCAAGCGCGACGAGATTTGAGAATGGAAGCGATGGCATCATTCATTGGTTAGAACCTTAAAGGTGATGGATCCAGACTTAGTAACATTTGCGACCTGGCGTAGACGCTTTAGCACCAGGTCGATAGCCGCGATCTTTTCCGCCCCAACAGCCTTGAGGGCTTTGTGCTGTGCGAAGTAGGCCTCGACGTTTTGCAATGCTCGCTCAGCATTGGGATGATCGGCGAGCAATAACGCGATCAGATGGGCCGCGTTAGGAGCACTGGAGCATGCGGAGGTTTGATCCTCCGCGATGTTCAGCTTTCCAACGAAGGATTCTGAGATGGCCTTCTTGCGAAGTCCCTTTGCTCGAACTGTGCCCGATACGGTGAGCTCGACTTCGGCTTCGCCAGGTGGTAGCTGTTCGCGATCAAAGCGGTTCTTCGCCAGGTAGTTGATTGCTGCCCAGAAAGCCGATTTCGCATCCATCCTGTGTGCCCTATCGAGTTTGAAGAACGCGGGCGGAGCGAATCCATTCGCTGCATCATGCTTTTCCGCCCGCGTGACGGGTCCCATCCTAGCAGCGGACCATATCGGCGCATCATCGCGGTGCGCACTGCGGAGTTACTTTCTAACGACGGAGTCTTCAGCCCGAGGGGACACCACATGCGATTCGTGAGATGGTCTAGGCATGACTCCTCCGTTGTTGGCCACGTTCGTCCAACGTGGTGTATTCGCGAGGTTGGATGCCTTCGGCTCAACCTTGCGAATTTATTCTTAGAGATCCATCCACTTCGCACATGGCGACATCATGCAAACCGTTACCCTCGGCCAACTCCGTTCAATTGAAAAGACCATCGACCCAAAGCTCGATCACGGGATCGCCATTCGGAATACGGTCAAGGCCCATGAGGGTTACGGGGACGAAGTCGCGTTACCTGTGCACGACAAGATTGCCGAAGCATGTCTCAATCAATTGACACCGTCGAACCCCGACCCGATTCTCTCCGAACAACTACCTGGACCGATGCTGCAGGATCAAAGTGGGATTTCCGAATCACCATTTCCAAAGCTCGACGTCTAAAAGGGGATGGAATCGACGTTCTAAACCCCGAAACGGTTAAAAAGCTGTTCTCATCACCACTCTCGCTGATCGAATTCGTCGCCGAGATGATGCGAGATGAGTGGCAGCATAAAGGGATGTGCTACGAGCAATTCTCCGATCTGCTGACGCAGGAAGAGCATTCGTTTACATCCATGCAGTCCTCGATCGAGTACTCCTTTGCCGATTTTTTCCGCCGTCTCGGCCACAAGCATTACGCCGTCGTGGCCGAGCGGGCAATGGAATCGGCGAATCGGATCATGGAACAGGCCGCAGCGATCGCCGATCAGCGGACGCAGAAACTGGCCAGCAGAATGGAACGCGAAGCGATCGAGCGAATGAACGCCGAATTCGACGCGCTCGAGGCAAAGCCCGGAAGCTTGCTAGACAGTGCTGGAAGATGATTTTCGAATGGTCTGGGATTCTTCAAGTGGATCCCGGCCCTTACAGTGCTCGCGAGTTGCGAACGATGTACCTCGCGTATCAAAGAGAATCGTGGGATCGGATCGCGATGTTGCAGGTCATTCATTGCACGGAATCCGTGCATCCGTTTGATTTGAATCCGTATCGGAAACGTCGCAGTGAATACGGGTCCATTGCGATCGAACACGAATACGAGCGTCTGAAGAGACGTGGAAAGGTCGCCTGACCGATGGCAAAGATAGCGTCCGAGTTCAATATCCACGCGAGCGCGAAAGATCTCTTCTTCGATCGCGCTCGAGTTATCAACGCGATAACGGCAGAGAATCATAAACGGTTGTCGAAGGCCGGGGCGTTCATTCGGCAGAGAGCACGCACGGCCATTCTTCGCCGCCGAAAGCGAGTTTCGAAGCCGGGAGAACCTCCGAGCGTTCGTTCGCGAGATTCGTTCGCAAACCTTCGCAACATCCTGTTCTTTCTCAGCAAGGATTGGGAATCCGTTGTCATCGGTCCTCGTGTGGTACCGAGTGCCAGGCTAAAGCGGTCCAACCGCAGGACCGTCCCCGAGCTGCTCGAAAAGGGCGGTACTTCGATGGTCACCAAAACGAGGCTCACAGGAGAGAGAACCAGTTCGATATCGGGTGTGTGGCTGTACGGTGATCGAAAAGGGGAACGTTGGAAGGACGCTGAAAAGGTCCATTACATGGCTCGTTATGAACCTCGTCCATTCATGGGGCCCGCGTTGGACGCAGAAATCAAAGCGGGCACCATTGGAAATCTCTGGGTCACCAGATAGGAATCGAATTCGATGGCAGCCAAAGACATAGAAGCGGGTAGAGCTCACGTCCTCTTGAGTATTCGAGACCGCATGCAGCAGGGCCTCAAAGTAGCTGAGAAACGACTACGACAGTTCGGTACCATGATGGCAACGAGTGGCGGTGTCATTGGCGCCGGGATGGGGGCTGCGCTCGCATGGCCCATCAAGCTCGCTGCCAACATGGAGCAAACGAAGACATCCTTTGCGGTGTTCCTCGGCGATGCAAACCTCGCTGAGAAGAAGCTCAAAGAGATCGAGCAGTTGGGGGCTGAAACCCCATTCACATTCGACCAACTCAAAGACGGTGCACAAACGTTGCTCAATTTTGGGGTGAGCGCCGACGCCCTGTTACCAACGCTTAGGAATCTCGGAGATGTATCGGGAGGAGATGCCGAGCGTTTTTCCCGCCTCGCTCTCGCATTTGGCCAAGTCATGGGTAAAGGTCGTCTGATGGGCCAGGAAGTCAATCAGATGATTGAAGCCGGTTTCAATCCACTTCAGGAGATTTCGCGGATCACTGGCAAATCTATGGCCAAGCTTTCCGAGGAAATGGAAGCAGGTCAAATCTCCTCTCGAATGCTCGCCACGGCTTTTGCTTCCGCTTCCGGGCCCGGTGGTCGGTTCAATGGGATGATGCAGAAGCAGTCCGCGACACTCACCGGGTTGTTCTCCACGTTGATGGATAATGCCGCGATCGTTGCTCGGGCACTTGGCAATGCAATGCTCCCAACGCTGAAGACATTCACCCAGATTGGAATCACGCTTTCGAAGGTCATCACCAACTTCGTGGAGAAGAATGGGGAGTTGTTCCAAACGATTGGTACCGTGGCTCTCGTGGTCGTCTCGGTTGCGGGGGCATTCATGGGGCTCGGTGCTGTCATCATGGGAGCATCGTTCGCTGTCGGGCTGATTGGCTCCGCAATCGGGTCACTGGTTGCCGTGGCCGCATTTGTTCTGAGCCCGATGGGAATTCTCATCGGCATCCTCGTGGGGCTGGCTGTCGCCGCCTATTCGTTTCGGTCCGAGTTGGCCATCCTATTGGCTCCGCTGATCGCATTTATCCAGCCTGCGATTGACGCACTAATGGTTCTATGGGGGATCTTTACAAGTACTTTCAACGGAATCGTGGCCGCGATGCGATCCGGCGATATTGAAGGTGCTGCCGCGATCGCTTGGGCTGGGTTTCAAGCTCTCGCTTGGACTGCTCTCGATTCGTTGCTCGGTGGGGTATGGGAAGCGACTGGCTCCATCGGTAAAGCAATTCTCGCAGGGCGATGGGACCTGATGGCAGCCATCGCCATGGGCAACGTTCGTTTGACGGTCTTGAAGGCGTGGAATGGAATCAAGTTCTTTTGGGACATGGCAGCTACCGGTATGGGGACGGTTTGGGATGGCATCGTGTGGGGGATGCGCACTGCCTTTCGCACGATGGTGTTTGGCATCGCACAATCCATCGTTTGGATTGGCCAACGGTTCTATGATTTGCTCGGCTACCTCGAACCCATCTTTGAGTACATCGGTAAGAAAGACCTCTTCAATACAGTTCGAGAAAGCTTCAACGGTCAAGGGATCGGAAATGTCCTCTCGGAAATGCAGGCCCAAGCCCAACGAGAAGATGACAAGGCCTACAACGCCAGCATGAGACGACGTGACGCCGCGAACCTTAGCAATATGGGCCAACGAGCCGCTGCGGAGAAGAAGCTGCAAGACGAGTTGAATCAATACCAACAAGAGGCCAACCAAGCGGCAGCCGAGCAAGGTTTGAATACTCTCGGAGATAAGGCCCGGCAGGCCCAGGAAGCTCTTAACAACGCACTCAATGCCGCCAATGCGGAACGAGAGAGAAAAGAAGCGAGCGCAGAGCAAATGGCGGGAGGCCCGCAGGCACTCCTTGCAGGAGCAACGGGTGCGGTAAAGGGTGGTGCACCGAATTCCGGAACGTTCTCAGCACTCGGTTCGATGCTATCCGGATTAGGCAGGAATACCGCGATGGAATCCACGGCGAAGAACACCGGGGAACTCGTGAAGATCGCGAAAGAAAAGAAGCGTGAGGAACGCGAAGGGATGAAGGATTAGATCGATGGCGTTTCGAATCAAAATGCTTTGCGGTGCCACGGGTAGCGCGACGGACCGTGGTGCGGATGATGAAATGAATCTCTCGTGGGAGGTTTGGGCGAATACTCCAGCCGAAAGGAACGACGAGCAGTACTTCCCGAATTGCTTGAACCATTTGCGAAGCAATGTACCGGGCTTTTATGTACAGACTCCGAGTTCCAGTAGCGACGTTCAGACCCTTTATCGAGGCAAGATCTCATGGCGAGAAGATGACGACACAAAGCGATTCATCTTCGATGTGAATTACCGGACTGCCGAGATCAGCGAATCGATTTATCGGTGGTCGTTTGATACCCAGGGGGGGACAGTGAAGGTTTTCACCTCTCGGGCAACCCAGCGTTATCCTGCAGGAGCTCCGGACCATCAGGGCTCCATTGACGTCAACGACGAGAACGAAGCACAAGGCGTGGAGATCATTCTTCCCGCACTCAAACTCAGCGTTCGGAAGAGGTGGAACAAGAACAGCACGCTGTTCGGCCCAACGTCCTTTATCGACTATATGAAGGCCATGGCAGCCTACACCGGCAGAACCAATTCGGTTCCCTGGCAAACTTTCGGTGCTGGTGAACTGCTCTTCTTGGGGGCGAGTGGTGAGTACGTTCCCTACAAAGACAACGAGGTGGAGTACCATTTCGCGGCATCGCAGAACATCGCGTCCTATGCGATCGGAGCCATATCGGGCATTGCCAAAAAGGGGCATGACTACGTCTGGGTGAAGTACGAGCACAACGTAGTGAGCGGCAGCCGCGTGAGACGCCCGAAGTGGGCATATGTCGAACGTGTCTACGACGAGTTCGCACCGACCTTACTGGGGCTTTGAAATGCAATCTCGGCTTAAGAAGGGTTCGAGGATCAACGATGTCTCCGCCAGGGCGTTCAATCGCCTTCTGGCGATCCAGGGTGAACAAGCGGGTGCACGGGCGATCAGCGGTCGAACTTCCCACCGTTTTGTATCGGTCGTTGCCAAGAACAACTGCACCTACACCTTGCAGCCAGGTAGTCCCGTGATTCTGGGGACTTATACGGGCGAGGGAACGGGATGGGGGAATAGTCGCAACGGATGGTTGAATGTGCATCCATGTTACCTACCCATCAATATCACCGAAGCAAACGAACTAGCGAGCTCACTCTTCAACGTTGGAGTTGTGGTGGGAGATGCAATCGAGGCCAACGCATTTGGCGACGTTGCGGTATCCGGAACGGTCGAGATTAAGTGTGACTCAGGAGCCGGGTTTGTTCTCCCTCGAGTTAAAACGGCCAGCTACCAAGACTCTGCGGCCGTGAGCTCCGGGTTTGGGTTCGCGCGGAAGATTGCGGATCTCGGAAACGGATTCGCTTTGTGCGATCTCAACTGTGTCAGCAACTTCCTAACCTACACGCTGACGCAGAACCGCCAGGTGCCACCCGCCGCGACAAACGCACAACTGTCGCTCGGGCCCAATGCGTTCGTTGTCGATTCATACGGATGCGCCGCACTGCAGCTGATCGGAGACCAAGGAATCGCAATGTGGTTGGGTAATCGATTCGTCATCACGGTTCCATGGTGCATCGAGTAACGCGGAAAGGAAAAGGATGACTGAAACATTAGAACCAATCGGGGGACCGATCGGGGAAACTCCACCAGGTAGCTATGCTCCGTTGGAAGTTCCCCATCAATGTTTGTGGTGCGACGCGGAGCTCGTCGGTACCGGCGGATGCGTTCCATGCGGTGGCCATGCTGGAAAGTGCCGAGTACCCCGATGGGGGCAAGTTTCGATTGCGATCACCAACTCCTTGCGATCGCAGTGGACCGTGTCCGGGACCATGGGGAATACCAAGACATGTTGCGGAGCTGCACAATTCAGTCTCCCAGCTTTGGCTGGGTATGGACCCTATTACCAATGGGGCTACTGGAAGCATTACCGCAACCGTCGTTTGGAGACTTGGAACGTTTCCCAGCAGGATCGAATTACAGGAGGTGCTTACACTCCCGTCGATAAATGGACCTACACGACATTCATCACCATTTCGAAGGCGTTGGCCTGGTTCTATCATTTCACGCTAAATCAGTACCGCGTTACCGTGCACCCAATCATCGTAGGTGGCATTTGCAAGGTGCGTATTGCATTCACCATCTACGGCACCCACTTCGTCGAGACTCGAATTCTCAACAAGACAAACGATGGTCGCCCCAATACAGGGTGCCACTTCGAGACAGTGAACGGATTGACGGGATGGGAATCGGCCAGTTTCAATGTTCCCACGCCATGTGACCCAACCGAATACGGCACTGCCTGTTTTGGGATAGGCCCGTGGTTTAGTGGAGTGAATGCAAATGCCGGTATGATGCCGTGGATTTCCGAGGACACGCTCACACCCGGCTTTGGTACCACTTACGCATTCGCGAAGTCCTTCTGTAAAGACTTCGATTTTCTCCCCAGCGATGTTCTTCCGATCTCAGCATTCACTGACTCATGCGGGACAAAGTGTTCCATTCCGAGCTATGGGTCCGATGCTGCTCCTACGATTACATCCCCTGTCAGTTGGTCTTCTTCAGACACGACCGTTACCAGCACATGCCCTGCTTTCCTCACAGACACATTAGGAGCATCGCCCTATAGCGACTGCACACCGATTACTCCTACACCGCCCGGTGGATCCGGCTTCAATCGAGCGTATCGACATTGCCAAACTAGCTACCGATTTGTAGAAGAAACCATGGACGGTAGCTCTCCGGATCCAGTCATTGCACCATTGGACCTCGGCACATGGACGATCCAGTTTTCTCGGTTGTAAACCCGGTGCTGCGGTTGTTGCGTGGGGAAATCACTCCGAGTGAATTCGCCAGTTTGTACCCATCGCAATTGGACTCCGCGCCCACTCAACCATCGATCGCGGTTCCGGCTCCGCTCCTGCAGGATCACGTTTTTGACGTTGGGTGGGTGCCACTTCATCGAGTCGCGTTTCGACTGCAGACATGGGCCGATATCGAAGCGTGGTATCGGATGTGGGAATCGATATCGATTCCGTGCGGCGCCTGCCGACGGCATTGGGCCGGATTTAAGGAACTGGATCCACCGAGGTTTCATTCTCGAATCGAGTTCTTTTGGTGGTCGCATCGTGCACACAATTCTGTATCAAAACGAATCGGCCGCAGCGTGTGGAGCTGCGGCCGATTTTGGAGAAGGTATCGGTGCAAGTGAGGATGAACGAGCCGCACTTACGCGACTGCCAATTCCCCCAGCGTCTCGGCCAACCTGGTCTGCACGAGCGACATGTCGAGGTCGGGCCAGTAGACGGCTTTCAATGCACCGAGGATCGCCACCAGCAACGTCGGGAGCGATTGCTGCACGGACGCGTTGGATAGTAGATCGCTCATGAGTCCGTTCTCGACTGCGTCGCGTTGGGCCTTTTCGGCTTGGTATCCAGCGAGCTCCTGTTCCATTTGCGTTCGCGTCTCGCTTGGACCTTCAGGAAGTCCCGCGATCGCGGCCGTCAGCTGCGTGATGCGTTGAACGAGCTGCGCGTTGTAGGCCTCGCGTTGGGCCCGCGTCGCGGCGTCCTCGAAACTGAGCGTGTACAACGCAGGAGCGCCTTCCTCCTGTTCGGTATCGAACAGGCCCACTTTAAGGGTGATCGACTTGGCAGACTCGTAGGGGATGCGAGCGTCCCATTGCATCTCGCGCACGTAGAGTGGGATTCCACCGGCCGCTACTTCGGGTTCGCTCCACTCCGTGAACTCGTCGAGCGCGTCGCTAAACACGTCTTGCCACAATGCGGTGAGCGTTGGGAGGCCTCCGGCGAGCAGAATCGACTCGGCCCAAATCGTCTCCGGATTGGCGATCGTAGCTTGCAAGTTGGCAATCGCAGCGTTGTCCTGGTCGTTCTTCTGCGGCTTGGCTTGCAGCTTGGCCAAGTTCGCCTCGAAGAAGGCCTTCAGGGGGAATCGATACGTTGCGGCTGGCCCCTTCACGCTTCCCATGTAGGGCGTCACTTCGCACTCGATGCCGGGGAGATCGACCCCCTGGCGGTAAAGATCCTCACCGTTTTGAGCGTCGTAGCCGATAGGCTCCCACTTGATCGTGGGGCGCTTGGTCACGCGAAGGTGCGAAATGTAAGGCAATGCGGAACGAACTTCTGACATGGTTTCCTCGGTAGGTATAGCGTTTACTCGTTGGGTTCAGCTTCAGGCTCGGGCTCAGGCTCGGACTCGGGTTCAGGCGGGATCGTCATTCGGAGTGAATAAGTCTCCGGATCAATCGTGTATTCATAAGGAGGCATCCATTCTTCAGGCTCCATCGGTTCGCCCGAAATGGCTTCGATGAGGTCCACTAGTGCCTTCGCACTTGCAAAAAACCGAGCAGATTGACCGGGCGATGCCGCGTCCATTTGAGAGAGAATCTCGTTAACATCCTGTCGCGTCCGAAGCTGTTGGCGCGATTGGTACCAGAACCGTTGGAACTGCTCCCGTCTGAACTTGGCGAGGTTAGCGAGTGTCGAATTGCTGGAATCGAGCAACTCTTTCGCGATCAGCAAAGACTCGGGATTCGTAGGAATCGTCGGTGATGCAAACATTACGCTACCCATGCGGAGTTAGAAGGAAGAATGAAAGAACCGCTGGAGGGCTCGTCGCCTGCACCGATGCCTTTGCCCCAGTACGCGGAGCCTAGCTTGATTCGGTAGTCACCATTGAGAGCATCGACGAACTCATCGGCATCGGTCCCGGCTGCGGTGTAGTTGCTAGTGAATGGG
The DNA here is from genome assembly GCF_001610875.1 of Pirellula sp. SH-Sr6A. NCBI lineage: Bacteria > Pseudomonadati > Planctomycetota > Planctomycetia > Pirellulales > Pirellulaceae > Pirellula > Pirellula sp. SH-Sr6A. The sequence goes on along the minus strand of NZ_CP011272.1, from coordinate 1,509,530 downwards.
ACGTTTAGCAGTGAGTTGTAGTCAGCAGTTCCGTTGTTGCGAAATCGATTATTGAGGAGCCATACTTCGTCGTTGTTGGTTCCTAGCTCAACGCCATAAGTCGCGTTGCCAGTTATCATGTTCCCAGATAAAGTAATTGGAATACTTCCAGCTATACTTGCGTTTGGATCAACGTAATAACCTCTTCCGTTGTTGCTCAAAATGGAATTCGTTAGACCTTCTCCATACCAACTTGGACTGCCTGCGTTTATGTGAATCGCTGTACCCGGATTGTTCACGATAGTTAGGTTTTTATAGTTATTTGCCGGTTGCCATGAATTGGCGGTCAGTCCATGCCTTCCGCCGGATGAAGCAGACGCGTTTCCTTCTAGTCGGCAATTTATAATGTTGGCGTACCCTGAATCCTGAATGTCTATGATTCTGTCGTAGATTGAACCAGAGCATTTAAGTTTGTTATTTACAAAGTGCATACCAAGACGGGTTATGGAGAAGCATCTTGCAGACGCGTGGCTAGCCGTGTTTTCTAAATCACAAAACATAACTACTGGGGCACCGATGATGCTTCCGTTAGACGATACTATTGCTTTGATGAAAGCTACTTCCAGCCAGGTTACCCCGAACAACCCCACTCCGGAGCTAGACGTGAATAACGGGTAGTTAGTTGACGGGTAGATTGGTACTGGCGAAATCCAACCGCTGGGTTGAATCGGCATTCCCCACGAATCTGATCCAATAATGTATATTCGGTTAGATCTTGTAGGGGGGGTTGTAAATGAAGCGTTGGTCAACGTTGCTGTGTACGCATAAGTTCCTGGCCCAATTCTGCACTCAAGCGAATCACCTAAAGAGAAATTAAAGCCGGTGATTACACTCGACCACGTAGCACCACTCACCAATTGAGCACGATCAGCCCACGATGTCCCATCGCCTGCCCCTGCCGATGTCGTTGAAAACCATCGAGTCACCACTGCCATGCTATGTCCTCGTCACCGTGAGAGTGAGTACCGCGACATTTACGGTCGATGCTGATTCGACTTCGAGCTTGATGTAGTCCCCAGCGTTCAATGCGGTGGTCCATCCGGTCAGCGTCGACGATTGAGCCTTGACCTGGGAGGCGAGCGTGGGCTTTGCGGCCGCGACGATCGAATCCCCGTTCGTCGGTGGGAAGTTCGCGTACGAGTCCTTCCAGACGTCTATTACGATCGATCCGGATGCGTTCGCGACGAGCTCCCAGCCGGTGATTGTGCAGTTGTAAGGCACGCGGAAGAGGAGCGACTTTTCACCGACTGCGATCACAGAGCCTCCCCCATCGATCAGGAATGTTATGGCTCCATTGGTGATGCGCGCATCGTTCGAAGCGACAGCATCGGTAATCCCGTATCCCGCGAGCGTTGTTGGTTTGCTGAGGATCGACGACCAGGGCGGGCTCGTGGTGATCCTTCGAATCACGCCAGCATCGTTGATGAACTTGGCGATCTCGTTTGTGAGAGTGTTCTTAACGAGACGCCCTAAGCCAGTAGCAATATCAAGCGTGCTCGGATCGCCCGCAAGGGTTTGGAACGCCGAGGTGATGACGGCCGCTTCGAGATTCGCGAATGCGGAGTCCCCGCTGTTGCGTGCTTGGAGCGAGCCTGCGTTGTTCTTAAGGCGAACATTGGTACCGAGTTGGATTTGCCCGATTGGGAAATCAACTAGGCCTGACTGTCCAAAGATCGTTTGGACGGCAGTTGTCACGCCCGTGATGGTAGGAGTCACCATGAACGAGGTGTTTACTTCGCAAAGCGACGAGCCAATCACGCTTCCGATGGTGCTGCGGATTGCAAAGGACGGCGACCCAGATACCAAACCGTTGGTCCCGCCAGTCTTGAAGCTAAGAATGTTTCGGTAGTGCCCTGATACCGGAGTCGCCGGGGCGGACAGCGTTCCTCCGAGGTACGCGACATCGAATCCCGTTTGCGAAACCGCACTCGCGAATGCCCCATAGTCATAGACTCGCACGCCGGTTCGATCGCCTGTGTTTACGGGAAGGATCGAGACTGAGCGAGCTGATTGGCCCGCCATTCCAATCCCAAGGAGACCTCGATTGATTTCCACGTTGCCCGTGTTGCCGCGAATCGCGAGGTCATCGGTTAAGCCCGAGTAGTCGTTTTGACCCGTGGTCATGTTCACGGATGCCGAGATGATGACATCCCCGTGAATCGCATTACTGGAATAGGTCCTGCCAGAGATTGCCCCAGCAATGTATCCCCCAATTTGGGTCAGCAATCCGATGCGTGCATTCGCGGGGGTTGCAAAGCTACCGCCGAGATCGGCGATCGCTTGGAGCTCTCCGAATCGCATTTTTCTGTAGAAGGAATTCGAGGAGTCTCGTACTTCTAATGACGATGCGCCAGAGTTCCAACGGAGCAAATGGGCTCCCGCTCCGCCGATCTGCAATGTACCCGTGATCGACGCGTTGCCTGTCGCCGTAAGATCAGATATTTCGAGACCAGCCCGCGCTGAATCCGCGTTGTTGTTCAACCGGAAAACCCCACTCACTGCACGGATCCTCGGACCCGTCACCCCACCGACAACGATTGACGCGTCAAAGACCTGCGAGGCCTGGAACGTATTACCCGCCGAAAATACATTGCTCCCGTTTTTTAACGCGACATTACCAGACAAACGAGCATCATCGACGAACCCGGTTAGCTTCGATGCTGCGATCGCACTTATCCACGCAGGATCCGAGTAAGAGAAGTCGCTGCGGACAACCTGGGGCGAGAGCCGAGCGTTAGCGAGCGTACCGGTGATGAGATCGGATGCGCTGCCCGAGGTAGCGATGGGTGCGAGGTTCGCCGTCGGAGTGTATGCAGCGAGAGCGGCCGTGATCGCTGATTGCGTTTCGGACTGGGACAGGACCTCGAGAAAATCGCGACCGGACGCTGCAGAGAGCGACGAAACCGTACTACCGTTACCGTACAGGAGACCGGTCAAGTCCGTGGCAGTTTGCGCACCAATTTCACTTGTGCCCGATGCACCTTCGTCTCCCTTGTCGCCCTTGGGGCCACGCACGACCACCGCGTTGTACGTTGGAGTAGATTGAACAGCGAACTTGAACGAACTCACGGTCAGATATCCTTCACAACGGTAACCGGTCCGTAGAACGCTGGAACGACTTCTTGCCCATGCAGGAATTCGCAATCCCATTCATACGAGCCGAGTGAGTCGCTCAGAGATCCCGCCTTCAACAATGTTGTTTCACTCGCCGGCTTGGAAAGAACTAAGACACCGCCCGGTTCAAAATTGGCGGCGATCGCAGTTCGAGTCTTACCATTCGACATATGCGCCCGAGCGGTAAAACCGGTCGCATCAAAAGGTGTCTCACCGTCCTCTTCCGTGAGGATGATTCTCAATACAAAGTCCGAGCCCTGCCGCATAATCAGGGCCAGGTAGTGGCCAATATATCCGGCGGGCTCGGAGGACTTGCACATTAATCGACCTGCAAAAAGGGTGGAAGCATCAACTGGTAGTCGCTGTCGTTTAAGCCGGCGCAGTCACCGCTACCGAATAGGCCGCGATATCGCGAGCTGTTCCGGAAGGCTCCTCGTGTTCAATCTCGCGAAGTTCGACATCGTAGGTAACACCTTCTTCATCCTCCTCCGAGATGTCCATTTTCACAGCGACTACGAATCCCCGGACTCCGACTGCGTTAGCGCCTGGGGTGAATGTGCCGGTCGGTTGAACGATCTTCTGATTCAGGAAGCATACGTCCATTGGCGTTTCGTCTTCGTAAGAAGCTTCCAGCAGCGCAAGAACCGCATCGGTAGTGAATTTTGGTCCCTTAATGTGGTACTTGAAGGTGAAGGTGTTGGTTTTGTAACCTGTCACCGTCTTTACGTTCGGGGAGCCACGGTATTTTCGGTCGGAGGTGCCGCGAGAGCGACCTCGTTGCACTCCACTAATCCTCGACATCTCGGCCCATACAGGTGTCGAGTAGGTGCCCGTATTGACGTATGCCGCGCGTCTGCGTCCTGCACTCATGGTTTAATCCTTTGGTATTACCCTTCCAACCGAAATCGGACTCGGAACGAAGAGGTGAAAATGTTGTGTTCAGTCAGGTGATTTGGCAGATACAAAGGTCCGTCGAGGATCTCAATGGCAACGCAATCAGCCAGTGCATTTCCTCGCAGTTCGCCTCCCTCTTGGAACAACGCCTTGACCGTCGCGACCTCAATCACGCACGCGTCAAGAAAAGCGTTGTTCTCAAGAGGGTCGGGCTTTTCTTTTGTCGCTTCCGGAAGGCTCCTCTGGTATGCAACATCTATGAAGTAGTCTCGTTGGTCGACGTTCCGGAACTGCTTATCTGATTCACTCGCGATAGCTACCAAGTACTTTCCATCCTTCACCTCTCTTTTGCTTTTGTACTCGACGTACCTTGCTTCAGCTGACTTGTTCATCGCGATGAGCTTGGCAACGAGTGCATCCCGCAGCGTGAGAAGCGGATGGGACATCAGGAAAGCTCCTCGGTGTAAACGCGTCGCCAAGTATGGCTATCATCCGACCAGCGCCAGCAATTCTCACGCGGATCGCGAACGACTACGTGAATGAGCTTGTCGCAAAGTCGCTCAATTCGGTGTCCTACCGTCGGAACGATCGGTGCACCGTTTCCATCAACTAAACACTCAGGGGCAATCAGCCAATCCCATCGCAATGAATCGAAACCAATCCCATCGACGATGTCTTGTCGCTGCGGCTTTGGTTTTGTCCGGACTGCAAGCTCGATCGGGATGAATTGTTCGTCGTTGTAGTGGTAGCGAACAGCGACGCCGTTGAGTCTCTGCAAGGTGCGAAAGGTTGCGGGTATCAATCGCCCCAAAACGGTCATCGCGAATCAATCCTCGATCGAGCTTGCTCCAGGGAATTAAGCAACAGCCGTTTCGGCGTTACCAATTGACTCCACACAGACGATTGGAATTCCTTCCCAGTCGGTAGGAATGGGGGCGTGCTTGGTGATCAACTTGCTGTTTCCTCCCACGTTCACCGTCGCACGCGAGGCCTGGAGTTGGCCCCTGGATCGACGGTTCATTACGAAGTGCGTGGGTGGGGCACTCGATGGGAACAAATCGAACAGGCTTTGGAGAAGCACATCGGTTACCGAACCTGTACCAGAAGCCGGAATGTTAGCGAGGCGGGCGATTGACTTTGCCGCACCGACCTGGAGGCCAATCCAGCCTGCGATTGGAACGGTGTAGCCAACGAATGCCTTACCAGTCCCATCGGTTTGCAGAGACTCGAAGTATGGGTCAATCTTGATTTCGCCATCGTTCCCCATGATCACGCAGACATTCGCTTCGTCGGGAGTGCAGCGGATCGCGTACACGCTACTCCGAGCTGCAGCCCCTGCCGCATTCACTACCATAGGGTTGGCGAGTGCATTTAGAGCCTGCAGGAAACCATTGAACGCCGTACCATTAGCCGTACCGCCGTTAATGATTTGGTTTTCAGCGACGAAGAGGCCTTGGCGTAGGTTACGCTTCGATTGCCGTTCAAGATGGTAGTCGCGACCCTTGCCGGAATCGGCGAGCATTTTGTCCATCGTGACCCGAGCGTCCAAGTAGTGCAGGGCGAGATCGACTTTGGTATCGGTCGAACTGGTAACATCCAAGCCCGTGTTCGCCGCGCGGAAACCTACGACAGGGGCAGTTGCTTCTTTGAGGTAACTGTGGACGGTTCCGTTTGATGCAGTGATCGCATGAAGAGCTGCAAGGAGGGGAGCATCGTTGAAGATGTCCGTTGCACCCATATCACGGACCGATACATCGTTGATCTTGACAACATCCGCGAGGGTAATGAGGGTATCAGCCATGATTGCGTTGGATTCCTAGACGAAAATGAGAATGGGCGACAGGCAACGAAGTCGTTGACCGCTTATTTGGTTGGACTTGCAGGACGAATGAGGGAACCGAATGACTTGCCAGGGGCGCCGTTTGGAGCCGGTTTGCCGGTATCGACCGCTGTTGGCTCTCCCAACGAGATCTTGGCCGCTTCCAGTTTTGCTCTGAACTCATCACGCTCTTTGGCGACCGCGGCGAGTTGAGTGTTTAACCCAGCGATCGCTTCGGCGTGTTCCTTGTTGACTCGCTCGAGCTCCGTTTTGTGCTGTGCTGTCACCTTGGTGGAGTACTCGATAGACGCGTCGGCGAGTGACACGTTTCGTTGGAAGAAATCGACACCAAGTTCGAGGCCGAAACGCGACGTATATGCCTGTAGTTCGGCTCGTGCATCAACATTGGATGGGTTTGGATTGGATTCGGACATCTTTTCGCCTTGGCTGCCAGAAAGTTGATTGCGTGATGAATTGGAAGAGCCCACGGTAGAAGATCGAGCCCCCGTCTGCATTCGCGGATTGTCACTTCGTCGATACTTGTTCGACTGAGCATTGCAGTGGGTTACAAAACGCCCGAAGTAGTCATCGAACTTGCTCACACCGTCCGATAAGCCGAGCGCAACTGCATCGGCTCCAATCCAAACACGGCCGTCGGCAAGCTGCTTTGCCTTTTCTGCATCAAACCCGCGTCCTGACTGAATGGCTTCGAGGAAGAATCCGTTGATCTTTTCGATTTGGCTTTTTGCTTCAAGCAAATGGGCCTCTGTGATGGGTGCGCCAGGTACAAATGCACCTTTGAATTGGCCAGTACTGAGTACGTGAACTTTGATCCCTTCCTTTGACGCCTTTTCCGATAGATCAAATGCAACGTTCAACGTACCGATGGATCCGACCTTGCAAAGCGCATTCGTTTCGATCCTTTCACACTGGCTGCCGACCCAATAGCCGGCGGAAGCCAGCAGGTCGCAACCATAAGCCCAAACAGGCTTCTTTTCGCGAGCGAATAGAATTGATTCACCGAGTTCTGGTGTTCCCTGGACTGTCCCGCCTGGCGTGCAGAGCTTCACCATGATTCCCTGGACGGTCGGATCGTTTGCCAGAGAGATGATTGAACGTCGCGTGATGACAGTCGAAACGTTGTCACTCATGCTCGCCTGATGTTTCATCATCGGCCCTTCGATGGACACGATGGCGATTCCATCCACAACGTTGGGCTCGTAATTCTCAATCCTCTCCAATGCTTCTTTGCGATGCCCTTCGAGGTCAGCAAAGTGCACCGTAAAATTGGTACGTTGCATCTGCTCATACAAAGCATTGAAGTGTGGCTCGTACATCGCCCACGCGCCCACCCAGCATGCAAAGTGGGGAATAGCTTCACGTGGTACGGCAAGTTGCACATCCATGTTATTTGGAATCCTGATTGGCCGTGGTTACAGCTGCTGGGAATGGACCGGGATCGAAGTTCAGGCGGAGGGCGTGACCAAGAACCTCTTCACCCTTCTTGTTCGCGTAGGCGATCACTTCGCATAAGTCGTCGATGTTGTCGAAGATGTCACCCGTGCCACGACTCTTGGTGATGTTGATTGGGGAATCGAGACCACTAGCAATCGCTTTCAGGTCCCCTACGATTTCTTCGGACGGCTTCCACCATGGCATCCCGAGTGGGACCCATTCATAAATGACGTCTTCAACGCTCATACGGGATGGCAACACGAGCTCACCATTCAGCACCGCACCTTGGAGCTGAAAATCGGTCCATCGGGTTCGCATCTCGACTTGGTCATCGCGATTTGCGAGGGTCGATCGCTCGTAGTGAAGCCATCCCGTACGAGATCCGCTGTAGTTCGTGTGGGACTCGTCGAAGAATGAATACGGGATGTCCAGGGCTTTCAACGCGATCATGATCACGAGTCGCGTGAAGTTCTGAAACTCATTCGATGGATTCTTGCTCTCAATCACTTCGACTTTTTCACCGTCGTCGAGATCGAGCACGGTTGGACCGTGGGTCAAATCGATGGTCCGAGGCTGTGCCTCGTTGTTGCTGTCGTCGTCATCTTCGTCATCCGTCGATCCATTTGCTCCCGGCATCGCACCATCAAGGGAAGTTGCATCTTTGTCTCGCATCAACGCGAGCGCGAAGAGTTGCTGGAGCTTCGACTTCACCAACGCGTAATCAATCTTCTCGTAGACATCGCGATAGTTATTGAGACTCGAAACTATTGGGGAAATCCCACGATACTGGTCGCTCGCACATCGTTCAAAGAATCCGTAGTGAATGAAGTTTTTGGCCGGTACATTTCGACGCCATTGATACCCGACGCCTCCCCGGCTTCGTCCCCAGATAGAGTATTGCTTGGGTTCGCCGGCATAATCGGCCTCGATGCCATCAACCCATTCGTGTGGACCGAGCAGCTTCTCGGGTTGTCGAATCAAATCCGACTCGATGGTCTGCATCCGACGGTCGTTCAGGAGGATGAATCCGACGTCTCCGTCGAGCACTCGCCTGGCTTCCGCCATACGGAACATTCGTTCCCGATTCATGCGTCCACCGCGATCGCATTTCTTCGCCTGCGACTGGTTCTTGATGAGCTGCTCGACATCTCGATTCAATCCGCGATCTTTACACCGGGCGTGGAATGTAAAACGCGAGACGTAATCGAGATGTCGACGGACAGCCCAAGCCGCAATGGAGAAGTTGCGAGCGATGTCGTTTGCATTCGCCTGCAGCCTCGTTCGCTTTCCGCCCTTTACGATGGCGTCTTCGCGAACGACTGTTGCCGGCGGCGCTTTTCTTCGGCCCTTCGGTTCGAGAGCGTCGTATCCGGAGGAAGATCCTGGTGCGGTCGCGCTCGAGTATTCCGTTGCTCCAACAGAGAACTGAAACGTGGGATCGAATGTCATGTCAGCCCCCTAGATTCACTCGGTAGGCGACTGGCTTCCGCGTTTTTTTTCCAAGCTCCCCCTCGATCCTGGCTCGCTCGTTTTTCAGCGCGGCGTGGTCGAAGGAAACTGTCACACCGTCGACCTGGAGGGAGGTCGAACCTGACGCGAGAATCGCGTCGATGTCGTCGAGTCGCTGCTGGAGTTGTTGCTTGGTAGCCATGGGCGGAAGACTAGCGATTTACCTAGTCAACCACCCATCCGGAGTACCGAATTCGTCGCTACAAACTCGCCGCGAGCCTGCGAGCAAGCAAGTGTGTCATAATAGGCGGTTGTTCCCGTAGGGGTCGCCGGCGTGGCCGGCCGAAATGGGACCCACGCCGGCATGCGGACAGGCCTGGTCCCATGGTCCGCTGGCTGCTGCGGGATAGTATTCGCTCGATCGATACCCGAGCACTCCGCGAGGTTGCGATTTCATTGAAATCCGATACGATTCACCAACTCAACTCGACTCAACAAGTAGAGCTCCCAAGGCGGACTGTTAATCCGCGTGTCGGTGGTTCGAGCCCACCCGGGGGAGCCTTTCAAATCCTCGGAATTTCCGAGGGTTCGATTTAACAGAGAAGCCGAGGATTAAATCCCTCGGCTTTTTTCGTGTGCGTCAGGCATGACGCGGAGCGTCATTGACTGACGCTCGCAACTGGCAAGCGAAAGTGAACCAGGAAGTAACTTGTCGGGTGCAAGTCCCGATGGAGGCCTTGATGACAGGAACTCCTAGTCGACTGCAAGGGTGTCAGGGGCAACTCTGAATCTGAAGGAAGCAGCAGGCAAACTCTCGGTTCGAGGTACACGAACCGTATACGAGGCGACGACCCGGTGGGCGAGAAGGCACGAAGATTCAAAGCCCAATGTCATTCGGACCGAGTCGGCGTATATGCGGCGAATATACGAGAGGAAAGTTACGCGTCTTACCCTGAGAGATCTACGGGGATGCTGCAAAGCTAGTTGCCTCGCAAGAGGTTACGATGTCACCGTAGAAGTCAGCAGAGGCCATAGTAGTCGGAGGCTTTAGCTGACGAAGGGCCGAACAAGTTTAACCGTTTGGTGCAAAGTATTCGTGATGTGAGGTAGACGCAGAGATGACGGCTGAGAAGCCTGAGCGGCGAACAAGAGTATGCGGCGGAACCGCTGAGGGTAATTCGTACGCGCGTCAAACACTTCCGGCATGCAATGAGAACACTGAACATTCAGTCACCGTCACGATGGAGGAGGTGCTAAGCCGCAGCAATATGTTGCAGGCGTTGAGCCGTGTTGTCGGTAATAAAGGAGCCGCAGGCGTTGATGGGGTGACCGTCGATGAACTGCCAGGCTACTGCCGAGAGCATTGGGAACGCCACCGGGAAGAACTGTTCAGCGGAACGTATCGTCCGAGCCCTGTGCGAAAGGTAGAAATACCTAAACCCGGTGGCAAAGGGATGCGCATGCTGGGCATACCGACAGTGCTAGATCGCTTGATCCAGCAAGCTTTACTGCAAGTGCTCACGAGGCTCTACGATCCAATGTTTTCGGATTCTAGCTTTGGGTTTCGCCCAGGCCGGAGTACGCATCAGGCGTTGGATCGTGCCAAGGAACACATTGCTTCAGGGCATCGCTGGGTTGTCGACATGGACTTGGAAAAGTTCTTCGATCGCGTCAATCACGACATCCTGATGAGTCGCCTTGCACGTCAGATCCAAGACAAACGCATCCTGAAACTGATCCGCTTGTATCTGCAAGCTGGCATCATGGAAGGCGGCATCGTGAGTCCACGCAGCGAGGGAACGCCGCAAGGCGGTCCCTTATCACCGCTTCTGTCCAACGTCCTGCTCGATGAGCTGGACAAGGAGCTGGAACGCCGAGGCCACAAATTCGTTCGCTACGCTGATGACTGTAACATTTACGTTCGCAGTCACCGCGCCGGTGAGCGAGTGCTTAATGGTGTCGAACGCTTCCTGAGCGAGAAACTGCGACTGACAGTGAATCGAGCCAAGAGTGCCGTGGACCGCCCCTGGAACCGCAAGTTCCTGGGCTATACGTTCACGCACCATCACCAACCGAAGTTTAAGGTGTCTCCTGAATCGGTCAAACGCTTCAAGGGTCGCCTACGCGAGGAACTCCGCAAGGCACGAGGTCGCAATGTGCGTACGGTGCTTGCTCAGTTGCAGCCGGTCCTGATCGGTTGGGTGTCGTACTACCGGAAGAGTGAAGTGAAGAAAACGTTCGAGGAACTTGATAGCTGGTTACGCAGGAAGTTACGCGCCATCTACTGGCGCCAATGGAAGCGTCCGCCCAAACGAGCCCGCGAACTGACTCGCCTTGGCATTGACCGCGTGCGAGCGTGGGTCTGTGCTGGCAATGGTCATGGCCCCTGGTGGAATGCTGGCGCTAGCCACATGAATCAGGCCCTGCCTACTCGCCACCTCACGCAACTTGGGCTGATAAGCCTCGTCCAGAAAGGCACTGAGCTGAATCGTCGTTAGACCTGAACCGCCGTATACGGAACCGTACGTACGGTGGTGTGGGAGGACGGCGGGAGTAATCCCGCCTCCTACCCGATTGTTTTCTGGGGGTTTTCGGGTTTCTCGTCCCGCTGGCCGCCAAACAGAGAGCGCTCTCATTTCGCCCGAAAATCGCATTTCCGCGACCGGACCGCGCAAATTCGTCTGCAACTCTCAGATTCTCTGTTTGACAGAGTAGTTCTGTTTAACAGTCGAAGGAGGTGCCCACGACTTGTTTTCCGATCTAGATCTGAACCGCGAGAACTCTCTCGCAAATGGAGACGCCCGCAGGAACGAGTTGCGGAGGTGAATTTATCCCCAATTTTCCCCCCGACGAAAGATGTCCACCACGTTTTCAGGAAGACCAATTGCGGCTTCTTCGTTTCTCCAAATTCGATTGGAGTTAAAGTCTGTCCCGGTGGACGAAATGCTTTGCCCCCACTTTGACCGGACAACCAGAAGGTTCATACGCTGATAATGGTCGAGAAACTGTGCGGTAGAATCGAATTTGTGCTTTCGAAGGAAGTCGATATCCTTGTTGCGGACTCGTTGGACGATGGCGTTCAATGCGACGGCAGCGTCATAAAATTCGTGGACGGTGCTTTCGATCTTCACGTAAATCACATTCGGAACATCTGGCATCAATTGATGCATCGCAGCCATGATGTTACCAGTGAACTTAAATGACTCCTTCTGAGAGTAGTTGATCTCGTGAATTTGATCTTCTTCGTTGTAAGAGGTCGGCTCTGGAATCTCTCTGATTCGCTTGACTTCTATGCCTACATGCCCTGTCTGCTCGAACTCCGCAAGGAAGTCAATTTTCTTGCCTGTAGGAGTTGAGACTTGGTACTGAAGGGATGCAAAAAAATTTGCTGTCAGTGCCGCAAACTCAAGTTCAGAAAGAACGTCTTTGCAATCTTCGATGCCCCTCTGATTCCGCAGATCCTTTCCAATAACGCTGTGGTATCGCCGGATGAAACTATAGAAGTTGCCGCCACGAGGAAAGCGATCGATAATCCCGCCCGCAATACGGCGATGGACTTCGGGTACAAGCGAGTGAAGTAAAGCTATCGGCTCATGGATTGCATCTTCGTCCATTCGATTGGAGTATCCGTTCGCAACTAGTCAGTTTTAAATAAAATCTTGTGATCCTATTCCGGGCTACCAGAATCCAGGCACCTACGGATAAGCATCGATGATCAATGTGAGTTGCTCGATTGCATTGTTGGCACGTTGTGCCAAGACGTTTATGTTGACGTTGGTGACGCCGTCGAGCGTTCGATTGCCACTTGTGGTAAATGGATAACGAAAATCAAATGACCCACTATCGACATTTTCGAAGTCTTTGATGACCTCTCGTAGTCCCTTGAAGTCGATATAAGAGGGATTGCCCTTGAATCGCTCCTCCGCTTGAGGTGCGATTGCATCCCACCGATCAAGTAGATTATGTCCCTTTTCAATGACTCTCGAAGTACCCGTAGTTTGAGTGGCCTTCTTAAGTAATAGCTCAATCGTATGGCGGAAAAGAAAGGCGATCGGGTAAATCAAGATATCAATATCCGATTCACTAGTTCTCGCAAAATCCACGAGCTTGTTTGCGCTCAATTGAAAGCCCGACGCATTGGTTCCCCATGAATTTGGGTCATAACCCACGCAGGCATTCATATCGAAGTCGGTGTCACTTGGGCCGAAGGTCTTGTTGTATTTGGTTTTCATCGATCAATGCCTTTCGCTTTTTGCATTTTCTCTATCCATTGTGTTCTAAGTAGAAAGGCAGTTAGTGGCTCAAGGGTTCATTTTTCCTTCGACTCCAACCGTATATGCTGGAGCTTTTCACTCGCATCTGTATCTCCTGGGAATCACATGGTGATCATTCCGATCCATCGCCGCGTCGATCACTTGTATGGCCGCCGCCAGGAGCTAGGAGGTCACCGCAGAAGGCCTGAGTCTTTGCAAGCTTGAAGGAATGGGAACTTGAGAAAGTTTATTTCGGCCCACGGATTCGAATTGGCGTTTTGTTCAATCTTCTCGACGATCTTCTGAGGTGTCGTTCCGCCATTAGCGCATTCTTCAATCGCCTGCACAAGCCAGTACTTGCCGTCATTCTTAGCGCAAAGCTTAGCCTTATAGCGTTCTTCGATACCGTAAACATCCATCCATGACTCCAGTTCTTCATCTCGGCCGGCAGCATCGACGGTCAACGCAATCTCCGACGGGCTCAATTTGTTAACATCCGACGACGCAATCGTCATGCTAATCGTGATGGTGGGAGCCACGTTCGCAAAGCTGTAAAACGCCTTGCGGCGAGTGCCGCCTGCGGCTTTTCGGATTGGGTCGATATGACGAAGCGGGTCCTTTTGTAGTTTGTAGCTTGAGTTGCACTCGTGGCACATTAATGCCAGGTTCTTGAAATTCACGGAGTTGAATGGATACGTTCCCTTGGGTAAAAAGTGATCGTACGCTTCCTTCTTCGTATTATTTAGTCCCTTGATGTCGTTGTAGCCACAATAGGGGCACTTGCCTTCGTCGTTTTCCGTGACAAAGGCATCATAGTGATGCTCGATCGCAGCGGTTCGACTAGAGACCGCTTTCAGGTGAATCACGTCTGAAAATAGGCATTTGCAAAATGCCTTCAGCACCGTTTCTAAATCCGCATTGATTGCTCTGACATCCGCATACGTTCCTGGCGACTTACTGGGATCGTTTCCGCAGAGCGTTTCGATATCGTTGTTGTGATCGTACCACTGGCTCATTTGAGCTCGTTGAGCCTGGGTCAATTGACTCTGAAAGATTGCGTCGATCGTCTTGATTGGTCCGTCAAGGTGATCTTTGGTTATGCTGTCGTCGTTTGCGATTTCTTCGATGACAGCTTTCAAATCTGGATGAAGAAGACTGAGCGAATAAACGCCTCCGTTACGGCACCACACAGACTTGACCAGGTGATGGAGCCATGTTTGGAATTTCTCGATGTCGTGCGTTACATAGCGATAGTTAAAGAGCATAAGACTATTTGCCCTCTTTCTTCTTTAAGGCTTGGTTCACGAAGAGGACTTTCTCTACCGAGTCACCGAGTGCTCTATCTGCCTCTTTGATGAGTAATTCGGGATCTTCCCCAGCGTCTAGCCGGTGCCGTAAGGCATTCAGGATCGACATTGCATAATCACCGATCGTTTCGATTTGGCCGAACACCTTAATCGTGATTGCATTCGCAGATGCACCGAACGTTTCAAAGTCAGGCGGTTGCCAGCTCACCTTTTGGGTCTTCGGATCTTTGGTGAAAACACGCACGTTTTCTTTTCGGCAGTCTGAGACAATAAACGGTGAGTGCGATGTCAGCAGAACTTCCCGCATCACGTTCTTCGTGGCTGCGTCGGCTTCGAGGGCGGCTCGCAGAGTAGAGACATACGACGCTCGCCAGTCGGGATTGAGGTGGGTTTCTGGCTCGTCGAGCAGAAAGAGTGCAGACTCGTGGCGGTAGAGCAGACATAGGCCAATCGTGTGCAGGAACTGGTGTTCGCCGTCGGAAAGGGCTTTGACATAGAGAGGCTCACGAACGCCGTCTTTGATCAGCTCACCTTCTTTAAAGCGAGTGATTCGGTCATGAGACGCCGGCGTCGAGATCGTCTCGTTCACATAAAGACTGCGAGATTGGTACAACTCAAGCTTCGTCTTTTCGTCAACCGAATAGTGATTGAGCGTTAGCAGGGTCTGAAAAGCCTGGAACAAGTTCAGAGCAGACTTGGCTGTGTCAACTTCGCGTGATTCACCGGACGCTTCCCCAAAGTAGTACCGAAATGCCTTCTTGGTCTCATCGTCGATCCAGTAATCCAGATATAGGTCGTAGCTTTCATCGTCCGAATACGCAGAGTAGTCCTCGTAATGGGCGGTCGAGCATTTGATGAGCTTGTCGATGAGACCTGGCTGCAGGGCGTTGTTCTCGTCGTAATAGCCAGAAAGTTTCGAGGTTAATTCGATTGTGGTCTTCGAGGAGTCCTTCAGATCATCTTTCGTCAGCGTCTTGAGATGTTCTTCCGCTCGTTGAAGACGGTGATGTCGACGGATGATGAGTCGGAACCGCTGAATTCCCTTGAGTCCAATCTTCTCTTCAAATACGCGAATTACGGGATCGCTGGGAAACAGAAAGTGGCAGATCAGAATCGCTTGGCTGAACTGTTCGTCAAGGAAAACTAATCGTCCCTCAGGAGTAGAGTAGTCAGAACCTTGTAATAGTTTGGAGCGATATTCGTCAAAGTGAATAAACCGCATCTTTAGGAATGGAAGGCTCAAAACCTCGTTCCTTCCCGACGAGAACCCTACCACATGCGATGGTAGTAGCCACTTCACTCTTTTTCGAGGTACCTCCCCGTTCTTGTCATTAAGGAAGCCAAAGTTCACGCAACGCATGATGGGCGGTTGACCAACCCGTTTCGTCATAAGAACGTGAAATTTTTGCTTTCCCGACAAATCGAATTGTCTCGCCTGCTCCGATGAGAGACCATCGAGCGATCCAAGCCTTATCCCGATGAAGTATTCCAGTTCAAACGCATCCGGTGTACTGACTTTGGCGGTGAAGCCTTTCGGATTCGATTCCTCGTCGTATTCAAATCCCACTGGGCGATTTTCGAGATGAATGCACTCAATGTGGTAAAAAATGGAAGCTAGTGCTTCGAGGACATTCGACTTGCCGCTGCCATTGCGACCGGCGAAGCAGTAGGGATGGAATTCGAAGCTGCGGTCGAAGTCCCATTCGCGCAGGAAGTTAATCTCGAAACCTGGAGGAAGGCTGCGGAAGGGGACATCGAGTTTGAGGCGAATGAGTTTCATGTCCGGGGCCTGAATACAATCTCTCGCCGCTCCTCGTCGAACTCCTGCACCAGGAGTCCTGACGCAAGATACTTGAAAATTCTATCTTTGACCGTTTCGTAATCAGCCTCTTCCATGTCGTAGATCGTTTTCTGCCAAACGTCGTCGAATGAGAATGGAGGGACAAGAAGTTGGCTTAGCGTTCGATACTTGAAATAGTCTTCACTCCATGGGATCGAATCTCCCGGCCCCCATGAAAGTTGCTCCTCCATCGTTTTAAGCTTTGCTTCTATTTCAGGTGGTGCGATAAAAAAACCGGGTCGATTGTAAACTCCATCGTTATGGTGATGCCCCGGCAATTCAGGGGCAATTTCAGTCGCTGGCAATGCCTCGAGTGTGAGTCGACTCAGATCCAGTTCGCCACGAAAGGCGCGCTGTTGAGTTGCGGCGAATAAGCTTTCGCATTGAGCCAATGATGCGCGTTGATCAGCGAGAATAATGCGCCGACGACGGATCAAATCGCAGAACTTCTTCTCATCCTCGATTGGCGGGCGAGGAACGAGTAGCCGTCTAACTTGCTCGAAATTTAATCCCGGCTTCGTTTGTCCAGTCTGATGCTTCTGGATTTGGCGTTGACCTTCTTCTGTGGAAATCGCCCATGAGAGAAACTCCGGCTGAAAGCCCTTTGCTCGCAAGATCGCCACGTGTTGGCTGATGTATCCGCCCGAATGTTGGGCAGTAACCGGAGCCACTCGACCGATGAGTGAACCAGTCATCGTCAACAGTACGTCGCCATCGCGTGTACGAGTGCGTTCCGCTTCCGCATTTTTGGGTGCGTTTACGCAAACCATCTGCGAGCTATCGATCTCATTCATCCGCACATCCAAGGAACGAATGAATCGGGCACCCTCATTGGAATAATACTTGGCCCAGCCACGGCCACCAGTCGTAATGAACTCGAGGTGGTCCGCAAGCTTCACTCGTGGGCATTGCGGGGAATTCTCGGTTCCGAACATCTCCACGAAGACGGATTGCAGGAGCTTCTCGGTGAGTTGCAGTGATTCCTGGCGCTGGCGGCGGAGGGCATCGGCCTTGTCCAACACCGCCGCAATCCGCCGTTGCTCGTCCAACGGCGGAATGGGAATGGCTATACGTTCCAGTTTCTTTGAATTGAGTGTTTTCCCTTTTGCCGCAGCGTCTACTTCCTCATCAAGGCGTATGCTCTTCAAGCACCAAAACAGATAGTCTCGATTGAGCCTACTGGAATCACGAATCGGTAGCGCGGCAATTGCTTCATTGGTAAATACGTCAATGTCAGTGATCGACACTTTGCCGATGGAGAGCTTGAAGCTCAGTAGCACGGTGCCTGTGGGAATCAAGCGACTTCGTGACTCTGTGGCCCCGAGAGGCGTAATCGATTCCTTCGTCTTGCGAAGAAGTCGGCCCTGGTTCAAATCGGCAATTGAAACCCATGGAAGCGAGCCGTTCCAGTATGCTGCGTTGTTCCGACGCGGGGTTCGACCTATGACAATCTCACATAGATCGCCAAGCGGTTCTTCAGACCAATTGTCTCGGGAAGGAGGGACAAGGTTGCTCATCCGAGAATCTCCTGCAATTCCACGATTCCCGCCCGAATCTTGTCTTCTAGGGTCGCCAGCGTCTGGAGGATGGATTTGGGATCCTCGTGTTCTGTCTCGTCGTGCTCAACCTTGCCGTAGCGATTGAACGACAGGTCATACAACTTTTCGCGAATCTCCTCCACCGGAACAAAGAAGCAATTCGACTTCCGATCTCCCGGTTCATTCGGGTTGCGAGCATTCCACTGGGCGACAACATCAGGAAGTTCACTCCCAACAACGCGTTGGCGACGATCATCGAGCGTCATCCCGTCGTTCGTTAGGTTGTAGAACCAAGTATTTTGCGTCTTGCCGCCGCGAGTGAACACCAGAATCGCTGTGGCAACACCGGCATAGGGCTTGAAGACGCCACTGGGAAGCGAAATGACCGCCTTAAGTTCCGCCTCCTCTACAAGCTTTTTTCTCGCCTCGACGAACGCGTTGGCTGCGCCAAATAGTACGCCTTGCGGCACGATAATGCCTGCTGTACCTCCTGTTCTAAGCAATGTGAAGATACGTTCGGTAAAAAGCAACTCTGTTTTGGTGGTCTTGAGCGTTAGACTCTCATTGATGTCACCTTTGTCGATGCTGCCAGTGAATGGCGGATTGGCCATCACGATGTCGTACTTAGCTTCTTCCGTAAAGCTCTTGCTGAGCGTGTCCTGGTAGTCGACATGCGGATTGTCGATGCCATGCATCATTAGATTCATCAGGGCCAGTCGAACCATAGTGCTGTCGAAATCGAAGCCAAAGAGACCTTGTTCCAGGATGTCCTTATTGTTCTGGTCAAGCTGGCCGCTGACACTCGTACGAATGAAGCCATCTTCGTCGGGTTGGAACTGCTGCTTCTTGGACTTCTTCTGCGCGAGTTGGGTAACAATGTATTGATAGGCATCCAGCAAAAAGCCCGCTGTGCCGCAGGCGGGATCGCAGATGCGGTGACCGAGCTGGGGATTCGCCAACTCGCTAATTAGTTTGATGATGTGCCGAGGCGTGCGAAACTGGCCGTTCTTACCAGCGCTACTGATCTCGTTTAGCAGCATCTCATAGACATCACCCTGAATGTCCTGAAAAAGATGCCCTTCTTCCTTCGCATCGCGTTCGATTTCAACGAAGATCTCTTCGATGATCTGCACCGCCCCTTGCAATAGGTTGGCACTGGGAATGATGAATACCGCGTTTGCCATGTGCTTCGCGAAATTACTTCCGTCGCCGTTCAGCTCTTTAATGAACGGGAAGACCTTTTGCTGCACGTGCGGCAACATCTCGTCGGCTTTCATTTGCCGGAAGTGGCTCCAACGGAGAGTGCCCTTATCGATGGCAAGTCGCTTACGTTCGCTTTTTGCTTCGGCTTCTCGAGTTTTCTTCTGGGAAGCAGTTTCTCCTACTCTGGGCTTTTCCATCTCCTCAATGCGGGAACGATCATTCGGCAGGAAGTACTCCCCTGAGAATCGCGAGGTGTAGCTGTCTCCGGTGAACTCTGCATCTTGCTCGCGCTTAAGATCGAGGTCATCGATCTGCCTCATGAAAAGCAGATAGGTGATCTGTTCAATCGCAGAGAGCGGATTTGAAATGCCTCCGGACCAGAAGCGGTCCCACAACTTGGCGATCAGTGCACGGAGTTTAGCGTTTAGTTGGAGCATAAGTTAGGCGACCAGACTTTCGGTAAGGGCCAGAATTTCGTTGATTTCATTTGGGGGGAAGATGCCGCGGATTCCGCTGGGATGAATGACGGTAAACGGGGCTTGGATCAGGTCTCGCTTCTCGATGCCACCGCGTTCAATCAGGAAATCACGCAGCAGCCTCAAGAACTGAAGCTGATGGCTATTGAGTGCGGGATGTTGGGTGATGAACTGATCGATCGACTTGGAAACAGTATCTGGGAAACTCTCGAGGATTTCGATTCCGAGGATGTGACGGATGAAGCGAATGAATGAAGCTCGCTGATGTTGGTAGACTCTTCGGAGCAGTTGAAGCGTGATGTGCGGGTGTTCGTCGTGAAGCTGTGTCGCCAACTCTTCGGCCTCTTCTTCGGTGACAGTCAGTCCATCCCGAATCTTTTGCAGAATGCTATTACTAGCGGTCAGTTCGTTGACCTTTTCTTCGACTAGCTTGCGATATTGGGCAATGCTAAGCGACTCGTGTTCCGGACCGAATTCGATGTATTCCTTGGCTGTTAACACATCGGCAAAGTTGAAGTTTGCGGGGCCGTCGCTTGGGCCGCGTCCATCGCGATAGTGCATCAGTGGACCTAGCCGCTTTACAAGATCATCAAATCCTTGATCGGTGATTGTGGCCCAGTAGTGATTTGTTTGAGCCTTTTGAATTAGCCCTGCTTCCTGCGCAACAACATTGACGGAAAGCGGCAATTCACTGATCTGAGTGGTAAGACTCTCGGTCAGGGAGGCGTATTTCTCCTTTTCGCCCTTGAGATGCGCGAGAGATGCTTCGAGCACGTCTTTCTCGAATCGCATCGCTTTGAAATCGACCTGCGACAAAGCGCGGAATAGCGGCTGAATCACATGGCGAAGGAACGCGATGCCATCCGCCGTCAATGGCTGCCAGAAAGCATCAGCGCCGCATTTCGCGAGATTGGCCTTCGATTCCATGATGGCGACCGAATTGCCGGGGAGAACTGCAATTTGGCCGCGAAGGGCAGCGATCTCTTTGTCCGCTACGGACGAATTGCCAAGAGCCTGAGCGGCTTCAATCTTGTCGATGCGAGCGCCAACCAGTCGAACCGGTAGCGGAACCTGCGGCTTGGGTTCTTTACCCTTCGGAGAGAGTTGGAAGTAATCAAAATTGTCCCAGCAATCAATAATCTGGAAGACATCCTTCTCAGGACACCAAGCCTTGATCTTATTGGACTCCAGAAGTCTCGTACCACGACCAATCATCTGCCAGAACTTTGTGTACGAGAACACCGGCTTCGCGAAGACGAGGTTGACGATTTCACGAACGTCGATGCCGGTATCGAGCATGTCGACGCTGATCGCCACACGGGGCATATCGCTCCGAGTGAACTGGTCCAGCAATCCGCCCTTGCCGTAGACGCGAGGATCGTCGGAAACCAAGACCTTGGCGAGTTCGCCTTTGTATTCCGGATAGAGTGAATCGAAGATGCGCTCGATGCGTCGCGCGTGGGCGACCGACATACAAAAGAAAATCGTCTTTCCAGGAAGAACTCCGTTGGTGTCCTTGATGGATTCCTCCATGAACTCCTTTACGATGAGGGCGTTAGTAGCGTGGTTCGTGACCTTCTTTTCGAGGTCGGTGCCTTCGTAAACGATTTCCTCGATGTCCTTACCCTCGAGGATGAGACGCTTTTGGTCCTCGAGGCTGATTGTGCGTTTGCTGATGCCCTCGTCCTGGAATTTGGTTTTGATCTTCAGGACTCGGAAGTCGCATAGGTATGGGGGGACGTGATTGATGGCTTCATCGTAGGAGAAGGCGAAGCTGGGAAGTCCGTCCTCGCAGTGGAATACGGCAAAGGTGTTGTGATCTATGACGTCGCGTGGCGTGGCAGTCAGCCCCAGCGTGATTGAATGAAAATAATCGAGGACTTCACCGTAGGTGTTGTAAATAGACCGATGGCTTTCATCGACGATCACAAGATCGAAGAAATGCGGCGACAGAGAGTTCTCTTCATCCCGCACAATGTTAAGCATCGTTGGGTAAGTGGCAACATAGATTCGGCGATCCGTGGTGATTGACTTTTCACCGGGCTCCGGCCAGCGGGGTTCGTCAGGTATATGTTCCTTGAACGCATCGAGGGCCTGACCGCGAAGGGCAATGCGGTCCACCAAAAAGAGAACTCGCTGAACGTACCCCGCACGCATCAGAGCATCGACCAGAGCAATACAGGTACGGGTTTTTCCTGTTCCCGTTGCCATTACCAGCAGGAATTGACGGCGGCTCTTAGCAATGCCTTCCATCACTGTTCGGATGGCTTGGATCTGGTAGTCGCGTCCAGCAATGTCCGTGTTTATCAGCTCATCAACGAGTGGCTTTTTGTTCTTCCGAATATATAAAAGTCTCTCCAGATCCTGCCGCGTTGGAAATCCATGGACCCGCTGTGGTGGCCCTTCTCCGATATTCCAAAAGTAGATCTCGTGACCATTGGTGTAGAAGCAGAAGGGTAGTTCTCCGCCAATACGCGCCTGAATATTAATGCAATACTGTTTTGCCTGTTCACGCCCGAGTTCAGCATCCTTCGATGTTCGCTTCGCTTCGACTACCGCCAAAGGTTTGCCGTTTTTTCCGAGAAGGACGTAGTCGCTGAACTCTCGATTGCCAAAGGAAGCAGCTTCCTCCTTCACTTGCATCTCTGAGGCTTTTTCGATGGTGAATTCTTCCACAACCTGCGTGCGATCAAGAACGTCCCAACCGGCTTCCTTTAGCCGGTGGTCGATGATCTGTTGTCGCGTTGCGGATTCGTTTGACATGCTGCTTCAGCTCCCGGACTTCGATGACTGGTCGATCTTCTTCAAGAATCGCATCAAGTCCTCGCGTTTGAAGAGCCTGTATCCGTTTGCTGGATTCCGGTGCACAGGGATATCTCCCTGCTCAGCCCATTTTCGGAGCGTGTTTTGTGCGACACCAAGTATCTGGGCCGCCTCTGCAGTTTTCACGTATTCGCTCAGATTTTTCATGCGATTGGGTCCAAGAGCCATCGGGCTAGTCTTCATAGTCTAGCAAAGTCTTCAACTTGGCAATACGATGCTTGCACCTATTATGGATATTGTAATCGCCCGAATCTCCGTAAGTAGTTACGATGCTAAACGCAACCACAATCGAAATTCGGAACATTCAGTTTCCTCGCTGGCCAAGAGCTGAACTACGACGAATTTCTTGAACAGCGGAGGAAGCTGATCGCGTAGCGAATAAAGAGCTGGATTACGACGCTTTACCAAGGAGGAAGATTTATGAGTGAGCATATATTTGGTGGAGAATGGACTGTTGAAAAGCTTGAGCGTGTCCGCAAGTATCTCACCGCGTACACGACGATTATGCGTACCAACGTGCGAGCCAGATACTTCACCACCTACTTCGTCGACGCTTTTGCTGGAACCGGCGATCGACTGGACTCAAACATCGCGGGCATCAGCGAAACTCCTTTGCTTGATGTCGAATCCGATCCTGATTTCGTAGAACTACAAAAGGGAAGTTCGCGAATTGCTCTGGAAGTCGAGCCGGGATTCGATCGTTATCTGTTCATCGAGCATAGCAAGAAACGCATCGCTGAGCTGGAAAAGTTAAAGGCTCTTTATCCCGGCCGTGCGAGCAACGTACTCATCGAACACGGGGACGCCAACACGGTTCTAACGAACTGGTGCCGACAAACAAACTGGCAGAGTCATCGCGCGGTTGTGTTCCTGGATCCATACGGTATGCAGGTCAATTGGTCAACGATCGAGGCGATTGCGGCAACCAAGGCAATCGACCTGTGGATTCTTTTTCCAATCGGCCAGGCAGTAAACCGTTTACTTGTCAACCGAAAGCCACCACCAGAAAACTGGGCCAATGCCCTTACGAGAACTTTCGGTGAAGATGCGTGGCGACACAGGTTCTACAAGAAGTCCGTTCAGCCATCTCTATTCGGAGATGAGGAACTCGAAACAAAGACCGCTGACTTTGCGGATATTGAAGCCTACTTTCTAGAGCGACTGAGCTCGGTTTTTGAGAGCGTAGCCAAGAACCCCTTGTTGCTGTTCAATTCTCGTGGCACACCCATCTACCTGCTTTGTTTTGCCGTGGGCAATGAAAAAGGCGCACCGACTGCCGTTCGGATGGCACAAGACATTCTTCGCCCTTAGGCGATTGCTGCGACCGTCAAGCGAGTGTCTCGTGGCAAGTTTAAGCTTGCCTCTAATTCACGACGAACTGCTAGCTGTGGGAATGGCTGACGTATCACTGTCGGGTATTCATCATAGGTTCTGCCATCCAGCTCACGCCCATGTCGAGACTTTCTTACGCCTCCCCACTGCTTGAAAAAGAACGGAATGTTCTGTTTCTCGCATTGCGCTCGGATCGAAGTGACCCACTCGACTCGCATTGGCCTAGCTCCGTTCCCGCTCTCGCCACCCACAATTACCCACTGCATGCCTTTGAGATTGAGCGGGCCCAAGTCTTCAAGTAGCGGCTCAATGGAAAGGAAATTCATCTCTGCTTTTGCATCACGCAATTGCTGAATTCTTGGTACGCCCGACTTCTTGTTTTCGACGCTTGTGCCCCACCAAATGTGTTCCAGTTTGGCTGCGAAGCTCAGCTTGGTTTTCAACAAATCTCGCAAGCGTTCAGCTCGTTTGGTCAACACTTGGTAGATATGCCAGTTGGCCGTTGCCATCACTTGAGCAACTTGGACTATATAGTCGTCTGGGACATCTTCATGAAACAGATCGCTCATCGAATTCACGAAGACCATCTGTGGCTTCGTCCAATGAAAAGGCTCTGGCAATTTGTGTGGTACGAGGCGAAGGTCGAACCCGAACTCAAACGGATTGCCGGGGACTCCGCGAAAGCGTTCTGCAAAAGTTTCCGCATAACAGTGCTTGCAGCCAGCGCTTATCTTCGTGCAACCGCGCACTGGATTCCACGTAGTGTCTGTCCACTCGATTTTGGAGTTCACGCTCATCATTTATCTCCTTGCAACATAGCTACGGGGAATCGCACTTCAGGGAATACATTTTTTTCAATGCGGTGACAAGTTTGGTCCTTCGGCCGACCACCAAGTCAAAGCTAGCAAAGCGAAGCTTGTAAATCCACCGAGCTGGTCATCAGTACTTGGTAGCCCTGCTTTTTCTCCAGGATCGCCGTTGTAAGCTCCAATCAGTCATTTTGGCGATGTTTCTCGCTGAGCGTTCAATTGGAACCGCAAAAGTGGTCACAGAACCTCCAAAAAACAAGATCTCTTCCTGAATGTCTGGTGCAAGCAAGTTCAAATCCATGATCTGGGTAAGCCGAGCACGACTGACATGGCCAACTCGTGCGAGCTCGGCTTGGTCGGTAACTTGCCCGCTCTTGATCAAGTGATCGAGGCGGACGGCGAGGGCCATCATTTTGGTGATGCGAGGCAATCGGCCTGGCGTGGGTTGCTCTGGCTGCGTTCCGGCTTCCGCAATCGTCTTGGCGGTTCGCTTGCCGGACTTGAACTCCAATTTGTGCGTGGCGGTTAGCATGTGCCTGCTCCCACTTTACTTTGCTGTTCTTGACTGAATGTTCTGATCCCGATCGGGTGGTAGGAGATGGACAGCTCTTTGCTATGACCGTCGTACTGAATCGAATCGACGATCTGGCGGATGGCTTTGGCTTTCTCGGCAGGAGACAACGCTGCCCAGACTTCTTGGAACCGACCGAGCGACTCGCGGACGTCCGACTCATCGATCATCAGGCTGGATACGGAGGTCATCTCGTCAACGACCTCGGATACCCGTTGTTCCTTCTCGCGAATCTGGTCTTGGATATCGGCAACCGCCGACTCGTTGGCACCGTCCGCGATCGCTTGGTTCAGTCGCTCATAGTGGCCAAGGATTGCCCGTTCCAACGCGTTCTTTTCTTTCTTGAGTCGTTCTACGGTCGTCTGAGTTTGGACGCGACTCTGGGCCAACGTATCGCGAACAACGCCAGGGTCTTGACCAACGCTTCGTATTTGGTCAATCACGAAATTTTCGATCTCAGCAGCTGGAAGCGATGGTGATGGGCAACTTGCCCAGCCTTGCTTTTGCGCTTTGTGACAAATGTAGTAGCGATAAAGAGTCGAGCCTTTCTTTGTGTACGAATGGCTCATCCCACAATTGCAGGCAGCGCAGCGAAGTAGTCCCTGCAGCAAAGCATTGTGCTTGCATCGCATGAGGTCTTTCTTCATGCGGCTGTTCAGCTTTAGGATCTCCTGGACTCGGTCGAATAAATCTCGCTTGATGATGGCATCTTGGAGGCCAGGATGGAGCTGGCCCTCGTACTCGATCATACCGATGTAAGTCGCGTTGGTCAGGATGGCTGTGACCTTGTTCTTGTTGAACTCACCGCCACCGATCGTCCTACCCTTCTTGGTGGTCCACTCTTTGATTCGCCAACCACGTTGGTTCAACACCCGTGCAACCTGCAGAGTCGATTTCATTTCTAAGTACAATTTGAAGATCTCTTGAACTTGTAGCGATTCGAGAGGATCAACGACCAGCTTCGTGTTGACAACGTTGTAGCCAAGGATCGGCTTGCCTCCAATCCAACGCCCCTTGCGCCGAGCTGCCCGCATCTTGTCGCGTGTTCGCTCGCTGATCATATCGCGTTCGAATTGAGCAAATGACAAAAGAACATTGAGCGTCAATCGGCCCATTGAAGAGGCGGTATTGAATGACTGTGTTACACTCACAAACGTGACTTGATGACGGTCGAAGACCTCGATGATTTTCGCGAAATCAAGCAGACTTCGACTGAGACGGTCGACCTTATAGACGACAACGCAGTCGATCTTGCCGGCAGCGATGTCAGCCAGTAACCGTCGAAGACCCGGGCGATCCATATTTGCACCGGTGAATCCACCGTCGTCGTACTTGGTCTCGAGGCATTCCCAGCCTTCATGCTTCTGGCTCTTGACGTAGAGCTCGCCAGCTTCTCGCTGCGCATCCAGGGAATTGAACTCTTGCTCCAATCCCTCTTCGGTCGATTTGCGAGTGTAGATGGCACAGCGACAGGTCTTCCTCGCTTCGGGTTTTGCAGAATGTTTGTTCGACATTAGGCTTTGCCCCCATCAACGCGAAAGAAGTTGAAGCCGTTCCAGTGTTTACCAGTCACGGCCTTGGCAACGGCGGTAAGAGACTTGTACTTCTGCCCTTGCCATTCGAAGCCATCGCCTCGGACGACCACAACAATGTTCTGCCCTTTGTAAATCCGCTGGAGGGACTGGCCTACCGACAGACTACGAGTCGGCTTGGAATCAACATTCACGACAACCGTATTCGGCTGCTGGACAAACTCACGCGGCTTCCGTTCGCGTGGTGGCATCATGCGTATGTCCGCGTCGTTTGCAATCTCCATGGCCCGACGCCTCGCTCGTTCGGAGAGATCTCCTTCGATATTCGCCTGCATACGCCAAGCGATCCGTTTGATGAGCCAAACCTTATTTCGCGCATTGGTTGGCTCTTTGAAGACTTCGCAATATTTCTTGCGAAGCTCACCCACGCTCATGAGCTTCATGAGTGCGACTTCCCGATCGATGTTCATTCTTACCTCGACTTGGTAAATGGTTGAGAACTAAGACGGTAGTTAACCCGTGTGGACACACTGAGCGGTAGTTCTCAAGAATCTTCAAGCCCATCGTCGGGAGATTGTCGGGTTTCTTTGTCCTCTTCCGTTGCGTTGGATACCTTCTTCAACAGAGTGCGGATCAAGCCTGCAGCAAGCACCTTCGCAAGCTCAAGGCGTCTAGTCTCGACGCTCAATGTCGATAGTTCGGTCAGTTTGCTCATCAAGGTTCCGATTCGGCTACATAGACTCCGTTTAACACAAGCCCCTACTCCTTGAACTACTCAGCACGAGAAGGAACTGGCAACGATGAGCGCCAAAATTCTTGAAAACGGCGATTTTTCGATTTTCCAAAGAGCTGTGACCAGAGGAGTCAAAGCGGTGTCGAAGATTAGCGTTTTTGTTCCCGTCACCATTCACTTGGAGAGTTCCGAAATGGCTCAAGCCTCAACAACTGACAATGCACCTAAACTCGATCGCGCTAAGGTGCGAAAGTTCCGCGAGATCGCAAGGTACCGGCTAGAAGATTGCGTTCGCGAGTCCAACTTGCAGGAAGATTGGAGAAGAATCGAACGCGGCGAATTTAGCGAGGTTGGCCGAGATGTGGTCTATGACATCGCCGATTTCCTAGGTTGCGATGTCGATGACTTGCTCACGGAGAAATGCCCCGCGTTTAGACTGCCTGAAACGTTCTCTCTCTGCGATTCAGAGAATTGGGTCTACTCTTCCGAGTCGAGTTCTGGATTGCGTGTAAAGGTGGAACCCAAAGGTGGACAGAGTCTCTTGAGGATAAATTGCGAGGATGCGACTCCGGAAGAAATGGAAAGTTTTTGGAAGATGCTGACCAGTCGTGTCACATCGTAATGCAATGCTAGCAATTGCAGATTGAGCAAAGGGTCGATCGCTAGGAAGGCATCAGGAGCATGGCCAAGGATGAAGCGAATGGACGCAAGCTACAGGAGCGCACGGTGGTGGAACCGCCGTCGACCCTTCCTCAATCGGCATCTTGCCAGTTAGTCGGAGTCACTGGAATCCTATTTTTCCCATGGAAGTACGCATGATCTACTAATTTTTTTCGAGCATCACATGACCACAGCCAAGTACCAACGATTTACCAACTTGCGAGTGCTGAAATCCGTCCAAAACGATCGGTTATTGAAGTTTCTCTCGCCCCACAAAGAATATATCGCCTCACGAGGCCTAGAGCTTCCACTAGGAAGCAAGCTAACCGATTCACAGTTCGAGCTCTTGGGCCAGATACTTAGAGCTCCCGACGGTCAGACACCCGCCGAATTGATGCGTGCGGTACACATGGTCAATGAGTTGGCTCGCGAATCAATGATGGAAACCCTGCTCCATCAGATCGACGAGTTAGCCGAAGCCTTTCATCGTGACGAAAGAATCATGCCTGCCGATGTAGCGGTTGAAGCAATCCTTCGGCATCGTGACCATGTCGAGACGATTCATCGCCTGCAGTCGTTAGCGACTCGGCGAACGTACTCGTACTTTCAAGCAAACAGTGATTTTGTACCAAGCTTGCAAGAGCCACTGGAACGATGCCGCGTTGCTTTTGAGAGTGCCGTTGGATCGTACTTTGAATCAAAAAAGTGCGGCCGTGGTACCCATGCGGCGATGCTGCTGAGCGGCGATTCCCTCGATCTCACGGTTAGCCATGGTAGGCCTTGGCAATTACAAGATGTCTTAGTCGATGGAGTACGCGACATCTTGAGTTTTCAGCCATTGCATGAAGATTTGCTGCAGTTCAATCGACTAACCGGTGAGTTGAAAATCAATGCTGTAACTGCGATTCAGAAGGAGATGTATCGTTCCTCATTTGGCAGATTCTTCTTCGGTGACGAAAATTTGTTCCCGCCAGGTGACATCTGGACGACCGAACCACTGCGACAGAATAGCGAGGCTGCGTTGTCCGTGGTCAACGTACCTGAACTACTTTCAGCAACACTGACGTCAGTGACCCTCTTCATCGCGGGCGCGAAGCCGGAACTGGTCACAATGAAGCGAGATAACTTGATTGATATCCTCGATGAACGGATCGCGTACTACGAGGGTCTGGATATCGATGTTCGAATCGTAGAAGCCAGGATTGAATTGCGGTTCATCGATGGAAGAAGAACTCGATCGGTAACGATTAAGCCGCCGAATATCGCCGTCTACACCCGCGATGGTGATGCGGACATTATCGAGTTGTTTCTGAACGATCGAGGATTTACCAATGGCAAAATCATTGTGCCATTCAAGCTGGGTGGAGCGTCTTTGGCTCACAGCAGCCGCGGTGCCTGAGCAGCGAACGTCTCTCGCACACTGGCGGATCCTCTTAGATACTGATTTCGAACAAGCCAGACGCTGGCTCGTTCCCACTCAGGAGGTTGCCAGCGCGGTTCCATGGCAGGGAGATAGGAGCCGATGGCTCAAAGTTGCAGAAGATGAGCCTTATCGATATTTGATCTACGATGAGGACTCGCATCGTAGCCGATCCATTGACCGTGCTGAAGTTACAGTCTTTGGAATCGATTGGGTGCGAGTGGCCGATTCACTCTGCTGTCAAAGTGGTTTTCATCGCTCGGCAACCTCTGCGTGCACGAGGTCAGTTTGGCATTGGGGGACTGCGCATCCACAAATGGGATTCGCGTTCCCTCTGTTCTTAGCGTCAGGGCCATTGTTGGACACTCTAACTACCATAGGCGACCAAACGAATCAGCCGTTTGTAGTGTTGCGTCTACGAACCAAACCGATCGACTCTCTTTGTGGTCGTCTGTTGCATGAACGGCGCGGTTTGTTGCTATCTCTTGCCGAGGTAACTCAGCCTACGGAATCGAACGCGATTGCGTTTACCCAACCGGTTCTGGAGAGCATCACGTCCTTTCTACAGCAGTTTCTGCCGAAGCAATCAGCCAAAATCACCGCGCCAGGATTCCCAACTCCACCAAATTGTTCCTGGTCAGCAATCAAAATTCGGTTTCTGGATATTGATACTGTTTCCATTACAGCCAATGGTGTGGTTGGTCGCTACCACTTTACCGAGATGGGGTTCTCCCGGGCTGGCAACAAACGCTCGAATGTTCAATGGGAATTGTTGCGAGCGTTTGCGAAAAGCTATGGCACGTTGACTTGGACATCACCTGGTGCCAGCCGTCAAAACCAGAAACGTAAAGAACGGCTTAGCGAAACGCTTTGTGAGTTCTTCGGCATTTCCGACGATCCGATTCGTTGGATGCCCGATCGCTGCGGTTGGCAGACTCTTTTTGCTCTCGATCCAGAACCCTGACCTGGCTTGTCGCAGCGACATGTCGCTGAGTCGTTCGCAGATTTCTTGGATTTTCCTATCTTCGAAAGCCTCGCGATTTCGCTGTCCAATTCATTACCTGCCAAGCAACTTTCGAGATTCTTCGGCTTAGCAGCGACATGTCGTCAGTCATGAGCGACAGGCCAACGACGCTTCGACAAGTCTCCCTTGCCGCAGCAGATCAGCACCGCTTCCAAGCCCTTCGGGACGGTCTGTCGCTAGGACGCTGTGCTGGTGTGCCGGCCAAGGAATGGCACGCATGTCCCAGTCATTTGATGTTATCAACGACAAGTTCACCCGCGGCATCATTCGCCGCAAAGCAATGCAGATCGTGAAGAGGGCTGGCTTTTCAGAGCAGGATCTAGAATCGATCGAGCACGCTCTTCTGACAAAGGTCATAGAGGCAATGCCCTCATTTGACCCGCAGATCGCTCACCGAAACGTTTTTGTTACCACCGTCGTTGAACGACAAACCAGCACACTGATCAGGGACGGTGCGTCTCTGTTCAAAGGCCAGAGTCAAATCCAGTCATTGAATGTGCCTGTACCCATTCCCGGTGAGAGTCCCATCGATTTGCAGTACACGCTCGATGAGTCGATCTGTGACGCCAGGTTGCAAATCGACCGCAAGCCGGTCAACGAATTGAAAGACTTGGCTTCCGATCTTGCCATCGCGATTTCTCGACTGCCTGAACAATGGCAACAGATGCTTGAATTGCGAAAAACACACTCCCTACCTCGGGTGGCGGAACTCATGGGCGTCCCAAGGTCGACCCTTCGATGCTGGATCCGGCAGATCGCCGATCAATTCGAGGCAGAAGGACTCCGCGAGTACATCGCCTGAAAAGTTTTGAAAGTCTTTCGCCAGTTTGCCACTTTGCTGAGTAGTTCAAGAGGTAGAGGGCAAATCAACCCACCATTCCCAAGTGACTGCAATGAAGAGATCCATGTCAGCATCCACAACCAATGTCGAGACCCGTGTCAACGTTTCCCGTGCAGTCGGACGGTACCTGCGTGCTGTTGAGCATTTCGAAGCAGCATCCAGGGAGTTCAACGAAGCGTGTTCGGGACTGAGAGACCAACTGGTTGAGCCAAGCCGCTTCGTTACCAAGATCGACTTCAAGCATTACTTGGTCACTTCCGACCAGGAACGCAACTTCGAGGTCGAGGAACTCGAGCTGCTCTAGCTGCCTGGTTGATTCGCGTCCTCATCCCTGCCTCTTGAAAGTGACACCGTGAACAAGCCATTACGACCAACCGATCCCGGAGAACGACGCTGCCTCAAGTGCAATCAAGAGTTTCGATCAAGCGGCGCTGGAAACCGCATCTGCCGAGACTGTGCGCGAATCAACGCATCACTGAAAGTTAGCGAAGCGCAGCTGGCTCTTGAGCGTGGCGTGAAGCGACTGAATGGAATCATCATTGAAGAGCCATGCATATACGAAGTGACTAACACCGATTCCCAATTCAATTAGCCCGATTCTGTAACGGAAAAACCATGTCTCAAGTTATTGCGCCATCCGCTGCGAACGACAAGACGCTACTGACCTATTCAGCGCTGAATACGTTTCGCAATTGTCCAAGAAAGTATAAGAACCGCTATCTCGATAAATTGCGACCGCGTGAGCGTGCAGAGGCGTTGTCGTTCGGGAGCGTTATCCATACGGCGATCGAGCTTTGGTATCGGTCGCAAAATGCGGAATCGCGGCTACGCGATGTGCTCACGTACATTGATGATGCTTTTGAAGATCGCCTCGCTGATTCGAACCAGATGGTTCAGTGGCATCTAGCAACGGCGATGATCCGTGGCTACGCCGAACGCTATGCAATCGAAGAGTTCGAGATTGTCGAAGTGGAAAAGGAGTTCGTCGGCGAGATCCGCAACCCTGATACGGGTCGGCAAAGTCAAACATTCCGTATCGCTGGCAAGGTTGATGGCATCGTTCATTGCCACGATGGTTTGTACCTGATTGAGCATAAAACGGCATCCACGGTTGATTCGAGCTATCTCGATAAACTGTGGACCGACACTCAAATCGCCTTGTACTGCCATTACCTACGAGAGTTGGGCTATCCGATCGTGGGCGTCATCTACAACGTGTTGCTCAAGAGTCGGCTCAAGCAAGGGAAAGGCGAAACGCAGGAAGAGTACGAGGCTCGCAAAGCCGAATTGGCAGCCAAGAACAAGAGCGGCAAGTCAACCGCCAAGCGGCAGATGCCTGAGACCGACGATGAGTTCCAAGTCCGGCTAACGGAATGGTATTCCCGTCCCGAGGCCTTCCATCGCGAGTTCATTTATCTCTCCGAAGACCGTCTCGCCATGTTGCAAGACGAGGTCTGGGAGATCACGCAGCAATACCTCGATGCCCGCCGACGTGGCAAATGGCTGCTGAATACCTCGAACTGTTTCTCGTACCAACGACCCTGCGAGTACTTAGCGTATTGCCAGTCGGGATTCAATCCAAACGTCGCTGACAACCTGTACGAGATCGCTCTCCCTAACGAAGAGCTATCTCGTGTTGATTCTGAAGCACCCCCGTTCTGATTTGAAAGGAATTCTCATTTATGACACTGACTCTACCAACAGCCAAGACCAGGCCGACCACCGACTTGGCAAAGCAGTCGATCTTGCTCTATGGCGTTCCAAAACTAGGCAAGTGTCTCGCTGGCAATACAGTCCTATATGACCCAACTTCTGGGCAGCCAGTTACCTTGGCAGACCTTGTGACCAGCAAGGAAGGCACAGTCTTATCGATGGGGATGGCCGGCATCATCAAGTCAGCTGATCCAACCGACTACATCGACAACGGCGAAGCCATGTTGTTTCGGATCACGACGCAGTCAGGCCGCACTATCGATGCGACTGCTGAGCATCCCTTCTTAACCCGCGAAGGATGGGCACCGCTAAGCGTATTGAAAGAGAATGACAAAATCGGTGTCGTCGCTGAGTATTCGTCACTGTTCGGTACAGTCCGGACAGAACCCGAATTTCTCAAAGTCCTGGCTTACCTCTTAGCTGATGGGAGCCTCGGCGGTACGAGTCCAGTATTTACGAAGGTTGACGAAGAAGTTCGCGAAGATTTCAAGCAGGCCGTTGAATCGATTGGCGATGAATTCCTTGAGTTCGTCAATGATCAAGGCATCCCACAGGTGCGAGTGAAGGGTGGGCGTATTGGTCGCAATAATGTCTTGCGATTCATTCGAGAACATGGCATCGACGGCTTGCGATCTGGCGATAAATTCATTCCCGATTTTGTATTCGGTCTTCAACGAGAGCGAATGGCACTCTTTTTGAATCGCTTGTTTAGCTGTGATGGTTCGGTCGAAAAGAAAAAGGTCTCATACAGTTCGAAGTCAATTCGAATGGTGAGACAGGTTCAGCATCTGCTACTGCGATTTGGAATCGTCAGTCTCATGCGAGATCGATTTATCGATGGTGAGCTGTACGGCGCAGAGCTGTACATCGCCGCCAAAGAAGACATCTTGCGATTTCTGGACGACATCGGTGTATTTGGCGAGAAGCAAATCGCGGCTGAGCAACTTCGCCAAGGCTTATACTCCATTCGCGCCGCTTCAACACAGTTAGATCGTCAGGGGAACATACTTTTTGATCGCATCAAGAGTATTGTTCCATTGGGCACCGGTCGAATCTACGATCTCACAATTCCGGACACTCATAACTTCGTAGCCAACGACTTCGTCGTTCATAACTCGAGTTTTGCTTCCCAATTCCCGGAGGCGATGTTCTTCGAATGCGAGCCAGGTCTTAATCACTTGGAAGTGTTCAAGGTGCCAACCTATTCGTGGGAAACATTCCTGGAAGCTTGCAAACTCATCGCCAAGGGTGATCACAACTTCAAGACGTTGGTGATCGACACGGTCGACAACGCCTTCAAGATGTGCTCGGACTATGTCTGTGCCAAACATGGCATCGAGTACGAAGGGGACATGGGCCACGGCAAAGGCTGGGCTCTGGTCAAGAACGAATGGCATCGAGTACTGACGCGTTTGGCTAGTTTGCCATACGGCTTGATTCTCATTTCGCATGCCGTCGACAAGACAATTGAAACGCGAACCGGGGAATACACCAAAACGACCCCAAGCTTGCCTGATCGGGCTCGCAACGTTGTGTTGGGCCTAGTCGACATCATCCTCTACGGTGACTCGGTCTCGCGTAAGGACGCTGCAGGCAATCTTGTTGTCGATCGCGTGCTCCGAACCAAGCCGCATCCCACTTACGAAGCCGGCGATCGCACGGGTCGCTTGCCAGAAATGCTGCCACTGAGCTATGCCGCTTTCAATTCGGCATTCAGCGGCAACACATCAAATTCAACCGCACAGAGCCCTGCGCCCGGCAAAGGCTCTGCTGCGTCTTCTTCCAATCCGGGCAGCACCCCAGCAGGAAAGGCTGTTAAGTAATGAGCGATTACGAAGAATACGAACCCAACAATCCCTCGGTCGATTTGTCGTCGTTCGATGAAGAGTTCGAAACTGCGGAGGCACCGGAGTACGACGAAGTCCCCGATGGCAAGTATCAAGCTCGCATCGAGTCGGTGAAGCTTGAGTCAAGTCAGAAGGGCGATCCGATGATTAAGTTCGATTTGGAAGTGATGTCTGGCTCCCAGGCCGGCCGCCACATCTTCAAGAACTCGGTCATCACCCAAGCGTCGATTCCCTATGTAAAGGGAGACCTAAAAACGCTGGGGATCGAACTTTCCAAATTCAGCGAATTGTCTGGGCGACTCGAAGAACTGCTCGATGTGACCTTGGAAGTCACGAAGCGGACTCGTGGTGACTACACCAACGTCTACTTCAATCGACGCATTCGTCTTGCTGCGGCATCAAGCGGTGAAGTCCCATCATCAGGGGATATACCGTTCTGATCACAAGCGGCTTGAGTTCGCACGGGTGCGGCTGGGACGGGCAAAGCGAATGAGTCGTTGCTAATCGGCCATTCGCTCCGTTCCAGCTTTTTCTATTTCAGCAAAAGGAAGCAGGGATGGTTACCGAGCTCACACTCCCTTACCCACCGTCGATAAATCATTACTTCAGCTACTACCAAGGACGTCCCGTGCTTTCAAAGGATGCGAGGACCTATCGTCATCAGGTTCGACGAATGGCGATCGCCGCTGGTATCAAACCTTTGATGGGACCGCTAGCGATTCGTATCGACATAACCCCGCCGGATGATCGTCGGCGCGACGCAGATAACGTACAAAAATCTGTACTCGATGCGTTACAACATGCCGGCGCTTTCTGGGATGACTCGCAAGTTGTCTGGTTACTCTCGATCAAGCACGAAGCGCAGAAGAGCGGCACAATCAGGGTTCAACTCAGCGATGAGACGTCGCAATCGCTTTCTCCCAGCATGGAGATCGCCTAGCCATGTCGCAACTCACCCGTTTCAGTCGCCCAATCGTCCGGCATTTCCCAAGTCTAAACCTTGTTGTTCGTTTCGATGATTCTGGGATTGCCATTCGTGCATACCGCTGTCGCAAATGGAAAAGCGTTAGCTGGGCTCAGCTTGCATCACTATCAGATGAGAACGAGCCTGTGGTTCGGTTTTGTGAAACGGACCATGGGTTGCGAGTCTTGAAATCGATGGGAGTAAGGGTACCAGCCAGCGACCAAGCAAATAAGGGTGGCGCAGCTTGACTCATCCAGCGATCACCTTATTGACAACATTGTATGATCCGTCCGATCTCATCCTCTTTCGTCCCGTGGAGACTTGGAATGAAAGTGGACGAAAACGTAGCCGCGTCGATTATCGCAATGTTTGCTATCGGCCCGCCAAGGCGACGACTCTTGAACAAACACTGGCTCGATTGGAAGCAAGTTCCGAGTCGGAGCGCACGAACTTGTTTTTCGGAGTCTGCCCCCGAGTAGGAAACAAAGGGCGATTCGACCTCGCTTGGCAGATTCGCGTTATTCGATGCCTGTGGGCCGATATTGATGGATGCACCGTTGCACAGTCCCTTGAACGATGCGCATCGCAGTCGATGCCTACACCTACGGCGATCGTTAGCAGTGGGAACGGTGTGCATCTTTACTGGCTGCTGGATCGCCCATTCCTAATCGACGACGCGGGCGATCCGCCTCCCATTGAAACGGAATGGGCTCTCGGCAGCGATGGGCGAAAGAAGCCGAGACGATACATGCTGGATGGTAATGATCGTGTTTTTGTGGATCAACGCCATCATTTGACCAAAACAAGCCCGAAAGCACTTCAGGCCCAAGACCTTTTAACTGGCATCGCGTCTGCCATCAGCGCCGATCATACAACGGACCTCACTCGGTTGCTCCGGCTTCCTGGCACATTGAATCGCAAAGATCAACGTAATGGTCGCGCACCGGGCAAAGCAGAATTAATCGAATGTGATGGAACCAGGCGGTATTCCCTCGAGGCATTTCAGAAGTTTGCAAAGACGAGCGAATCTACCAAGCGCCGGCGGCAGATCGAGGCGATGCCCTTGCCATCTGTTCGCAAACTATCGGCTGGAAAATCGGACAAGCTCTCGGAGTTGATTGCGGCTTGTGCGATCGCTCCCGATGGTGCACGTTCCGAGGCTGACTTCGCAGTCTGCTGCTATGCGATTCGAAACGGGATCGAGAAGGATGAGGTTTGGCATCGACTGCAATCGGTGGGTAAGTTCGCAGAGCAAGGTCGCCGCTACTTCGACTTAACCTGGGAAAGTGGCGAGTACGATGTGCGGGCTACGTTGTGCGATCGCTTGCAAAAGCGTTTGCCAAAGGAAAGTCCTACAGTAGCTGCGCCAACGGATGGCCAGCAGGCAGATGAGTCCGAAGAACGACGAACCATTACGATCGACTCGCGATCAACGCCTGTTGCCACGACCATGGACCAGATCACCGACCGACTACTTGCCACCGGCTCCTGTTTCAATCGGGTGGAACAAATGGTCGTGGTGAGGGAGCAATCGATCTCGCCGGTTCTCTCCTCGGCGGAATTGACAGGTCTACTCAACCAGCATGTCGAGTTCTATTTCGTGAATGACGATGGGGGTGAGTACAAGCCGCTCCCATCCTCGTATGCGAACACCTGGCTCAACAATGTGGGGCAAAGAGAACGCCTTCCAGCCATCCGGCTGTTTAGCCACAATCCGATCTACACAGAGGATTGGCGATTGGTCAGTCCTGGTTTCGATCCCCAGACTGGTTTCTTTTATGCTGGTCCTAACATCGAGCCCGTTGAGGGGACCAAGCATCTCGACGCATTGCTGCGAGACTTCTGTTGGCGGAAGCCGGCCGATCGCACTAATTACATAGGTATCCTGCTAACGGGGCTGCTAGTCTCACGCTTCATCGGTTCTAAGCCTGCTGTACTGTTCAACGGGAATCAACCCGAGCTAGGCAAATCGGTTCTTGCACAGATTCTGGCAATCCTCCGGGATGGCCATCATGTGGAGACTGCATCCTATAACGCGAACGACGAAGAGTTCGAGAAGCGACTGGGAACGATTGTCAGACGTGGTGTAACGACTATCATCATCGACAACGCGAAGGCACGCGGCCGCAATCCAAAGATCGACTCCGCCTGCCTCGAGCGATCCATCACCGATCCGATTCTGTCCTTTCGTCTGCTAGGATTCTCGCAAGAGATTCGCGCTGAGAACTCGCATCTATTCTGCATCACCGCCAACTCGCCTGATGTGAGTCGCGACCTTATCACTCGCTGCGTTGTTATCAACCTGGAATACGAGGGCGACCCATCTAGGCGTTCATTCTCGATGGATGATCCCGAGGCATACGTTCAAACGCATCGGCTGCAACTGCTCGGTGAGCTGGTAAACATGGTCGAACGCTGGAAAGCCAGTGGCATGCCTCTAGCCAAGATCCAAACTCGATTCAACAAGAAGGGCTGGGGCAACATCATCGGTGGAATTCTTGAAGCCAATGGTGAACCGGACTTCATGACCAATGCCGAAGATGCCGCCAGTGAAATGGATGAGACGCGCCGCGAGTTCGAAGAGCTCGTTACGGCGCTTGCGCATCATCCACAGGGGATCTGGTCTTCGTCTGAGTTAACCGACCTCGCAAACAAGCACTTTGTGCTGCAATCCGAACTCGGTGACGGGACTCCTCGCTCTCAGACCACACGCATGGGCAAGCTGGCAGGGCGATTCGTTGGCGAGCGTTTCAAGCTTGATGACGGCACCTTCGCGGTATTCAAGCGCTCGTTCAACGGCCAATACAACCAGTACCAGGTCTTCGTTGAGTCGGCCCACAATGACCGCTTAGGACTTCCGGACGTTGAAAATCAAACGTCCGGGAACGTCCGGGAAATGGAGCTGTTTTCATGATCAGTATCACAATCGCTGATAGCAGTTCGGCGTTCGATCACTTTCGCTGCTCCCACATGCGAGGCTCAGTGTCCACTTCCGGACGTTTAGGACATTTCCCGGACATAAAGATTTCGAAACGTCCTAACGTTTTACCCAGCATTTTCATTGGCGGTTTAGGACGTTCCGGACGTTCCGGACGTTTG
Source organism: Pirellula sp. SH-Sr6A (assembly GCF_001610875.1). NCBI lineage: Bacteria > Pseudomonadati > Planctomycetota > Planctomycetia > Pirellulales > Pirellulaceae > Pirellula > Pirellula sp. SH-Sr6A. The sequence continues at coordinate 1,470,775 of NZ_CP011272.1, read as the reverse complement.
TCAGGAGTTAGTTATTGGACGGGTAAACGTATGTGTATTTTCCCGTATGTAGATCGTATAGGGAAACACGTCCTAAACGTCCGGACGTCCGGGAATGCCTCAAACCACATTTCTCAGTCACCCCAAAATCGAAAGGTACCCGCGATATGAATCACGCATTTGAGTCTCGGTCCACCTTCTACAACGGCGTCCAGTTCCGTTCCCGTTTGGAAGCGCAATGGGCGTGCTTCTTCGATCAAGCGAAATGGAAGTGGGACTATGAGCCGTTTGACCTCGTTGGTTGGACGCCAAGCTTCCGTGTGGAGTTTCCATGCGGGCACTCCGAGTGCCCTGACACCCATGTGCTTTTGATCGACGTGCAACCCTTTGACGAAGTTGCAGCGTTTGCTGGCCGGCGCTGCATGGACTTCTCCTTTGGCGCTAGTAACAAGCCAAACGGCGATGAGGAAACGATTCCTGCCGACGCATCAGCCGCATTCGGAATCAATCCCGATGTGACCTATTGGGAAATGGGGCATGGCGCCGGTGGTGGTGCCGAGAACGTTCGCAACTGGACGCCAACGAATGCAAACGAACTCTGGAAGGCAGCAGGCAATATCATCCGAGACTACTCATGAGTAACCAAGCGCAATCGCAACGAATCGCACACGTTAGCGCACGTCGCAACCGAAGCACCGCATTCGTATGGAACGCCAAACCAACCGGAGAACGCGTCAGTGGGCCAACAGTGGCCCCCACGTTGCGTCTGCCAAAGTGGCACTCAGCAGCTTCGGTGCAACGAATAGTAATGGGTCCTACCCCGCCCTAAAACGCGTTCTAGGGCCGCGGGAACAGGAGCCTTACTAGACAGAGTTTGTTTTTTGGGTCCGGGCGACTTCCGCCCCATTTTTACAAGGAGATTTTCATGGATTTCGGCACATCTATGCGCCGGAAATTGAAGCGATTCAATGCAGCAGCCAGACGCTCGATTGCAAAACGCGAAGCGGGCGAGGTGGATTCGAAGCCATCAGAGCCCCAGCCAACAACCTGGGATGAAGCGTTGAAACGTGCGCTTCGAAAAGTACGAAGCAAGGCGTCGAGAAACGTGAACGTCAACGCGTTGAAAGCGAAGCCCGAGCCCATCAACGCCAAGTAATTCCACCAAAGATTAGAGATCTATTTCCAACACGAGTCCATCACGGAAGGATACCAGTATGTCAACCATCAATGCATTGCAGATTGAAATGTGGACCCTCGATCGCGTTCGTCCCTACGAAAACAACCCCCGCAACAACGATAAAGCCGTTGACGCCGTCGCTGCTTCGATTAAGGAGTATGGCTTCTCACAGCCAATCGTTGTCGATAGTGATAGTGTCATCATCGTCGGGCATACAAGATTGAAAGCCGCGCAGAAGCTCGGACTCGAGCGAGTGCCCGTTGTTGTAGCGGCGCACCTGTCGCCTGAGCAAGTCCGAGCCTACCGCATCGCAGATAACAAGACCGCTGAGATCGCGGAATGGAATTACGATCTGTTGCCGATCGAATTGTCGGCATTGCAGGAAGCAAACTACGACCTCGGGCTGCTTGGGTTTAACGCGGAGGAACTTGCGAAGCTGATGGATACCGGAGTCAACGAAGGCTTGACCGACCCGGACGAAATCCCGGAACCTCCAGATGCTGCGATCACTAAGCCAGGGGATCTTTGGATCCTCGGAAATCATCGTTTGCTCTGTGGGGATTCTTCGAGTCCTGCGGATCTAGATCGCTTATTGGCCGGCAATGCGATTCATCTTTGCAACACTGACCCTCCGTACAATGTCAAAGTGGAACCACGATCGAACAACGCGATCGCGGCCGGCCTATCCTCGTTCACCAACGACGCTGCGTCGGGGAAACTTAAGCAAGGGCAAGGGAACGCTGCTTCCTTTGGTGTCGATCATGAGACGGGGAAACCAAAGCACGCTGCAACGCATAAGAAGCTCCGGCCTAAGGATCGCCCCCTCGCGAACGACTTTGTTAGCGACAACGAGTTCGATCGATTGCTCGATGCGTGGTTTGGGAATATCGCACGCGTTCTGTTGCCTGGCCGGTGCTTCTACATCTGGGGAGGCTACGCCAACTGTGGCAACTACCCTCCGTTCCTTGCTAAGCATGGTTTGTATTTCTCCCAATCGATCATTTGGGACAAGCAGCATCCTGTTTTGACACGCAAAGACTTCATGGGCGCGCATGAATGGGCGTTCTACGGATGGAAGGAAGGGGCGGGGCATAAGTACTACGGGCCCAACAATGCAACCGATCTGTGGCAAGTAAAGAAGGTCAATCCGCAATCAATGATCCACCTCACCGAAAAGCCTGTGGAGCTTGCGATACGAGCCATGCAGTATTCGTCGCTCCCTGGCGAGAATGTGCTTGATCTCTTCGGTGGTAGCGGCTCGACCTTGATCGGCGCCGAGCAATGCGGTCGCAATGCCTTTTTGATGGAACTCGATTGCCTCTACGCCGACGTCATCGTTGATCGCTACCAGCGATTCACTGGCAAGCCGGCGATCTTGGAGCGGACCGGCGAGTCTCCGATTCCGATGCGTGCTGCGGACGCCAAGTAAGAGCTAAAGCTTGTGGCAGTGCCAATGCCCGTCTTCGAAGACGTAAAGGTAGTTCGCATCGCAGCCGCGTGCAAACGTCATGAGCGACATCCGGTCGCAGAGATGCTTTGGGGGTTGTGCCCGAGAGAAATACTCGGGTGCCCCATCGCTCGAGTTCAAACTTCGCAGTTCTCCTCCGGCGATCAACGCCGAGGCCTTCTCGATGGAGTTGTACCATTGGTTGAGAATCACCCCTGCATGTTCCGGATATCCATCGAAATGCAGGTAGGTAGCGTGGTAGCTCCCATCGCTATCGGAATGGGCAATCGTTGCTCGCGTCGACATGGTGTGGTCCCTACAGGATTCGGAGTTCTGGGAATCGATGATCTCAATACAGTCATCGGGAAGGGTCAGCATCAGGGAGCGGCCGTTGTCCCAATCCACCTCAACCTGCATCCAGTCTCGATGCTCATGAACCTCGGTGACGGTTCCAAGCATCCCGACCGGGATTGGATCGGGATCATCAGGCATCGAGACCAACCGTATGCGGTCGCCACTCTTCAATCGAATTCGCATGATTGCATCGCCTTCGGCTTATTTGGTGGAGACTGTAAAGCGTCCGCGCTCGGCTTTTACAAACCGGCTCGAATCGCCTTTGGCCAAGTCGCGAAGGATCACGCTGTAGAGGGTCGCGTGGGGAGTTTTTCCACCCGGGCTCGACCAGTACCCCTTCGCTTCCATGGCAGCAATCATCTGTTGCGTGTTCATGGGTTCTGTGGATTCGGAGAGGACCTTCAATGCCGCTTCGATGCAGCTCATTCGTTTTTTCCCAGTCGCCGCTGTTTCGGCCGCCGCCGATTCGTTTGCAGCAGGTTTGGTTTTACGAGGCTTCTTAAGAACGGCCACCTTGGTCGCGGACTCCCCGAACGATTCGACAGTTGCCGGCTCATTCTCGACCACGGTGACATTTCCCTCGGTGGTCACCTTGGCTTGGCCGGCTCGCGTCGTCACCTCCCCATGAAGACGCTGTGCGCTTTTGATAAGAATCTTCTTGCCTGTGGCCAGATTCGTGGCATCCCATCCGCCACGCGGTTTCTCAGCATCAATTCGGATTTCACAACGGTTGCCGGAAACATTCGCGTAATACTTGCCGCCGATCTTTACGTCTGCCTTCTTCATCTTGATCACCTCTTGTTCATGTTCGTGGTTGGCTGCCGTCTTCAGGCCGATCGAACCACCGATCGGCGACGCGGATCGCTTCCGCGTTTCGGCTTAGGAACCAAAGACCAAGTCGGAGAGTCCTTCGCAAAGAAAATCAACCACCACCTGAACCTCGGTGTTGACCGCAGCGACATCCAACCCGCGGTCGAAGTTGAACATCACCGCGCGATCGGAAAGGCGTTGGATCCAAAGCTTCGAAATCTTGCTCCTTCCCAATTCGTACGATTCGCATTCCGCGTGTTCCGAGAAGACCAGGGCATCGAATCGGTATTCGTTGTTGATCTTCCCTTGGACCCAAGAACCTCCTGCTCCAGGGGTTCGGTGGCTGATCTTGGTAATCGTCAGGTCGAGGTCGTGTTGAGTCATCTATGCATCTCTTCGTTTGGGTTATCAATTCGTTGGGGCGTATACACACATGAGCCATGCACTTTGATAAACAGCAAGGCAATTCAAAAAGTAGTTCGATGCTTTTTTGAAGAATGTTTCCGAGCCCCACAGTCGCAACCGTTTGGCCACAGTCGCATCGCATTGCATCTGGGGGAAATGACGCCAATCGAGAAAAGAACGCCCTCACGTCGCAAACGTGGGGCGATGTCGCGAAGCGGGCAATCATCATCGCTGTGGCGGCTTTCGAACCGCGTAAAGTTCGTAACCATCGACGCCCGAGACGGCGTAATCCCGTCCGTTGTATCCTCTTGCAATCAGCCGATTCCCTCGTCGCTCGACATACGCGACGGTCGTATTGAGCGAAGAGTCGTCAATCGATTCGATTTCGTACGAGACGTTCGCCTCTGGATAGGCCCGATCTCCGTCTTCGAGGTCGGTTACCAAATGAAGTTGTCCGATATACATTTGCGTTCAGCTATCCTTGTAGTTTTCCCAAGCCCTCTTGCTGCCGTAGCAGATTTGCCCCCCTTCGACGATGTAGACCGTTTGGTCGTCAGCGACATCTTGGTCATCGTCCTCATCCGATTCGTTCATGTCGCGCCCGCTCGTTACACCGCAGATACGGTTCTCAAAGGGCCAATTTTGCTGGGTCATCAATCGCACTTCCGCGTCGCCTCCGAACTCTTCGCGGTAGTCGTTCAGGATTTCGATCAAGGTGTCGAGCTTCATGTTGATTTCTCCTTCGTTATGTTCTTGGGTTTAGAGGATCTTGCCGAGGCGGCTGTTCTTCATGGCGTCCAACGCTTGGACCGCGTGGAAGTGTTCGGTGAGAAGCGGGCCGGCGCTGGGGGTTTGTTGTGCGTCGGCGACTTCGAGGGTTTCAGCCAAGGTCATCAGTCCCTCGATCGCCTTGTAGTAGGCTTCGCGGATCTCTTGGGCTTGGTGGGCGTCCATCGCCTTGAAGATTTGGCGAAGGGTCGCGTCGGTCGCTGCGTGTGGGTTGCTTGCGTTGGTCATGTTTGTGTCTCCGTTGGGAACTCGGTTTCGAATCGCTTACGCGATGACACCATGGAGCCATGCGGTTTAGATAACCTCAAGCCGAACATGCGAGGATTAATGGCAAATCTCACAGGTTTCTCTGATCTGCGACATGTCGCACAAAACGCGATATGCGACGACGCCGAAGACGATTGCCCACTATCTTTGAACTACTCAAGCCGACGCCATACTGGCGAAATGGTGGGCCAGAAAACGTCAAAACGCCGGGATTGTTTTCCCGGCGTTTCGTCTGGATTAGTCCTAGGCCGCGCGGTCGTACTTGCGGGCAAGCTCGATCAGCTTGGTCTTGATCGCCTTCCAATCCGGTTTGGTTTCCCCTGTGATCTCCCCGTAAACCTTGTCGCGAAGAGCGCCCTTGTACCAACCCTTGGTCCAACCGAGGCGGTAGAACAATCGGTTGATCTCCGTTTCCCCAAGGCCGGCGCCTGGTCTATCCCAGCAGCTTTTGGTTCCTTCCTTCTTGATGTAGTCCCAATCGCTGCAGCGTTTGGTGTTCAGGGCCAGCTCTACCAATCCCAAAACCATCATCAGGTATCCGACCACCTTGGTCTTGTTGAGAGTTCCTGCGAAAGCCCGAAATTCGATACGGTTTCTACCGGCAGCGAGGTGGGTAAGGTTCAGCAGGTGGTAGCGATCCGCTTCACATCGATTCTTCGCAGCGTCTTTGTCGCCGTATTGCTTGATCTGCTTGGTGTAGATCGTTTGTTCGCGGCGGCGAGTCCCAGTACTCGCGAAAATCGCTTTCTCGTGGTTGCCAACCAGGGAGATCAGTCGTGCGAGTGCCGCTGCGTCGCCACGCCAATCTATCGAAAGATGGAGACCACAGCTCGAATTGACTCGTCCCCCACGAGCGTTGATTTGGTCGATCGCTTCCTCGATTTCCTTGAGGCCATCGTAACCTTTCAGCTTGGGGCTTACGAACTCGCATCCTTTGCGGCATGGGCTCTCAGGGCGGATGCTACCATCGCGTTCCGCTTTCCATCCGTTTGGCAACCAAGGGACTTGGTATCCGTTGTGGTAGGGGCCGATTGGTGTGGTGTCACTGTTCGGAAGCGTCGTCTCAAATTCCAGACCAAAGAAAATTTCGTTTGCGTTCATGGTGATGTTCCTCTGGGGTGCAAGGTTTGTGTTTCGTCGCGTTCTTCGCGTCGCGACAACACACATGAAGCCTTGCGGGAGAGGAATCATCCAGCGAATTGCATCATGTTTTTCCAGCAATTTCGCATGTTCTTCGAGAAGCCACCGGTGCCCCAACATTACGCCACCGTCGCGTTCAAACATGCTTCGCATAACCAGGCGAAGTGGATGGGGAAACGCGACACGGCGCAAACAGTGGCCCCACGTTTTGAACTACCAAGTCACGGAGGAATGCGATGAGTGAAGACAAACAGCCGGTCGATCCGACGAGACTCTCGATCGAACAAGCCGCGAAACTTCTGTCCGCTGCCTACCGAGAACGGATCGATGCCGAGAAGATCCGAAGCGATCTCCATGAAGGTGCGCCCGCGAACGCCGATGGCACGATCAACCTCGTGAACTATAGCGCTTGGCAAGCAAAGGAGATGGGCCGTGGCGAGTGATCCTCGAAAACTAAAGCCAAGTGAGCTATGCCGGCTGCTCAACTCAACGCCGCTAGGCGAGGTGATCAGCGAGCGGCAGTTGTATCGTCATCGGCAACGCGCCGGCGCCCGTATCGGTGACAACAAGACGGTCGACCTCCTTCGCTACTGCGCCTGGATGCACGTCGTACGCCATACTCCCAAACAAAACTCAGGGGTCGATTCGTACGAAGCGATGAAGGAGCGAGCTCGAGCACGCAACGCAGCGCTCGCGCTAGCCGGCCGAGATATCGGTGAACTTCCGGTGGTAGACAATCCCGATCGGAAAGATCGCGCATCGCGAGACTTCCGATACTTTTGCGAGACCTACTTTCCGCTCACGTTTCATCTCGCATGGTCTCCGGACCATATCAAGGTCATCAACAAAATTGAGCAAGCTGTTGTCCATGGGGGATTGTTTGCCTTGGCGATGGCACGTGGCAGTGGAAAATCGTCGATCGCAGAAGTCGCTTGCATCTGGGCAGTGCTCTACGGACATCGGAACTTCGTCTGTCTGATCGGTAGCGACGAAGGCCACGCCTGCGACATGCTCGATTCGATCAAAACCGAACTCGACAGCAACGAGCTGCTTTTAGCCGACTTCCCCGAGGTTTGTTTTCCCATCCAAGCCCTCGATGGAATCTCAAATCGCGCGAATGGTCAGCTCTATAAAGGCAAACGCACGCAGATCGGATGGACCGCCAAAGAGGTTGTGCTGCCAACCATCGAAGGTAGCAGTGCCAGCGGAGCGATTATCAAGGTCGCTGGCCTAACCGGTCGTATCCGTGGAATGAAGTTCAAGCGCCCCGATGGTCGAACGGTCCGTCCAAGCCTCGTGGTGCTCGATGACCCGCAAACCGATGAGAGTGCGCGTTCGCTTTCGCAATGTGCAAATCGCGAAAGCATTCTTGCCGGTGCAGTGCTCGGTTTGGCTGGCCCGGGGAAGAAGATCTCAGGCATCATGCCCTGCACGGTGATTCGCCCTGGTGATATGGCCGACAATATCCTCGATCGCAATCGACATCCCGAATGGAATGGCGAACGAACCAAGATGGTTTACTCCTTCCCAAAGAACGAAACACTTTGGGAACGCTATGCCGAGATCCGCGCGGAAGGGATGCGAGGTGGTGATGGTGGTGAAGCAGCCACCGAATTCTATCGTCAGAACCAAGCGGCTATGGATGACGGCGCTGTTGTCGCTTGGCAGGAGCGATTTAACTACGATGAACTTTCGGCAATCCAGCATGCTATGAACCTCAAGCTTCAGGATGAAGCTGCGTTCTTCGCTGAATACCAGAACCAACCGCTGCCAGCCGAGACGGTTAGCGATGGGATGCTCAAACCCGCAGAGGTTGCAAGCAAGATCAACCGCTTGGATCGCGGCTTGGTTTCCATCGGAGCAAACCACCTCACCGCATTCATCGACGTCCAGCAGAAATTGCTCTTCTATGTAGTCGCTGCCTGGGAGGATGATTTCACAGGCTATATCATTGACTACGGTTGCTATCCCGATCAGCAGCGTCCGTACTTCACATTACGGGAAGCTCGGCAAACGTTGAGTTCCGAGGCAATGGGAACTGGGCTCGAGGGATCGATCTACGCCGGCCTTGAATCGCTGACATCCAATCTACTCGATCGCGAGTGGCAACGAGACGATGGGGCTGCAATGCGAATCGGTCGCTGCTTGATCGACGCCAACTGGGGCCAATCGACTGATGTGGTCTATCAGTTCTGCCGGCAATCCAAACATGCCGCCGTGATCATGCCGAGCCACGGGAGATTCGTAGGTGCTTCAAGTCAACCGTTCAGCGAGTATCGACGTCGGCCCGGAGACCGGGTCGGTCTCAACTGGCGCGTGCCCAACGTAAATGGCAAGCGCGCCATCCGACACGTGCTCTATGACACCAACTGGTGGAAATCATTCATCAACGCTCGAATGCGAGTCTCCATGGGCGATCGCGGCTGCTTATCGCTTTTTGGTAGCAACGCCGAAACCCACCGTATGCTCTCCGAGCATCTCACGTCCGAATATTTCATCAAAACGGAAGGGCGTGGCCGATCAGTTGACGAATGGAAGCAGCGACCCGAGCAGCCCGACAACCACTGGTTCGACTGTTTGGTAGGCACTGCCGTTGCGGCATCCATGCAAGGCGTTGTGCTCTTTGGTACCGATCGAGATGTTCCCGAGAAGCGAAATCGACTGAGTTTCAAGGAAATGCAGGGGCGACGACGGGTTTGATGTGGTTTCTCGCTTTGGAAGCGAAACCCATTCAAATTGACTTGTACGGAAATATGCCGTACAGTAGTAGTGAATCAAGGAGCAAGTGATGGCAACTGTGAACGGTACCTCAAAGTCGGCTCGAATCGAGACTCGAGTGTCTCAAGAGCAGAAAGATCTAATCGAGCGGGCTGCCGCATTCAGTGGTCGGACTGTTTCTGAATTTGTACTCGCTCATGTTGAAGTCGCTGCAAAGAAAGTGATCGATGAGCATGAGAAGGTGCACTTGGACCAAGCGCAAAGCAAAATTCTGGTCGAGGCACTTCTTGCACCCAAGAAGCCAAACAAGAAGTTGAAGCTTGCCATGGAGAGCTATCGCAAGCAGGTCGAAAGTCGATGAGCGACTTCGTTTGTGAACCGCTTGGCAATCAACACGATCGATCGCAATTTGATTGTGGCGTGCCAGTTCTCAACGAATACCTAGCCAAGTATGCGAAACAAGATGTGAAACGAAAGGCGTCGGCGGTCTTTGTCTTGGTCAAGAGCATGGAGCCGAAGCGAGTGATCGGTTATTACACTCTGTGTGCGACATCGGTAGCCCTTGCTGAGTTACCCGATGAGGTTACAAGAAAACTTCCCCGCTATCCCGAGATTCCCGCGATACTCATAGGACGACTGGCTCGAGACATCAATCAGCCTGGCGTCGGCACGCTACTATTGTCCGATGCAATCACACGATGCGTCCGAGTGGCAAGTGAGATCGCGGCAAGCCTTATCGTTGTCGATTCCAAAGGGGAAACCGCAACGCATTTCTATGAGAAGTTCGGTTTTATCTCGCTACCGAAATTACCTGATCGGATGTTTCTTCCAATGCTGACGGCAGAGACACTCTAATCTAGCGGCATTCACCGCGCTAAGTCCCACAGTCATGGCTCTCGTTCACGTCATGTAGGCTGTGAATCAAACTATTTCCCAAATTCTGTCCGTCGCTTTCGCCAGTTTGCATGTTTCGTGAGTAGTTCAAGGGGTAGAGAGACACAGCTACCTTTGACAATGGACGGAACTTCTAATGCCAGACGATCTGAGGGACTCCATTCGCGAGAGTGCGAAGGCACCCGCGAAGGCATCGGGCGATGCCGGAAGCGTCGAGCAGCATAAGCTCACCGAGCAGATCGCGGCAGACAAGTATCTAGCGTCCAAGGCAGCCGCCTCTCAACCAAAGCGTGGTCTTCGATTCAACAAGCTCGTGCCACCGGGTGCGGACTAATCGTTCGCACCTGATCGAGCTTGTTTCTATTGGCAGGGGTGTCGGGTTTCACAGTAGGGATTGATTCACGGATGTTGAAGTTGTTATCAAGGATGTTGAGCAAGAACGGTGATCGAGTTGATCGATCGCTCGTCCGTGGACGCTCGACCCGACACCCCTGGTCGATGATGAGACTGCTGGGACGCTATGACGCTGCGACCACCACGGTCGACAACGTTCGCCACTGGGCAGCCGCTGACGGACTATCGGCCAGTGCGGCCAATAGCCCTGAAGTGCGTCGCACGCTACGCAACCGTTCGCGATACGAGATCGCTAACAATTCTTATGCTCGCGGTATCTCGCTGACTCTGGCCAACGACTGTGTTGGTACCGGACCTCGATTGCAGATGCTGACTGCGGATGCGTTTGCCAACCGTTTTGTTGAACAGGAGTTCTTTGCTTGGGCTGATGCAGTTGGCCTCGCAGAGAAACTACGCACGATGCGGCTTGCTCGCGTTTCAGACGGTGAATCGTTTGGTTTGCTAACCAGTAACCCGAGAATTGATTCGCCGGTTCAACTTGATCTAAAGCTGGTCGAGGCCGAACAGGTTAGTTCGCCTCTCTTGGCCTTTGACAGCTATCGCTATCTCGATGGCATCCGCTTTGATGAGCATGGCAATCCGATTTCATACGATGTGCTCCGAGAACATCCAGGTGATGACGCATTCTCATTGACAGAGAACTATGACACGATCGACGCCAGTTCGGTCCTTCACTATTTTCGCAGTGATCGGCCAGGGCAGATTCGTGGTATTCCTGACATTACGCCAGCGCTGCCACTCTTCGCACAACTTCGTCGATTCACTCTAGCAGTGCTTGCTGCCGCAGAAACAGCAGCTGACTTTGCCGGGATTCTCTACACCGACGCGCCCGCAGGTGGCGAAGCCGACGCCGCGGAACCGTTCGAGCCGATCGAACTGGAGAAGCGAGCGCTCCTAACGATGCCTGGCGGTTGGAAGATGGCTCAGATGCACGCTGAGCAACCGGCGACCACGTACGCCGAGTTCAAGCGTGAGATTCTCAACGAAATCGCACGTTGTTTGAACATGCCGTTCAATGTCGCCGCTGGAAATTCGTCGGGCTACAACTACGCATCTGGGCGACTCGACCATCAAACCTACTTCAAGTCGATCCGTGTCGAGCAGTCTCAAATGGCTCGCACCATTCTGGATCGCATTCTGTACGCATGGCTGCGCGAAGCGGTTCTCATCGAAGGCTATCTGCCTAACTCGCTTCGCACTCTCGACTCGTCGTTCGAGCATCAATGGTTTTGGGACGGACATGAGCATGTCGACCCAGCCAAAGAAGCCAATGCCCAGAAAATCCGCCTCGCCAATCATACGACCACTCTGCGCCCTGTGCAAAAACTAGATTGCATCGAGCAAGGTGATTTTCCGAACGAAATAGGTAAGGGATCGAGAGCAGTTGGAATCACGTTTGAGATAGCACATTGATCATTTTTGGACACAGATGGCTGCGGTGCAGATGGATGTTCGCGTCGTGCGCAGCAGTAAGCACAAACCTGAAGTGAACGTATCAAAGGAAGTGGAACGATGACTTGAGCTACGCCGCTCTGCGGCTATAGCTCTTGAGCAGTCCACCGAGCCGTTCTTTGCAACGAATCTCAGAAATCGGAATCGATACGGCTTCGGATTGTGTCGTTCCAGACTTCGATCGTTTCTTCGTTCTCGTACCGTCAATCACAAGCTCGTTCTCCAGTCCCTGATGCGGCCGTTCTTCGTGATAGTAGTCTTTGAATTCTTGGCACAGGAGGTCCATGTGTTTGTGGCCAAAAACGACGAAATGGTCGAGACATTCTTGCTTGATCGTTTGAACGAATCGTTCGGCAAAGGCGACCATGTTCGGGGATCGGATCGGAGTTCGTTGGATTTTGATTTTTCCCTTTTCAAATACGTCCATGAACAGCTTGGAGTACTTTGCGTCGTTGTCGAGCATCAGGATCTTGCATTTCGGACCTCCCGCCTTTGTCGACTCGATAAACGTTGTCGCTTGCTGAACCATCCATTGCTCATCTGGCTTGTAGGTCGACGGCGAAATGTAGACGCGACGTGTTTCAACGTTGATAAAGATCAAAACAAAGATGTCTCGAAGGCCAGCCTTCGAAACGATCTTCTTCGAGAAGAAGTCGCATTGCCAAAGCGTTTTCGCATGGCGATTGACGAACTCGTCCCAAGTGCCCGGTCCTCGCTTAGGGCCTGACTCGAAGCCATTGCGTTTGAGAATGTTTTTGACCGTGTTGCGCGTTACCGATTCGATCCCAAGTTTCTTTAGTTCGCCGAGGATCCTGGTGTAGCCCCAGGAATTGTCTTTGGCCAGTTTAAGGATCAGTTTCTCGATATCCTTTGCAGTCCGGGGACGGCCGCTTTTGCCTTTTCGGCGCGCCTTGGATTTTGCTGCGGCTTCGCGAATCCAGCGATGGATGGTCCCGGGGTGAACAATCGTGGCCAACTCATTGAGTGCCGAACCAAGATTTTTGGCAAAACGAATCAGGCGGTTCTTCTCGCGTTCAGTTAGACTGATCCGACCAGGAAGCCGACTGCGAAGGATTTGGTTCTCCGCCTTGAGGTAGTTGACCTGGCGGGCAAGTTCCCTGTCCGTTGACCCGGCAATGACGAGCAAGAGGGATGTGTAAACGTTGCGGAAGCTTGCCATGATGAAAAGCCGTGAATTCCCGAGAAATACATAGGCGGAGCGCACTTTTTGCACCCCGGATGTGGGTCTAGGATAGTTCGACGGCTGCATGTAACAACTGCTTCATGGCGGTGCAGCCGGTTCGCAGTGATTGCTAAGTAGTATGTCGCATGCGTTCGAGACCGATGCGGGGCACCGATGTAACCCGAAAGCGGTTAACGACTGTTCAAACAAGAACTTATGTGCAGGTCGCGGAAAGCTAAAATGACTAAAAACGCGCGCAGCGAAAGTCCTGACTGTTAAGCAGATTTTCCGTAACGCGGCACACCTTTTACGACCGAGCGATTCGGTCTCGAACTCCGTAAGCCCTCGTTTTTCAAGCAGTTGCGAAATCGACTTCTCCGAGAAGGTTCCTTATCAGGGTCGGTCCGGGGAGGTTCCGCACCCCAACCGCCTCTTGAAGCTATCGACCAGAATTGTCCAAGTTGCATTCGCGATCGGAATCAGTGGGTTGCCTGGAAGCTCACCGATCCAGACGATGTGCCGGAGCCGCCAGACGAAGCGGTTACCCAACCAGGCGATCTTTGGATCCTCGGAAACCATCGGCTACTCTGTGGTGACTCGTCGTCGCCGGCGGACTTAGATCGGCTCTTGGCCGGCGCTGCGATCCACTTGTGCAACACAGATCCGCCCTACAACGTAAAGGTCGAACCGCGATCGAATAACGCGATCGCTGCGGGTTTGTCTTCGTTCTCGAACGATGGGGCATCGGGCCGGCTGAAGCAAGGACAAGGCAACGCCGCTTCGTTTGGTGTCGATCACGAAACGGGCAAACCAAAACATGCAGCGACTCACAAGAAGCTTCGTCCAAAGGATCGACCGCTTGCAAATGACTTCGTCAGCGACGAGGCGTTCGACAAGCTGCTTGATGATTGGTTTGGAAACATTGCCCGAGTCTTACTGCCAGGTCGCTGCTTCTACATCTGGGGTGGCTACGCCAACTGCGGCAACTATCCACCGGTACTGAAGAAGCATGGGCTGTACTTCTCGCAATCAATCATCTGGGACAAGCAGCATCCAGTTTTGACGCGAAAAGATTTCATGGGCGCGCATGAATGGGCGTTCTATGGCTGGAAAGAAGGTGCCGGCCATAAGTTCTATGGACCGAAGAACATCACGGACCTTTGGCATGTCAAGAAGATCCCTCCGCAACAGCTTGAACATTTAACGGGCAAGCCGGCTGAACTCGCTGTCCGCGCGATGCAGTATTCGTCGGTTCAAGGCGAGAACGTCCTCGACCTGTTCGGTGGCAGTGGCTCAACGCTGATCGGCGCTGAGCAGTGCGGTCGCAACGCGTTCTTGATGGAACTCGACACGCTGTATTGTGATGTCATCGTTGATCGCTTCCAGCGTTTCACAGGTATCCCTGCGGTCTTGGAACGAACGGGCGAATCTCCGATCCCCATGAAGGCGCGAGAGGAGAACATGCGATGACGCAACGGTCACCGGCCAGAGGTTCAATCACGCCGTTCGGCTATCGACGGATCACGTGCAAGGATCGGAAGCAAAGGTTTGAGCATGTAATCGTCTGGGAGACGCACCATGGGCCTATCCCTGAAGGCATGGAGCTACACCATCGCAACGGTGACAAGCTCGATAACCGACTTGAGAACCTCATGCTGGTGACTCGCTTGGAGCACAAGCGGATTCACAGCGGTTGCATCCGAGTTGGCAGCCGCTGGTTGAAACGCTGTCGGCGCTGCCAATGGTATCGGCCCGTCGACACGGAGTTCTACGAATACAAGGGACGCAACGGTGTGATGGGGGTGTGCAAGCGCTGTCTATCGGACCTCGCCGTCATCGCGAAACGCAATCGGAAACTTCGTGCAAAACAAAACTCATCGAATCAGTAAAGCCCATCAAAGCCTATGACAATGCCAAGCGTCGTCCTCGAAAACGTAAACATACTCGGTGCCGCAGTTCCTCGCGAACTCGTGGAGAGCCGCGCGCGTCGGCATGACAACCGTGCGATTACCGTCGGTGAATCGTTCGGGCGTTCCGTCGTTAGCGAGCGATCGAATATCGCCACCTGCGACCAGCGTTCGTGCCGACTCGATCGATGTGTAATGTTCTTTGAGGACTCTGCCGGCGTGGTCTTGGTAGCCATCGAAGTGAAGGTAGATCGCTGCGTAGCGACCGTCTTCTTGCTTGCAGGCAATCGTTGCTCTTGTGGACATAGGTTGGCTTCCTTACTTCGATGGTTCGTGGTGGTTGGGTTCGACGATGGCGACACAATCGTCGGGCATCGTCAGCATGAGGGAGCGGCCGTTGTCCCAATCGACATCGACCTGCATCCAATCGTGATGCTCGTGAACATCAATGACGGTCCCGAGCGATCCAACGGGGATCGGGTCTGGATCTTGCGGCATCGACACCAAGCGGATGCGATCGCCTTTATTCAGTCGTGTGTGCATGGTCATTGGTTCCTTGTTTCATTTGGTGGTTGGGTTGAGTTTGTCGAGCAGTTCGCCGGCTTGAGCCAGGCGTGCGTTGACCTGTGCCATCGTGTGAACTTTCCGCCATCGCAGATTTGGGTCATCTGGTTGTTGCATAGCATCGAGCGATTGACGCAGTCGATCGAGGTAGTCGCGTGCTACGAGGTGCAGGTTCTCGTAGGGAGCTGCCGGCTCAAGGGCTGGTTTGGCCATAGTTGGTTCCTGGTTGTTGGAGAAACGAAAGACGATCCTCAACAGTCAGCCAGCGAATCGCAAAAACATCAAGCCAACATGCGAGCATGTTTTGTGAATTTCTTCCAAACATGTGGCTGCGCCGGCGAACCGCAGTTCCGCGACGTGTCGCGTTGTGTTGCTGGTTGGGCTTATGTTCGCATCAACGAGAAAACGCCCACACGGTGTAAACGTGGGGCGATTGGTGGGAAGCGTTCCGTGCTTCGGGCGTGTCTACAAGTCGTGCGGTACCAAGATGGCAGCGCCGTGGCCGGAGACGGCAATCGAATCTCCGCTAGCGGTTCGGGCGAACAGCGTGGGACCTTGGCGGATCACGTCCACCACGCTGCCGACGTCGAGCTTGCGATTGTTAATCGTTCGCAGGTCGTAGGTGATGCCTGGCTCTGGCACTGCGATCTCGCCTTCGGCCAAGTCATCCACCGTTCGCAAATCGTAAAAGTGTTTCACCGGCTGGGTCTCCTAGTCTCGAACGGTGAAGCGTCCGCGTTCGGTCTTCACGAACTTGCTATCGTCGCCCTTGGCCAAGTCACGAAGGATCGCGCTGTACAAGGTCGCGTGGGGAGTCTTGCCACCGGGGCTGCTCCAATAGCCCTTGGCTTCCATCGCGGTGATCAACTCTTGAGCGTTCATCGGTTCGCTCGATTCGCTGAGAACCTTCAAGGCCGCAGCGACGCAGCTCAATCGCTTCTCGCCGGCGTCGGCGGTCTCGGTGGATGCAGCCTTTGCCTTGCGTGGCTTCTTGAGAACCGCAACCGCTGTGGACGTTTCGCCTCCGATCGTTTCGACGGTGGCTGGTTCGTTCTCAACCACCGTTACGTTACCTTCGGTGGTGACCTTCGCGCGTCCGCGTTTCGCACCCACTTCGCCCTGCAGGCGTTGGGCGCTCTTGATCAAGATCTTTTTGCCGGTCGCGAGGTTGGTTGCGTCCCAACCGCCCCGAGGCTTCTCGGCATCGATCCGAATCTCGCAGCGATTGCCCGAAACGTTCGCATAGTACTTGCCACCGATCTTTACTTCTGCCTTCTTCATCTTCGTATCTCCAAATCTGTGTTCGTGGTTGGCTGCCATCGTCAGGCCGATCGAACCACCGATCGACTACGCGCGTCCGTGCTGCGTTTCGGCTTATTGACCAAAGACCAAGTCCGACAATCCCTCGCAGAGAAAGTCGACTATCACCTGCACCTCTGTATTGACCGCTGGCACATCCAACCCGCGATCGAAGTTGAACATCACTTTGCGGTCTGCCAGGCGTTGAACCCAAAGCTTCGAAATCTTGCTCTGGTTCAATTCGTACGATTCGTGTTCTGCGTGTTCGGCGAAGACCAAAGCATCGAATCGGTATTCGTCGTTGATCTTGCCTTGCACCCAAGACCCGCCAGCACCGCGGTTGCGATTGCTGATCTTGGTGATCGTCAGGTCGAGGTCGTGTTGGGTCATCTGCTGGTCTCCGTTTTTTGGTTGGTGAATCGTTTTCGCGTTAACACACATGAGCCATGCGGTTTGAACCGCATCAAGCCGGATTCAAAAGGAATTCGAATTCTTTTCTTCGGTGCATACCTGCGTTCGGAAATGTTGGGCGAGTTTCGCTGCGGTGGCCTGCACATCAGCCAGTTCGTCGAAGAACTGTTTCATGGTCGATGGGTCGGAAGCGGCGAGGATCGGCATCTCTTCGACCACTGCGTACAGGTCGCTGATTGTTTCCAGCGCTCGCCGGTGCGCTCCGAGGAACTGGGCCGAGGTCAGGCGTGGTCGGTTGGTCATGGTTGGCATCGTGTCTCTCCGGTGTTGGGTTGGTTTGAAACCGCGTTTGGTATGCACACACATGAGCCATGCGGTTTGAACAGCATCAAGCCAATTCCAGCAGCTTTTCCGAGTCTTTTTCCATGTTTCTCCCCATCGCCCAATTTTGCCCACGTTCGTTTGTGTCGCGTTCGTATTCTTGTTCCATCATTGGGCGCAGGCAGAAGAAAGAACGCGACACGTTTGATGTGTCGCGTTGTGTTAGCCAGTCAACGCGGCACATGCATTCGCCGCGGTTCTGATTTGACGCTGGGTCTACTAGTCGGCGATGCCGAGATACTCGCGCAAGCCCTCGAGCGCTCGTGCCACCTCTCGCAGGGTGAAGCTTTGGTGCTCGTAGAAACTGAAGTTCTCATAATGTGGATTTGGGAACTGGTCAATCCGTTCCTTGATAGAGGCCAGTTGGTTTTGAACCTCGGCCCAGTTGTCGTTGTACGATTCGTACTGTTGTGGTGTGTGACCAGCCATTGTGTTACTCCTATGGTTTGTAGATGTGAACTCGCAAGTGCGTTGACACACATGAGCCATGCGGCTCAACCGACAGCAAGCCGAAGAAGAAAAGATTCTGAAGGTTTTCCAGAATCTTCTCCTTGGCGCATCGATGTGTCGCGGTCAACTATCGCGACACGTTTCCCAAGCCCGCTTGCTGCCGTAGCAGATCTGCCCGCCTTCGACGATGTAGACCGTGTAGTCGTCGGCAACGTCTTGGGCGTCGTCGTCTTCATCCTCATCGTCGGACGCGTCGTTTATGTCGCGTCCGCTGGTAACGCCGCAGATCCGGTTCTCGAAGGGCCAGTTCTGCTGGGTCATCAGTCGCACTTCGGCGTCGCCTCCGAACTCTTCGCGGTAGTCGCTGAGGATTTCGATCAGGGTGTCGAGGTTCATGTTTGGTTCTCCGTTTGGGTGAATGAAAATTGGTTATGCGATAACACACATGAGCCATGCGGTTCGATTAACCTCAAGCCGTCCTTGCAATGTTTTCAGCAGGTTTTCTCAGCATTCCTTGGAAGCCAGATATTCTTCGATTACTTCGGGCAGCATGCTGCCGGCAAGGACGTCTATGGCCTCTTCGAACATGCGGAGTTCTGCTTCCAGGGCACGGGCCGAATCTCCACTCGCGACCACGAATGCGCCGGCCAAGTTGTCGGTCATTCGTTTCAACCTTGTGACCACTTCGCGATAGTCCTCACAGAGGTCCATCGCGGTGGCGCGAGGCATTTGTTTGAAGGCGGTTCTGATAGCAACGGTTCTGGCATTGGTTCGGGACATCGGTTTGTTTTCCTATTGCGTGGTGAAAGCAGTTGGTCGCTGGGCGATGACACACATGAGCCATGCGGTTTAACCGGTAGCAAGCCGATTTCAGCAGTTTTTTCCCGTGTTCTTCCATGTTTCAGGGGAGGCCTTACGGGCCCCGACGTTGGCCCGTGTTGCGATGTTTTGATTGTTGGGTACTTAGTCGAAGAAGGGATACACCACGCGGCAGTGGGCGTGTGTCGCGACCAAGCGGAAGAACGCCGCGCTTCCATTCGCGGCGTCCGTGGCATTCCGCTGGTCTGTGGCTTAGAGGATCTTTCCAAGGCGACTGTTCTTCATCGCGTCCAGGGCTTGGACCGCGTTGAAGTGTTCGGTGAGAAGCGGGCCGGCGCAGGGTGTTTGTTGTGCGTCGGCGATCTCAAGGGTTTCTGCCAAGGTCATCAAACCCTCGATCGCCTTGTAGTAGGCTTCGCGGATCTCTTGGGCTTGGTGGGCATCCATCGCCTTGAAGATCTGGCGAAGGGTTGCGTCGGTCGCTGCGTGTTGGGTGTTTGCGTTGGTCATGTTTGTGTCTCCGTTTTGGAAAAAGGTTTGAATCGTTTACGCGATGACACACATGAGCCATGCGGTTGGCGAAAGCTCAAGCCAAGCCTGCGAGAATCTCGGCAGAAATCTGAATGTTTCTGCCTTTGCGAACAATTCGCACACGATGCCGCCGTTCGCATTGCTGCAGACCGTTGGCCACTATTAGTTACATACACGAAACAGGCCCACATTGACGAACCGTTGGCCCAATATTGCCAACGATTCGTCGACCGAACCTCCGTGTTCGGTCTTTGCCTCTGCAGCGGCCTAGTCTTTCCTCAAGAAGAACTCGAGCATTCTTTGTTGCTCGAGAAGTTTTGCAAGTTCCGCTTTGGCCTCGCGTGCAGCGCGGAGGTCGCCCTCGGCGAAATCGACCCAGGACATGCTGCATGGTTGGTCGGCCAGCAATGCCTCGGTGTCTTTGACCGCACCTTGAGCGCGACGAAGCATGCATTGAGCCGCCTCGTCCATGCGGCGCATAGCATCGGGGATCATCCATTTGAGCCGTCGCAGTTGGTCCTGGATCGCTTGTTCGGCGCTCGTTTGATTCGTGTCGTTCATCTGTGTTTCTCCGTTTGGGAAAGGGAATGGAATCGTTTACGTGATGCCACAAATGAGCCATGCGGTTTGATTAACCTCAAGCCGTTTACGGCATGTTTTCAGAATGTTTTTCGCAGCTTTCTCGCCGGCCGCGTGTCGCACAACGTTCGCGTGTGTTGCGTCCGTTTGGATCTTGGGTACTTGGTCGCATGCGGTGTGAAGAACGCGACGGTGCGCAAGTGTTGCGACCAAGCGGAAGAACGCCGCGATTCCGTTCGCGGCGTTCTATGTGGTTGCGATTTAGGCCGCGTGGTCGTATTTGCGGGCGAGCTCGAGGAGTTTGGTTTTGATCGTTTTCCATTCCGGTTTGGTTTCGCCGGCGATCTCTCCGTAGACCTTGTCGCGAAGGGCACCCTTGTACCAACCCTTGGTCCATCCGAGTCGGTAGAACAATCGGTTGAGTTCGGTTTCGCCAAGGCCGGCACCAGGGCGATCCCAGCAACTCTTAGTTCCTTCCTTCTTGATGTAATCCCATTCGCTGCATCGTTTGGTATTGAGGGCGAGTTCAACCAAACCCAAAACCATCATCAGGTATCCGACCACCTTGGTCTTGTTGAGCGTTCCGCCGAAGGCTCGGAATTCGATTCGGTTTTTGCCGCGGGTCAGGTGGGTCAAGTTCAGCAGGTGGTAGCGATCCGATTCGCATCGGCTCTTGGCGTTGTCTTTGTTGCCGTATTGTTTGATTCGCTTGGCGTACATCATCTGTTCGCGTTTGCGGGTTCCGGTCGAAGCGTAGATCGCTCGTTCGTGGTTGCCGACCAAGGAAATCAATCGAGCCAAGGCGGCTGCGTCTCCGTGCCAGCTAATAGTTACGTGAAGTCCGCAGCTGGAATTCACTCGGCCCCCGCGAGCGTTGATTTGGTCGATCGCGTTCTCGATCTGCTGTACGCCTTCAACCCCTTTGAGTATTGGGCTTACAAACTCGCAACCTTTGCGGCTGGCGTTCTCGGGTCGGATGCTCCCGTCGCGTTCTGCTTTCCATCCGGTTGGCAGCCAGGGTACTTGGTATCCGTTGTGGTAGGGGCCGATCGGTGTGTTGTCGGTGCTAGGAAGCGTACATTCGAATTCAATTCCCCAAGAAAGTTCGTTTGCGTTCATCGTTCTGTTCCTTTGTGGTTCGAGGTGTGTTTTGCGTCGCGTTTTCTGCGTCGCGATGACACACATGAGCCATGCGTTTCGAGGAACCTCAAGCGAAGTCTTGCATGTTTTCCTAGTAATTTCCATGTTTTTTGAGAGGCCACCGGTGCCCCAGCATTACGCCACCATCGCGTCCAAACATGCTCCGCATAACCAGGCGAACATGCGGCCAAAACGCGACCGTGCGCAAACGGTGGCCCCACGTTTCGAGATCCCAAGTCACGGAGGAATGCGATGAGTGAAGGAACGGGCCAGGTCGATCCGACGAGGATTCCGGTGGAACAAGCGGCGAAGCTACTTGCGGCCGCATACCGAGAGCGGATCGATCCAGAGAAGATCCGCCTTGACATACAAAGCGGTGCGCCGGTGAACGCCGATGGCACGATCAACCTCGTGCACTACAGCGCGTGGCAAGCAAAGGAGATGGGACGTGGCGAGTGATCCGAGGAAGCTAAAACCAAGCGAGCTATGCCGACTGCTGAACTCGACGCCGCTAGGCGAGGTGATCAGCGAGCGTCAACTGTATCGCCATCGTCAACGCGCCGGCGCACGCATCGGCGACAATAAGACCGTCGATTTGCTTCGCTATTGCGCATGGATGCATGTCGTACGACATACACCTCGTACGACAAACGGTGTCGATCCCTACGATGCGATGAAGGAGCGAGCTCGCGCACGCAATGCAGCGCTCGCACTTGCAGGTCGAGACATTGGTGAACTACCAGAGGTCGATAACCCAGATCGCAAAGATCGGGCGTCGCGAGACTTCCGATACTTTTGTGAAACATACTTTCCGCTAACGTTCCATCTCGCCTGGTCGCCGGACCACATCAAGGTCATCGAGAAGATCGAGCAAGCGGTTGTGCATGGCGGTTTGTTTGCACTCGCGATGGCGCGTGGTAGCGGCAAGAGTTCGATTGCTGAAGTCGCTTGCATATGGGCGGTGCTTTACGGGCATCGTAACTTCGTATGTTTGATCGGCAGCGATGAAGGTCATGCGTGTGACATGCTCGACTCAATCAAAACCGAACTCGACAGCAACGAGCTGCTCTTAGCCGACTTCCCCGAGGTCTGCTTCCCGATCCAAGCCCTCGATGGGATTTCCAATCGAGCCAATGGTCAACTTTACAAAGGCAAGCGCACGCAGATCGGATGGACCGCCAAAGAAGTCGTCTTACCAACAATCGAGGGTAGCAGCGCTAGCGGAGCGATCATCAAGGTCGCCGGCCTTACGGGTCGCATCCGCGGTATGAAGTTCAAGCGTCCAGATGGCAGAACAGTACGTCCGAGTCTTGTGGTACTCGATGACCCGCAAACGGATGAGAGCGCTCGTTCGCTCTCGCAATGCGCGAATCGCGAAAGCATCCTCGCCGGCGCAGTCCTTGGCTTGGCCGGGCCGGGCAAGAAAATATCGGGCATCATGCCCTGCACCGTGATTCGCCCGGGTGATATGGCCGACAATATCCTCGATCGCAATCGGCATCCCGAATGGAATGGCGAGCGGACAAAGATGGTCTATGCGTTCCCCAAGAACGATACGCTATGGGAACGTTACGCCGAGATCCGCGCCGAAGGGATGCGTGGCGGTGATGGTGGTGAAGCGGCCACCGAGTTCTATCGTCAGAATCAAGCCGCGATGGACGAGGGTGCCGTTATCGCTTGGCAGGAGCGATTCAACTACGACGAACTCTCTGCAATCCAACACGCGATGAATCTCAAGCTACAAGACGAAGCTGCGTTCTTCGCCGAATATCAAAACCAACCTCTGCCAGCGGAAACGGTGGTTGACGGAATGCTCAAACCAGAAGAAGTCGCGAGAAAGATCAACCGCATGGATCGTGGTTTGGTATCGATCGGTGCAAACCATCTCACGGCCTTCATTGACGTCCAGCAAAAGCTCCTGTTCTATGTGGTCACCGCTTGGGAGGACGATTACACGGGTTATGTAATCGACTATGGTTGCTACCCCGACCAGCAGCGTCCCTACTTTACGCTGCGCGAGGCTCGCCAGACACTGAGCTCCGAAGCGACTGGAAGCGGACTCGAAGGATCGATCTACGCCGGCCTCGAATCGCTAACTTCAAAACTACTCGATCGGGAATGGCAGCGAGATGACGGTGCAGCGATGCGCATCGGTCGCTGTTTGATCGATGCTAACTGGGGCCAGTCGACGGATGTGGTCTACCAGTTCTGCCGGCAGTCAAAACACGCCGCTGTGATCATCCCCAGCCACGGTCGCTTCGTGGGCGCATCGAGTTTGCCGTTTAGCGAATATCGTCGCCGGCCAGGTGATCGCGTAGGGCTCAACTGGCGTATCCCCAACGTCGCCGGTAAGCGGGCCATCCGCCACGTGGTCTACGATACGAACTGGTGGAAGTCGTTTATCAACGCTCGCCTGCAAGTCGCGATGGGCGATCGCGGTTGCCTTTCGCTCTTTGGCACCAACGCCGAGACCCATCGCATGCTCGCCGAGCATCTAACCTCGGAGTACTTCGTCAAGACAGAGGCCCGCGGCCGGAGCGTCGACGAATGGAAGCAGCGACCGGAGCAGCCCGACAACCACTGGTTTGACTGTTTGGTTGGTTCTGCGGTTGCGGCGTCAATGCAAGGCGTGATTCTTCCAGGCATCGAAGGCACGGCCGAGATCCGTAAGGAGCGGATGAGCTTTTCTGAGATGCAGAAGCGCCGGCGGAACCAGTAGCCCGAAAGACTTGATCAAAAAAATATTCTCGCTTTTCCGTCAATCTACATGGGTACCGGGTATTCCTACAGATAGAAGACCACTTCTTCATTCTCAGGTAGGCCGCATGTATGTCTGACAACTTGCAAGAAACGATTCGCGATAGTGCGAAAGCACCTGCTAAGGCATCGGGAGATGCCGGTAGCGTCGAGCAGCACAAGCTCACGGAGCAGATCGCTGCTGACAAGTATCTGGCGTCCAAAACAGCCGCCTCTCAACCGAAGCGTGGTCTTCGTTTCAACAAGCTCGTGCCACCGGGTGCGGACTAATTGGTTCGCAACTGATCGAGCTTGTTTCTATAGGCAGGGGTGTCGGGTTTAACAGTAGGGATTGAGTCACGGATGTTTAAGTTGTTGTCAGGGATTCTGAGCAAGAACGGCGATCGCAAAGATCGATCGCTCGTCCGTGGACGCTCGACCCGACACCCCTGGTCGTTGGTGAGATTGCTGGGGCGCTACGACGCTGCGACCACCACGGTCGACAACGTTCGCCACTGGGCGGCCGCAGACGGACTATCGGCCAGTGCGGCCAATAGCCCCGAAGTGCGCCGCACGCTACGCAACCGTTCGCGATACGAGATTGCCAACAACTCTTATGCTCGTGGCATCTCGCTGACTCTGGCCAACGACTGTGTTGGCACGGGCCCTCGATTGCAAATGCTGACTATGGATGCATTTGCAAACCGATTTGTTGAGCAAGAGTTCTTTGCGTGGGCTGATGCAATTTGCTTGGCAGAGAAGCTACGCACGATGCGGCTCGCCCGCGTATCGGACGGTGAATCATTTGGTTTGCTAACCAGTAACCCAAGAATCGATTCGCCGGTTCAACTCGATCTCAAGCTGGTCGAAGCCGAACAGGTCACGTCACCTATCTTGGCTCTCGACAGTAATCGTTACCTCGATGGCATTCGCTTCGATGAGCATGGCAACCCAATCTCATACGATGTTCTTCGAGAACATCCGGGCGACGACGCATTCTCGTTGACCGAGAGTTACGACACCATCGATGCCAATTCAATCCTCCATTTCTTCCGCAGCGATCGTCCAGGGCAGATCCGTGGTATCCCCGATATCACGCCGGCGCTGCCACTGTTTGCACAACTGCGACGATTCACTTTGGCAGTATTAGCGGCTGCCGAAACAGCGGCTGACTTCGCTGGGATTCTCTACACCGATGCGCCGGCCGGTGGCGAAGCGGACGCTGCTGAACCGTTCGAGCCGATCGAGCTGGAGAAGCGAGCCCTGCTGACCATGCCAGGCGGTTGGAAGATGGCTCAGATGCATGCTGAGCAACCAGCCACGACTTACGCAGAGTTCAAACGCGAGATTCTCAACGAAATCGCACGTTGTTTGAACATGCCGTTCAATGTCGCTGCTGGTAATTCGTCGGGTTACAACTATGCCTCCGGGAGACTCGACCACCAAACCTACTTCAAGTCGATCCGTGTCGAGCAGTCCCAGATGGCTCGCACCATTCTGGATCGCATTCTGTACGCATGGCTGCGCGAAGCGATTCTCATCGAAGGCTATCTGCCTAACTCGCTTCGCACCCTCGACTCGTCGTTCGAGCATCAATGGTTCTGGGACGGACATGAGCATGTCGACCCAGCCAAAGAAGCCAATGCCCAGAAAATCCGCCTCGCCAATCATACGACAACTCTGGCCCATGAATACGCGAGGCAGGGGCGTGATTGGGAGGCGGAACTTAAACAACGCGCGAAAGAGATCTCGCTCATGCGTGAGCTCGGACTCTCGACCGATTCAACTTCACTTTCTCCAGGAGATGTAACGGATGACGAAGACATTGCAGTCGAACAAGCAGAGTGAGGTGGATGCCGAGTCGGTACCAAGCTCGCTACGAATCGTTTGTGACGATTCCAGTTCGATCAATTTACAAGCCGCTGAGGCTGCCGAAGAAGGCAAGCCGGCGCTGCGAAAGTTCTCAATGGTCGCTTACACCGGTGGCGCGATGCGTCTTGGTGGCTGGCCATATCCCGTAGTCGTTGACTTAGCGGGCATGCGAGTTACTCGCAAGTCTCGCCCCATTCTCAAGGACCACGATCGCGCCAGTATCGTTGGTCACACCGACGACATCATGGTCGGCGATTCTCGGCTTGAAGTCGCTGGCGTGATCTCAGGTGTGGGCAATACCGCGCAAGAAGTCATCGCTACCAGCGAGAACGGTTTCCCTTGGCAAGCATCGCTCGGCGCGAACGCCGACAAAGTTGTCTTCATTCCTGAAGGCAAGACTGCAACCGCCAACAGTCGCGAGTTCAAAGGCCCTGTTTACATCGCTCGCAAGTCAACGCTGGGTGAAGTCTCGTTCGTAGCCCTTGGTGCCGACGATGACACCGAGGCTCGGATTGCAGCTGGCCAGTCTGGCGATGACGAGGACCTCGATAGCGAACAGCCGGATGACGACACCACCGAGTCCGATGATTCGGAGCTCGACCCGGTGAACGCCAGCTTGGATATGGGCAGCAAGCCCAAGCGTCCTGTCACGAGCGGAGTCGTTTCCAAGATGCGTATCGAAGCCGCTGCTGAATCCAAGCGTATCGCCGGCATTCGCAAAGTGTGTGCTGGCAAGCACACGGAGATCGAAGCTCGCGCGATCGAGGAAGGCTGGAGTGTTACCAAAACGGAGTTGGCAGTGCTGCGAATCGAACGACCCAAGGCCCCTGACCAACAGGCAAGCCAACCGATGTACCGACGCGAAGTCCTCGAGGCAGCTTGCTGCTTATCGGTAGGACTCGACGAAACAAAGTTGCTCAAGGCCTACGGAGAGCGAACGCTCAACGCTGCCGATCCGCTTCGCCACATTGGCTTGCGTGAACTCGTTGCCGAGTGCGCACGGCTCGAAGGGTTCGATGTTCCGCGCGTCTTCGGCGATGGAACCGCAACGATTCGCGCCGGTTTTTCGACGATGTCGCTTCCTGGCATCCTCGAGAATGTCATGAACAAGACGCTTCTGTCTGCCTATGAATCGACGCCGATCGCAGCGTTTGACCTGTGCAGCATCGGGACTGTGAGTGACTTCAAGGAAATCTCGCGCTATCGTTTGCTTGGCACTGGCGGCTTCGAAAAGGTTGCGCCCGATGGCGAGCTGAAGCATGGAAAGCTCTCCGACCAAAAGTATAGCAACAAGGCTGACACCTACGGTCAGATCCTTGCGCTGACTCGCCACGACATCATCAACGATGACCTCAACGCGTTCATGGACATCCCTCGTCAAATGGGACGCAGCGGTGCTGAGTCGATCGATGAGCTGTTCTTCACGCTACTGCTCAAGAACACGGCGTTCTTCTCCTCGGCCAATGGAAACTTGCTGCAAGGTCCCGATACAAAGTTCGGTCCCGAGTCGCTCACCGTTGCCAAGACGACCTTCCGCAAGCAGAAGGTTGGGCCTGGTAACAAGGCCAAGGATCAAAAGCCGATCAACATTCGGCCCGAGTTTTTGGTCGTTCCCGTCGAGATCGAAACCGATGCGGAACTGCTGATGGGTTCGGCCCAGCTCATGATGGATGCCCAGGGAACGCCGACCAAGATTCCGGTCGACAACCCACACCGCAACAAGTACCGCGTCATTTCAACGCCGCATTTGTCGGACAGCTACTACCAGGGAGCCAGCGGCTCGGCTTGGTATCTGTTCGCTAATCCAAATGTACTGCCCGCCTTTGAGATCGTGTTCCTTAACGGTCGACGTACGCCGGTCATCGAACGCGTTGAGATGCCGGCCAACACGCTCGGCATGGGCTTTCGTTCTTACATCGACTTCGGTGTGAACTCGCAAGACCCACGCGCCGCTGTGAAGGTCACCGGCGAGTAAGCCTCGTCTCCTGACCGCTCTGAAACCAACCATTCTTTGTCCTCAAGGATTCCATAATCCATGCAAGCTCAATTTGTTCATGACGGTAAGGCCGTCGATTTCACTCCCACCGTTGATGTCGCGGTTGGATCAATCGTGATCCAAGGCGACTTGGTGGGAATCACTAAACGCGACATCAAGGCCGGCTCGCTTGGCTCGATCGCTGTGGAAGGCGTCTTTGACATTCCCAAAGACCCAGCCCTGGCTGTCGAGTTCGAAGCAGGCACCAAGGTCTACGTCGATGAAGACGGAGCCGTGGTCGCTGACGATGTTGGCACCACCTATCTCGGCAAAGTCGTCAATGACGCTGCCGCCACTGATTCCTTCGTTCGCGTTCGCCTGAGCCAGTGATGAGACGCCGTGAGCAACAACGCACAAATCATAAATGCAGGAGCCATCTTCGTCGCGGATGGTAACACCTTGCCGATCGTCCCCGAGTCCGACGTGGCCGCTGGCTCAGTGGTTGTCGTCGACCGGCTCGTGGGCATCGCCAAGTTTGGGATTAGTGCGGGCTCACGTGGCAGCATCACGATGCGGGGCGTCTTCGATGTAGTCAAAGATCCAACCACCAACATTCCCGCTGGCACGATCCTTTACTGGTCGGAGATCAGTTGGCATGTGGTCAAGAACGCTTACGCCCATCCGATGATGGGCAAAGCCATCGAGTCCGCTCCACCAGGAACCCGCTGTGTCCGTTTACGACTGAGTCAATAAGCCATGGGATCAATCGCAAAAGTAACTGTCGATCGCGCACGGTCTGTTCAGCCACTGCGTCTGGCAAACGGCCAAGTCAGCCAGTGGATCTCGGTGGGCGAGTTCCGCAGTTGCTTTTGTATTGCCAAGCAATCGACGCCATCGCAGTGGACCATCGAGGGCTGGCTTCCCAATGGAGAGGTCGCAGAACTCGCCAAGTATGAAAGCGAGTTATTCGATCCAACCAATCCGCGCTACGTCACGATGAAGGCGATGTGTGGGCTGCCCATTCGCTTCGTGGCTTCGACGCCGCAGTCGAATCCGCAACTGTGGGTGGTATTTAAGAGTTAGCGACGACTACCGCTGGCCCGCACCAGGGGCACGAGTTGAGCCTCGGCTCTCCAAACGATCCCTGCGTTTGCGGTCCAGCGTTAGTCGTCACCGTCAATAGTTTTATCAACGAGCTCAATATGATTCATAAACAATTGATTTCAGCCTGTGCACTGATGCTGCTCGTGTTGGCTGGCTGCGATTCGGGCGTCGTCAACGTTCGTGCATTGCCAGCGCCTGAACTGGAGCAACCACCAGCCAATCTGCCGGTGCAACTGCATCAGCGCAATTGGACAGGCTCGCTTGGCCAAGGGAGCTGTGTTCATGCCTCGCTTGTCAACCACCTCCGTTGGCTCAATAGATTCGAGCTTGGCGAACGCTGGCGAGCGACCTATGCCGACGGCGAATGGGACTCGCGATTGCGTGATCGGCTGGATGCTGCCGGCATCGACTACAGCTACACGCTCAAGGCTGATCCTCGTTTCCTCGATTGGGCAAGTGCAACCAGGCGTGGAGCAATCCTCTGGTGGAAGCCAGCGCATTGCTGCACGTTCGTTGGCTGGATCGAGCGTGATGGGAAGCAATACGCAGCGATCCTCGACAACAACTATCCGGGGCGCTTCGAACTCACGCCTCGTGAACAGTTCATCCGCTTATGGGCAGGCTACGGAGGCTTTGCCTTAACCGTTCTCAACGATCCCAGCAGTTCACTGCCTTACCAAAGTTATGAGGTTCTGTAATCACCATGATCAACGATACGATTCGAATTCGCTTAAGTCTGGGGCTGATCGTGGTGGCAATCGTCCACGCGATTCTCCTCGGTGTTGTATTCACGGCTTTGCATAACAAGCCAGCGCAGCCTCAGCCCGAGCAGAGCTGGACGGTGCCCAACTCTCGACCGACCGCGCCGAGCGTTGGCGCGATCGAGAAGTTGCAAGAACCGCAGTCGGTGAACTTGCAGGCCCAGGGTGAGATCAAGCAACAGATCCGCAACTGTCCGCCGAATTGCCTACCACAACGCGTCTATCCCGCGCCATTGGTAGTTCAGCCCACAATCGTGCAACCGACCGTTGTGACGCCAACGGTGACGCCCACATTTGCCCAACCGGTACCTGCGACGCCGAACTTTGTGGATGTTTCGAAGCCAACTCAAGAGCCGCTAGTTGTAACTCCCGTTTCGAATCCTGCGGCTCCTCCACCGAAGAAGAGTTACCAGATCGCGTTGTTCGTGAACACTGATGCGACAAGTCAGCGACTCCAGGAATGGTTCACGCAGAACAAGCAGCTAGCGGCGCTCAAGGAAAGCTGCGAATTCCAGGTCTATACGGCAAACAATGCAATCTACAAGACTCGCTATGCCGACATTGTGCCCGCGGAACAGTTCCCTGTGGTGCTCTTCCAAGACGCAACTGGCGGGCACATCCACGCCGCTGGTCGTTCGATGATTCCGAGCACGCCGGACGAGCTCTACTCGGATTTGCGTCATGGTTACACGCTCTACAAGCAAGCCAAAGAAGCGCAGAAGACTGGAGCAGTGAAAACCAAAGGTTACTCCTGGGACGATGCGATCACACCGACGCTGTATCTGTCGGCCGAGGATTGTCCCGATGGCTATTGCCCAACGCCACCCTCCGAAGACCGTCGGCCACTGGATCGAGTACGCGATCTGTTCGATGGAGCGAAAGACACTCGTAACGCTCTGCTTTGGCTCTCGGCCGGCGAGATCGCCACGGTCGCGCTGATTGGAATCGCAGCCGTGTTGCTCGTGTTCATTCTGATCAAGCGCGGCATTAGCTGAGCCTTGCTTTAACCCAATCCATTCTCCTAGATGAGGTTCAACCAAAAAATGTTATTAGCCATTGCCGTCATTGTGGTCGTCGTCCTGCTGGCAGTTGCTCTGATTCCTGTGAAGAAACGGGAACCCGAGCAACTCAAGCAAGCGTCGCCCGTTGCTTTCTTAACTCCAGAACCAGCCCAGCCCGTTCGTCAAACAACGCTTCGTCAGCAACAGCTTGACGAAGAGGCCAATGCGGTTGCTTCCGAGTACCAGCGCCGCGCCGATGCGGTTTGGCTCGATGAAGTTCGAACGAAGGCTTCGAAGCTGCTGGGCAACACGAAGGCAAAAGCCGAGTCATGACAGACATGCTTCAAAAGGGCCAGGAGTGGCTTGCCTCCAAACTCACCCAGCACGCGTCTCGCCAGGTCGTATATCGCCGAGGAGAGCTTGGAGCCACGCTCCAAGCCACGATCGGCAAGTCGATGTACGACCAGGACGACGGCGAGGGAATTGTCACTCGCAGCCAAGTTCGCGATTTCCTGATCGACACGCAATCTCTGCTCCAGTCGATCATCGGAACGTTGCCTCGCCGCGGTGACACCATCGTCGAGATCGATGGCAACCACACCTTCATATTTGAAGTGATGGCCCTTGGTGGCGACCCACCTTGGCGCTACAGCGACCCATTCCGTTTGAAACTCCGCATTCACACCAAACAGATCGAATCCCATCCCTCATGACGACCGTTCTACAAGTTGCCGACAGCGTTACCGCCCAGCTCAATGCCGCCGAGTTCGACTTCGAATTCGTGGCCGAGCGTTTGTACGTTCCCAACTTCGACCTCGAAGACATGAAGGAACTGCGTGTCAGCGTTGTGCCTCGCGATGTTGAACTATTGCCTCATGATCGCGCCCACAACCGGTATCACTGCCGCGTGGACGTTGCTGTGCAGAAGAAGTTTTCCAAGGGAACCAATGAGGAGATCGACCCGCTGGTTGATTTGGTGGAAAAGATCGCCGACGAGTTTCGCTTGAAGCGGCTCGTGTCATTTCAAGCGGCTCGATGCATCAAGGCCGAACATGCCGTGCTGTACTCCAGTGAACACTGGGAGCAACTGCGTCAGTTTACAAGTTTGTTGACCTTAACCTTTGAACTGGCGCGATGATCAGGCTCACCGTTCGAACTCAATTCGATAAGCGAAAGCTCAAGAAGAAGGCGGAAACTGCCACCTTCACTTCGCTTCGGCACGCCGGGGGCGCGATTGGCAAGACCGCTCGGTTCAGTATTCGACGTCGAAAAACATCATCCAAGCCTGGCAGCCCGCCACATACGCAGACGGGCATGCTCAAGCGGGTGATTCGCTACGACGTTACCAACAACAAGACCGAAGTCATCATCGGGCCTGTGAATGAGATCGCGGGCCGCCTTTGGAATCTGCATGAATTCGGTGGCGTGGCAACCAAACGGCGCAAGCTGAAGCCACATCGCTTTCGAGTTGGCGAGCATGGTCCGATCCGAGTCAAGCAGCAAGGAAACAAGACGAAGTTTGCGAGGATCGAACTGCGAACCGCTGCACAAGCCAATCGAGCCACTCGCTTGGTCGCTGAAGAGAACGAGCGTCGCAGTGACAACAAACCTCGTCATTACCCCAAGCGCCCCTTCATGAAGCCGGCACTGGATGCCAACCGGAGTCGGCTCCCCATGTTTTGGGCCAACTCAGTCAAGTAAACGTTCGCCATAAGGAATCATTCACGATGCCAGAAGTAAGACTTGGTCTCGAAGCCGTCCTGACCATCGACGGAGCGGAGATCACCAATGTCAAGGATTTGACGGTCAGCCTTGAAAAGGCCGAAGCGGATGCCAGTACACGTGCCAACAACGGATGGCGTGCTACGGTCGGAACGCTGAAGGATGCCTCCATCGAGTTCACGGTGCTGAACAAGGATGGCGATAGCGCTTTCGGCTTGCTTCAAGGCTTGTGGAGCAGCGGTGATCCATGTGATGTCGGCATCAGCGACGCTGGTGGCACGCTAACGCTGACCTGCGAAGTGATGACCTTCAATGTCAACCAGAACTTGGAAGAGGTCATCTCCGCTGATGTGACTCTCAAACCAACGCAGTCGAGTTCCGGTGGTGGCATGAATGTGGGACCTGGCTTAGCTGGTCCTTGATAGCTGTCGTTGTAGTTGGTTTAGAGATTCATAACACTCAGGGAGGCATCATGCAGAAGTTCGTTGACCGCGCCGGTCGCATTTGGATTGTGGATATCGATAACACGACGCTGCGCCGCGTGAAGACTCTCACAGGCGTGCATCTGCTGGAAGCGATCGACGGTGATTTGATCACGCGACTCTCGACCGATCCGTTGCTCCTCGGCGATGTGCTGTTTGCGATTTGCAAGCCGCAAGCTGATCAGCAGCAGATCACGGACGAAGCCTTCGGTGAGGGCCTCGCGGGAAACTCGATCGACGATGCAACCGGTGCACTCCTCGAAGCGTTGATCAATTACTTCCCGGAGTCCCGACGCCGTCTTCTGCGGAAGGCGGCCGAGAAACAGAAGTTGATCGAGAGTCGGGGGATCAATGCGATCGAGAAGCGACTGGACGATCCGAACTTGGTCGACAAGCTCGTCGAAGATCTCGAACGCAAGCTCGCTGTGCCGACATTGAGCGACTCATCGTCAGACTCGCCGGCATCGTCGGAGTCGATCCAGGCCCCTTAACGCTTCGCCAACTTGTGCTGATGGCTGAGGCCAGACGCCAGCACGACTGGAATGTCGCCAGCACGATCATGGCACTGATGGCCGAGATGAACCGTGATCGCAAGAGGCGTCGCAAGCCATTCAAGCCCGATGACTTCAATCCCTACGCAGAACAGAAACCGATCGTTGCTCGCGGAACTGTTGAGCAAGCTGCAGCGATGCTCGGTGCGAGTTTTCAACCCAAGTTAGCCGAGTTGCCATGTCTCAAGTCAAAGCCGGAGGAGCCTACGTCGAGCTGACCGCGAGGAGTGCGCAGTTCCTCAAGGGGCTCGAGGCTGCGCAGAAGCGGCTGAAATCATTCGGCGCGTCCACGCGAATGATCGGCACCAAGCTGATGGGACTTGGTGTCGCCGCTGCAGCTCCCGTGGCAGGGAGTGTCGCCGTCTATGCAAACTTCGATGATGCCATTCGCGCCGCAGGTGCGGTGGCCGGCGCGACCGGAGCGGCTTTCGATTCATTGCGTGAGAAAGCCAAGCTTCTCGGTGCAACCACAAGTTTTTCTGCCAGCGAAGTCGCCTCGCTGATGACCGAGCTTGGACGAGCCGGATTCTCACCGAAGCAGATCGAAGAGATGACCGGCGCGGTGATGAATCTTGCTCGCGCCACCGGTACCGATGCCACGCTCAGCTCCGGCATTATGGCAGCCACCATTCGCCAGTTTTCAATGGCAGCCACCGATGCGGTGCGAGTTGCTGACGGATTGACGGCCGCGGCCAACAAGTCGTTCAACTCCGTGGAATCGCTGGGCGAAGCATTATCGTATGCAGGTCCTGTGGCGGCCGATGCCAACATGAGTCTCGAAGAGACGCTCGCCATTCTCGGCACGCTTGGCAATCTTGGGATTCAAGGTAGCGAGGCAGGAACTGCACTGCGTCGCTTACTCACGCTCAGCGCCTCGGAGTCAGATAAGTTTCAAAAGGTCTTCGGTGTTGCTACGAAAGACGCACAAGGCAACGCTCGCAAGCTCGTCGACGTGCTTGGGGAAGTTGCTGCTGCGACCGCCAACATGGGTTCTGGGGATCGCGCCGCTGCGTTTAACGAAGTCTTTGGTCTGCTTGGTATCACGAGCGCATCGGCCATCGGCAAGTCGGTCACCGACACCAGGCAGTTGCTCGGTGAGATCCAAAAGGCCCGTGGTATCTCTGCTAAGACTGCTGCCGATATGGATTCGGGAATTGGCGGTGCCTTCCGAATTCTCAAGAGCTCGATCGAGGGCGTGGCGATTGCGATCGGCGAGTCTCTCGATCTTTCTGTGACCAAGATGATGAATGCGATCTCACGTGCATTGTCTGGACTCACCGAATGGATCGGCAAGAACCAGGAAGTGGTCAAGAAGGTCGCCCTCATCGTTGCTGGCGTGGTTGGTGTAGGCGCAGCGTTCATCGGCATCGGTAGCGCCGCTGGTGTCGCTGCATTCGCAGTCGGTGGTCTGGCTTCGATGTTCTCACTGGTGGGAACCGCTATCGGCGTCCTTGTGACCATTATCGGCGCTCTGTTCACGCCTCTCGGTCTGGTGGTCGCGGCCGTTGCGGCACTGGGTGCCTACTTCATCTACTCCACCGGCATCGCTGGCCAAGCGATCGAGTACTTGAAAGGCGTCTTCGAAACACTGAAAGCCGACACGATCAAGGCCTTTGGTGCGATCGCCAATGCACTGGCAGCCGGAGACATTACCGCTGCGGCCAACGTTCTGTGGACATATCTCAAGCTCCAGTGGATCAAAGGCACAACCTATCTCAAAGGCGTTTGGGCCGACTTCACCAATTACCTGTCGGATGTTTGGGGCGAAACGGCTTATGCGATCGGCGATGTACTGATCAGTGCGCTATCAGGCCTCGCCAGCGTTTGGAATGCAACACTCGGTTTCATGGCCGATGGCTGGACGATCCTTACCACCTCAGTTCAGAAGGGCTGGAACTCCACGATCGGCTTCCTCAAGAAAGGATTCATCCGGCTTCGTGAACTCGTTGACATCGCTGGCGACGTTTCTGTTCAGATCGGTGGCGTTCTAATCAATGCATTGGCAGGCGTTGAAACTGCCTGGGTCGAAACCATCGACTATCTCGCTGATACATGGTCGGTATTCGTCGCGCAAGTCAAGTCGATGTGGAACACGACCGTCGGCTTTCTGCGAAAGGCTTGGATCAAACTGAAGTCACTGTTCGATGACGATGTGAATGTCGAAGTCGAAATGGCCAAGATCGACAAGGAGATCCGCACGGCCGACGAAGCGGAAGAGGCCAAGAAGCAGCAAGCCATCGCCGATCGCATGAAGCGGCGCGACGCTCGTAAACAACAGATCGAAGCTAATCGCGTACAGATGCAGGAAGGCATCAAGCAGCAACTTGAAGAACGTCGCAAGGCACGCGCTGGTCGCGACATTGATGCCGAGATGGCGGTTATTGATCAAGAGACCGACGCCAAGAACCAGGTGCTCGATGCTTCGCGCGATGATCAGTTCAAACAGAACGAAGCGGCCGGACAGTCGCGGCAACAGACCATCGACGACACCACCGCAGGGGTTCAAAAGACCCTTGATCAAATGCGAGAAGAGGCACGCGTCGCTCGTGAAGCTGGTCGCCAATCGCCCGAAGATCGCGCTAAGGAACGTGACCAGCAGGTAGCCGCCGCTCAAGCGGAGTTCGATGATGCCGTGGAAGCAGCCAATGCCGCAAAACCGCAAGAGCCCGAAGCACCCAAAGAACCAGACGCTGGCACTCCGATCCCTCCCATGCCCGCGCCGCCGATGCCCGGCGATGTAAAGGCCCCCAAGGTCGAAGTCGATGGTATCAAAGATCCCAAACTGAAACCGCCCAGGAAGAAGGACCTCAAGCTTGGGCTCGATCGCTCGGCCAAGGATTCGCTAGATCAGTTTTCCAGTGGCCCAGAAGCAGTCGCCGAGAAGACCGAAGCGGCCGGCAACTTCGATAGTCGCGGTCTGGGACTTGGTAGCGGCGCATCGCTGATTCCAACCGTGCAGGTCGCTGACAAACCCGACGTTGATGAAAATGTCGATGCTGGCGATCTCGATGTCGATCCGCAGTTAAACGCCGAGCCCGAAAACATGGAGGTGCCCGAAGTCCTTGATCCGACAAAAGAGACGCCAATGTTGCAGTCTCAAGACATGTCGGACGAAGAACTCAACGAGCTGGCCGATGCGCTGTTTCCTGAGGAAACCGAGCCGTCGCTCAACCTCGAATCACTCATGGCATCCTTTGCTGCAGTGCGAGTTCGACTCGAGGAGTTCGATGCGGCTCTATCACAAAGCGTCGCGCGGCTGCAGATGCCCCCAGTTACTGGCGAAGGCCTGTCGGATGATGTCAAGCGAGCCATCATTCAAACGGCTGAGAACACCGCTCAGCTAGCCGAACGCGCCCGCACGGGAGGCTTCGTGTTCAGCTAATGGGATTCTCACACGGTGGATATGATTTCGAACTCGCTGCGCTTTCGAAGAAGGCAACGCGTGGCAAGACGACCTCGGATACGTTCGTCTATGTGGCGACCAATGGCGGTTCGGTTGATCCGGCAACCGCTGCGAGTGCGGCGCTGGCACACTACCGATCTACCCAGCGAGACCTGATCCCGTATCTACAGATTGATGGCGAGTACATCAACGACAAGCACGCACTTGTCACCGCATCGATCAACAAGACCAAGCTCGATCCGGTGTCGTTCAATACCACCGGCGCTTCAACGCATCTCAATCAATCGCTTTTCACTCGTGGAATCTACGCGGCCCCTGGCAAGATCGCTCCGAACTATCGCGGAGCAATTGGTGTGAGCGACTCGGGGGTTGCCGGCGTCGACGTGACCGTCCCGGCGTTCGAGTTCTCTGTCCGCAAGAAGTTTGAATTCGTATCGACAGCTTATCTGCTCGCCATGGTCGCGATGACCGGCCGGGTCAATTCAAGTCCCTGGTCGATCTTTGCGCCAGGCGAGGCCTTGTTCCTGGGTGGTGAGGGCGGCGAGGACGAACAGAACTGGGTTGATGTGACTTATCACTTCGCGGCGCGTCCCAACGAAATCAACCTTACGGTTGGCAACATCTCGGGCGTGGCGAAGCGAGGTTGGGATTACCTCTGGGTCAAGCATGGCGAAGAGGTGGTTGGTGATCGCGTCTTGCAAGTACCCGAAGCGGCCTATGTCGAGCAGGTTTACCCCGAAGCGAACTTTAACGCGTTGGGGATCGAGTAATGGCAAGGCGAGTTCGGCCAGGCGAGAAACTCAATATCACGGCAGCGGAATACAACCGTCTGCTGGCGGCCGCCGATGCCGTTGCGCGTGACCGACTCGCCGCTGGCGCAGGAAACCGCACCCACGTTCGCGACGCTGCCACCGTTCGCGTTCACTATCAAAGTGCGACCACTGTGCCCATCGGTGGAATCGTCGGTTTTAACGCCCCACTTGGCGATCCTGACGTCGACAATACAGCACTCACTCGCTTCGTGCGCGATGCCACGATCCAGTCGGTTCGACCCATCGCCGACGAGCATATGGGTCGATTCGGTGTAGCCATCGAGCCGATCGCCGAGGACAAAGTCGGTCGCGTGGTATTCGCAGGCGTGGTTGCTGCTCGTGTGAATGTTCAAGAGACCTGGCATCAATATGCCGACGTCGCCGACTCAGGAGGAACGACGCTCCTGTCGAAGCCCAACGGCTCGGCCCAGATCCTATGGCGACGTGATGCGAATCAGACTGGCGTCCAGTGGGCTGTCGTTCGCGTCGGTAAGCCAGCCGATCCTGCGTTCCTGGTGAAGGTTCCCAGCGGTGGTATCCCTGGTCGCTCTGGTCTTGCGACTGGTTCCGCCAACTGCGATCTCTTTCAGCTCGACGATTCCGGCACCATTGAGCCGGTCTTGAAACCGAATGGACAAGGCGTTCGCATTATCGCTCGCAACCCGAGCGCTCAGCGGATTCGAGGTCCGGTTTCCAACTACGAAGGTGATCAGTATCTCAGCGTCACCTACGATGGTAATCGCTCCTGGATCATCGACCCGCCCAAGCAGACGTTGCTTTGCAAGCCCGTCTCGAGGCTCAAGGCTAAGAGCTGGGGCATGGCTCGTGAACTGCGATATGCCAACGGTGTCTGGGCACCGATTGGTGTCAAGGTCGCGGTCTACAACGTCTGTGACTATGCCCTTCTGACAAGCCAACAGATCGTCTGCCATTTTCACGAGGACACCAGCGCTTACCTAACCATCGGCTGCCGCTGCTGCGAGGGAAGCAGTAGTTCCAGTTCCAGCAGCAGCTCGTCTAGCTCTTCGAGTTCATCCTCATCGTCATCGTCAAGCAGCTCCAGCAGCAGCTCCGGCAGTAGTTCGTCAAGCCCATCCTCGTCGAGCAGTTCGAGCGTCTCATCGAGTTCCTCCAGTTCCATCAGCTCATCGAGTAGCCTGTCGTCGATGAGCTCATCGTCGAGCGAACATTCAAGTTCGTCGCAATCCTACTCGGTACCATCGGTCTCAAGTTCTGGATCGAGTTCGTCTAGTCTCTCGAGTTCATCCGGCTCGAGCTCGTCGCATTCAAGCTCAAGCCAATCATCAAGTTCTGGATCATCTGCATCAAGCGGTTCTTCTAGCGATTCGAGCCAATCGATTTCGCTGAGTGAGCCGTCCTATTCAAGCAGCCACTCTTCGAGCGTATCAAGCTCTGGTTCGAGTCATTCGAGCCAATCCAGCGGCTCCAGTGGATCGAGCTCGAGTGAATCGGAGTCGAGTCAGTCCGAATCAAGTGAATCAGAATCCAGCCAGTCTGAATCGAGCGAATCGGATTCGTCGCGAGAAAGCGAATCGTACTCCAGCGACGCCAGTTACAGCCGATCGTCTAGCGACAGCTACTCGGGATCATCCAGCGTTAGCGATTCCAGCAAGAGCGATTCGAGTGGAAGCGACACCAGTCAATCCGATAGTTCGGAAAGCGAATCGATCAGCTCGGAAAGCGAGAGCCAGTCGGAAAGCCAATCGGATTCCCAAAATCCGAGCAGCGATAGCAGATCTGTACCAAGTTACTCATGGCCCA
Organism: Pirellula sp. SH-Sr6A; assembly: GCF_001610875.1. Taxonomy (NCBI): domain Bacteria; kingdom Pseudomonadati; phylum Planctomycetota; class Planctomycetia; order Pirellulales; family Pirellulaceae; genus Pirellula; species Pirellula sp. SH-Sr6A. Next base: position 1,431,464 of record NZ_CP011272.1, on the reverse strand, counting down.
GCTATTCAGAACCAAGCTACTCGGAGCCCAGTTATTCAAGCGGCAGCGGATCTGTGTCGGCGAGTGACTCCAGCGACAGCGATAGTAATTCGCAAAGTGAGTCGGAGAGCCAATCTCAAAGCGAATCGGATAGTGAATCGCGGTCAGCAAGCGAGCCATCAAGCAGCGATGGGTCAGAAAGCCGATCCAGCAGCGAACGGCCAAGTTACAGCGAAAGTGAAAGCTATAGCGTTCCCTGGTCGACCAGCCATTCCACCAGCGGATCTGGCAGCTATTCGCAGAGCGGCTCTGGAAGCGGTTCAACGAGCGGCTCAGGCAGTGACTCATCGCCATCAACAAGCGATTCGCATGATCCATCGACAAGCGACTCGCACGATCCATCAACAAGCGAGTCGGATCGTCCGAGCGTCAGCCACTCCGATAGCGAACCGCCAAGCGAACCTCCGACTTCCGAAAGCAGCACGAGCGAACCATGCAACACGACGTGGATCTGGTCCTGTGGATGGCAGCTCCTTGAAAGTGATTGTCCCGAAGTTGGCGATCCACCGAGCGGATCGGGTGGGTACGACGGTGAAGTTGTGGAGGTGGCAGCATGATGCATTGTCCCAATCTGACCAACGACAACCGCTGCCAAGTCGCCAGCCATCTAGCCGACTGCTCCGTCCAGGCTTCGTCCAGCGGATGCCGAGCCTGCAGCGAGTGTTCGAATCCGCAAGCTGTCAACCTCGTGACGATCGGTATGGCCATCGTCAACAAGCGTCGACGCAATCAAAACGTCGACGAACTAAAAGCACTGCTGAAGAGCTACCTGCCCAATCAGGAAGAGCCCACGACGTTGCGGATCGCGGCTTACAAGCCGGGTCCAGGCAGCGAGCTTCGCAAGATGCTCGCATGGTTCGCAAGACCAAGCGACACCTGCAAGTGTGAGACCCGCGCCGAGACCATGAACGACTGGGGCGTGGAAGGATGCCGTACGAATCTCGACACCATTATCGAATGGCTTTTGGAAGAAGCCCAACTCAGAGGATTACCCCATGGAAAGTTTACTAGAACCATCGCCAAGTCACTTGTGCTCACTGCCATCCGCCGGTTCGAGCGTAAGTTCCCAGACGGTGCACCCGAGCCCAACGAAGATGATTTCGATGCCGACGAAGAAGATCGTTGAACGCTGCTTCCTGATGAATCTCGATCGACGCGATGATCGTCTGCGCGAATGGATGCAGCAACTACCGCAGCCATGGCCATTCCCAGACGTCGAGCGATTCGCAGCCATCGATGGTCGCAAGCTTTCGACGCCCGAGCAGTGGCGAGCCGGCAATGGTGCCTGGGGCTGCTACCGTTCGCACTTGTTGATCCTTGAAAAATGTCTGCTTGAAGGCATCGATTCGTATGTTGTCTTCGAAGATGACGCAGGGTTCGTTCCCGACTTCGTGGAACATCTCGAGGCATACGTTCGTGAGTTGCCTGAAGACTGGGGACTAGCTTACCTCGGAGGTCAGCACCTGTACGCTGCCAAGCATCCGCCGAAGAAGATCAGCGACCACATTTACCGACCTTACAACGTCAATCGCACCCATGCGTTCATGGTGCGAGGTCGCGCAACGATGAAGGCACTCTATCGTCACCTGAACTGGAATGACTGGCATCTGAAGCATCACATCGATCATCACTTGGGTCGTTTGACTCAGCGGCGATACGAAGCCCTGGTCCAAGGCAAGAATGTCGAGAAAGAGTCGATTCCGGTTTACACCCCCGATCGCTGGCTCGTCGGCCAACTGCCGACCAAGTCCAATATCTGCGGTCGCAAGTGGACCCAGACCAGGTTCTTCAACGATGCCAAGAATGCCGACCACAGCGACGCGCCGTTCTTCGCAGTCCTCGGGCCCCATCGCAGTGGCACCAGCTGTGTCGCGATGGTCATGCATCATTTGGGCGTTCACATGGGCAACGAACTCGGTGGCTACGAGGCAACTGGAGGTGGCGAGGCGATCGGCCTTGCCCAGCTCTGTGAAAAGGCGATGCGATTCCCTGCGATCGATCCCAAGATCCCTGACGGTCAGCTCGCCAAGCAACTGAAAGCTTGGATCGTCGCCAGGAAGGCAGAAGCCATTCGTGACCGCACTGTTGCCGGTGGCAAGTATCCGCATCTCTGCCGATTCGCAAGCCACCTCTACGAAGCCCTCGGTAACTCGCTGCGAATCATCGCAGTCGATCGCCCAATCGAAGCCTCGATTCGGTCCCTTCAAGATCGAAGTAGCCGACATCCAGGTCAATGGTTCGCAGCCGGCGATGACGCCTGCGACAAGCTACAGCGTTCGCTACTGGAACATCGCGAGACGTTCATCCAACAGCATCCAGAAGTCCTCGTCCATCGGATCAACTTCGCCAAGCTAACGGAAGATCCTGAAACGGTGATCAATGAACTGATCGCATTCCTCGGAATCGAGCCCACTGCCGAAGAGATCGATTCGGCAATCGCTCATGTGAATCCTCAGCTACGAAAGTTCGGGTGAATTCATGAATACCACGAGCCTGTTCATTCATCATCGCACCGATGCAGTGACCAATGACCATTTTGAGAGACTGAAGCGTTTCTCGCGTGGATCAGTGGTTGCGATATCGTCATCAGAGCCGCTTCCAGGTGGCTTCTCAATCGATGATTGCAGCTCATCGCTTTGGCGCGATGTCGTTAACACATTCCCACATCTTCGGGCCAAAGCGACAGATCTCCTGCTAATCGACTGGTTTCGAAATCGGAGACAAGACTCGGATCGTTACGCGATCTTCGAATGGGACACGCTGGTGAATGTCGAGGTCGATGGCTGGTTCAGCGATGTTGCTCGCTATCCACTCGCAGCACCTTCAATCCGCTTGTTTCATCGGGAGCCCGATTGGTTCAGGCGACACTGGAAATCGTTACCGCAAACCATCGCCCCCTTTGCCACTGGGATCGTTCCGTTTTCTTGCGTTTTGGTCTCTCACGAAGCCTTAGAACGGACATCAACAGCATACAACGAGTACTTGCCCAGTCTGCCCGATGCGACTGGTGAGCTGCGGTTTCCGACGATTGCTGCAATCTGTGGACTTAGTCCAGTGGCGATTCCCAATTCGCATACGGTGACCTGGAAGCCATTCATGCCACTGGGCTTGGCTGAGACGATTTACCATCCAGTAAAACGGAAGTTTCAAGAGCCCACGCCATGGATGCAGCCAGCCGAAATCACCGCGTTTGAATCGTTGCTTAAGCCTGACTATCACGTTCTCGAGTATGGAAGCGGACGCTCTACCTTCTGGCTCTCTGACAGAGTAGCAAAGGTCACCTCGATCGAACACGACGCAGCTTGGCTTCGCGCCAGCAGTCCCTATCCAAGCAATGTTGAGTTGCGGTATGCGCCGCCGGCATGGCCATCAGAAGCACTTGAGCCTGCGCAGCCAGGGCAATTCGATGAGTATGTGAAGTCGGCCGATGATCTGTCTCCCGACCTTGTTCTGGTCGACGGAAGGTCACGCGTGGATGTCTGCAACCGCTGGGCTACCAAGACACCAACGCTGCTCCATGACGCTCATCGACCTCGATACCGCGAGCTTAGTAAGCGAATCCTAGCTGGCAGCCTGGCCATCGTTGAGGCTTCCTTCGACACGCCAAGAAGTAAAGGAGTGCGTCAATGACACCAGTGGAAGATGTTCTCGCTAAGTTTCGACATCGCTACATCATCATCGGCTCCGGCGCACTTCGCTTGCACGGGATCGATTGGGAGGAAGGCGATCTCGACATCTGGCTCGATCCCAACCTTAGCGATGACGAGTGGCAAGCCGCGGTCGATGTGGCGGCTGGATCGCTTCGAAAACCGTGGAAGCGAGGCGAGCCTGACGGAGCCGGAGGCTTACGCGCATCGACTCGTATCGCCTGTTCGCCACCGCTAGATGTGATGCGAGAAGTCATGGGCTGTACCGCAGACGACTTTGAGAAGGCCTTTGACAATTCGCTGATCTCCTTTTACGGGAACGTCGCTCCACTGAGCTCGATCTTGCATATCAAACGCAGCGCGAAGCGTCTCAAAGACTATCGCCATGCCATCAAACTTGCTCGAAAACTCCTTAACGCGTGGTGAAACATGGAAGCAACTGTACCCATTCAAGACATTACCTTTTGCATAAAGACCATTCATCGGCCTTGGGCCTGCCATCGACTCGTCCAGTCGCTTCGAAAGGAGTTCGGCGAACCCAAGATCGTTGTCGTTGACGATGGTCTTCCCGAACATTGGTTCTCGCGAAAGTATCCCGAGACCGCCAAACACTGCAAAGTGATTGATCTCCAGCAGCACGATGTGGGTGTCGGCATTGGACGCAATACAGCAATCGACGCGGCAGAAACCGAGTTCATCTTTCTGCTCGACGATGACCAAATCGTAACGCCAGATCTGCATCTTGACCGAGTCTACCAGCGGTTCATGGAGTACGGCCTCGACATTTTGGCTGTGCGTCAGGGCGCTGGTGGCCGTCCAATGCTGTTCAGCCCGTTGATGAATGGCAGCCGGATCTGGATGCATCGAGGCGAACACAAACGTATCGGTGAGACCAGTTGGTGCGACATGGTCAGCAACGCTTTCCTGGCGCGACGCGACACGATCGGCCGCGTTCGCTGGGATGACGAGATCAAAACGTACGAGCACTGGGAGTTCTTCTACCGAGCGTCCCATATTGAACATCTGCAAATCGCCGTGGCTCTCGACTGCTCAGTAGTCCACGACCACGTGGCAGCCAAGCCTTACGGCGCTCTGCGAGCCCGACCCAAGTTCCGCCGATTGGGGCTCCGTAAGCACGGCTTTGATTCACTGCGTTATCCAGGAGGAGGTATCGTCCATGCGTGATCGTGTCACATTCTGCATCAAGACCATCCATCGCCCTCATTGTTGCGCGACTCTGGTGCGTAGCATTTACGAGCATTGTGGCGATGATCGTCCGCTGATCTACGTCCTCGACGACGGCAAGCCTGATCTGCGATTTTCGCAAGTCTGTCCCGACGAAGCCACGTTGGTCGATAGACTCATTGAGACTGAATATGACATCGGGTTGTCGGCTGGTCGCAATCGTCTCGTTGAAGCCGCGCAAACAAGGATGGTGATCTTCTCTGACGATGATCACGTGGTTGGCCCACAGACTCGACTGAATGATCTGGTTCGCAAGTTCGAGTCGAGTCGCCTCGATCTATTAGCAACGCTCAGCAAGCAACCGCATCGTGCCCATCCTGATGGCGCGCCACGTTTACTGAAGTCAGCCGGTGGCGTTCTTCACATTCCGCGCGGTGAGTATCGACGCATCGGCGACATCGCCGAGTGCGCATTCGTTTGTAACTGCTTTGTTGCCCATCGCGACATCCTGCAGGCAATTCGATGGGATGAAGAACTGAAGGTCGACGAGCACTGGGACTTTTTCTGGCGAGCCAAGGTTGCCGGCGTCAAGGTCGGTGTGGCGACGGACCACATCTTTCCGCACATCCACGTCGATCCGCCCGCCTACAAGCGACATCGCCCCGTCTTCCTGAAACAAGCCTTGCGTAAGCACAACCTACGCAAAGTTCTCTGGCGCTGATTTCTGTTTCTTTCGTTTCCCCAGCTTCTTTAAGGAGTGTTTATGACAACCACGAACCATGGACCATTTGGTCCCAACGGCGAGCGACCACCGGGTTGGCCTCCACCGCCGTTTGATCCGCCAGGTGAACCGCTACCGTACGTTCCACCGCCAGATCCACCGGGATCTAGCTCGGAGCCCCGGCCCGATTGGTGGCCCGAGGACTGGGTATGGCCTCCGGTGCCCGAGCCGCCGATTGAAGTGTTGGTACCGCCTCCACTGCCCAACATCATCTGGCCGCGGCTGCCTCCACATCATCCGTATCATTTGCCGCCTGGCTACCACTGGCCCGACAACTTGCCACCAGGGCATCCAGGCCACGATGTGAAACCACCGAAGCCACCAGGCGGAAGTGGCGAAGGAGGCAGCGAAGGCTCGGGCGATGAAATTGGTTCAAGTGATTCGGAAGGATGTTGATGATCGAGTTAACCAACCTCGAGTTCCATGCAGCACATGCGTGCAATCTTTATTGTGCGCAGTGCTCGCATTATTCAAACTTCCACGCGGGCGGAATCGTCAGTCTCGATGAGGCACGCGCAAACTTCGACCCGTGGAAAGGCCGACTCGCGCCCAAGCGTATAGCCATTCTCGGTGGCGAACCAACTCTCAACCCAGAGTTGATCTCCATCATCGAGCTTGCAAGACAGTCGTTCCCAGACGCCGAAGGACTGTTCGTCACGAACGGATTCTTCCTGGATCGTCATCCCGACCTACCCCGCGTTCTGATCGACAACCGCTTCCGTATGGACGTCTCCCAACATGGACGTGCGCCGGAGTACATGAAGCGATTTCGCGTCGTCTGCCAGAAGATCCGCGAGTGGCGAGCCAGCTATCCTGATCTGCAAATCAACATTCGCAAATCCCATCGTGGCTGGCGTCAGCAGTACCGCATGGTGGATGGCAAGCCGATGCCGTTCAGCAGCGACCCGAGAGCCGCCTGGAAAATCTGCCTCCAGCGCACCTGCACCCAGCTCTATAAGCAATGCTTGTGGAAATGCCCCGCGCTCGCATACCATGCAATCATGTCCCGCAAGCTGAACCTCGCTGACGAATCCGCGTGGCAACTCTTCCGCGCCTACCAAGCCTGTCCGCCAACGGCAGCAGATCAAGAAGTCCGTGACTTCCTCGCGACCAAGCAAATTCAGCAATGTCGCCTTTGCCCTGCAAAGAAGATCGCGTTCCAACACGGTGATCCGATAGCTCGATATTGAAGCACCGCCGCCATTGTCCAACATCGGCTCCCACCAGATCATCCCTATCACTTGCCACCAGGTTATCACTACCCTGACGATCTGCCCGAGGGCAATCCAGGTCACAATTACCTAGGCATGCCACCGTATCCGGTAATCGCCCCGTGCGGATGAACTCTTGGATGATTAAGTCCGAGAGCACGAAGCATTGAAGTCAGTAGGAAGACCTTGTGTACTGCGGCGCGTGACGATGTACGATAGTACGGCTTGAGATCAAGGGAGGTGGTGATGACGGACTGCGGATGTGAACTAGAAGGCGAAAACGATGCCCAGAGGAAGACGCTTCGTGTAGTGCTGGCGATCAATTCGGCGATGTTCTGCATCGAACTCACAGTGGGTTTGCTAGCAAGTTCCACAGGATTGATTGCTGATTCATTGGACATGCTTGCGGACGCCAGCGTCTACGCAATCAGTCTCTACGCTGTTGGTCGCGCCGAGATCATCCGCGTACGCGCAGCAACTGTTAGCGGCACGCTGCAGATCGTTCTTGGTGTTGGTGTCTTACTAGAAGCAGTACGCCGATTTCTTGGCGACAGTGAGCCGCTCGGAACCGCGATGATATCCACAGGCTTCCTTGCCTTTGCCGCCAATGCGATTTGCTTAAAATTGATCAGCCGACATAAAGGCGGCGACATCAATTTTCGGGCATCTTATATCTTCTCAGCAAACGACGTCATCGCGAACATCGGCGTCATCGTTTCGGGCATCTTGGTTCTATTACTTGGGTCCCAGCTTCCCGATTTGATGATTGCCGTATTGATCGCCGGAATTGTTGTGTGTGGTGGCGTGAATATTCTGAGGGATGTCGACCGCCGCAAAGAATAAGGGCTGTAATCGCTTTTCGTTCAGTCCACGCGAGAGATGCTATTCGCGATAAGCTAACAACCGCAACGCGTTGAACACGACCACTAGCGTGCTACCTTCATGCAAGGCAACGGCGGGGCCGATGTTGAGTCCAAGTATCGTGGCGGGGACAAGGAAGACGACCATGCCAAGGCTGATCCAAAGGTTCTGACGAATGATTCGTCGTGTGGCTCGGCTCAGTCCGATGGCAAGTGGCAAGTGATCGAGGTTGTCTGCCATCAGGGCGACATCGGCGGTCTCAAGAGCAACGTCACTACCTGCGGCTCCCATCGCAATACCGACGGATGCAGATGCCATGGCAGGGGCGTCGTTAACGCCGTCACCGACCATCGCCACACCGCCTTCACTTTGCAGACGCTTAATCTCGTTGACTTTATCGGCGGGCATTAAGTCGCCTCGGGCTTCATCAAGTCCGACTTCTTTCGCCACTGCATCAGCGACCTTCTGATTGTCGCCCGAAATCATAATCATTCGCTTAATGCCGAGTTCGCGAAGCCGTGCGATCGTTCGCTTCGATGCTTCTCGCGGCGTGTCCATCAATCCGACCACGCCAAGATAACGATCGCCGCGGCGAACAATCATCGTCGTGCGTCCGTTTTCTTCCAACGATTCGACTATCTCGCGAACACTGTCAGGTACCTTCGGACCATCTACTTCATTAAACAAATCATCCTTTCCGATGTGAACGACTTCACCACCGACGGTAGCTTGGATACCTCGTCCTGTGATACTTTTCAAATCAGTGGCGACTGGTATCTCTGCCAAACTACGAGGTTCTCGATCTCTTAGTCTTCTCTTGCCATCGCGAACGACTGCTTTGGCAAGCGGATGTTTACTTAGGTCTTCGACTGCCACTACGATTCGCAAAAGCTCCGACTCATCGATACCTTCGGCAGTGCGAATGTCCGTAACTTTGGGCTCACCCTCGGTCAGTGTGCCGGTTTTGTCAAAGGCGATTGCGTCGAGGCTACCGAGGCTTTCCAGTGGTCCACCACCTTTGATAAGGATGCCACCGCGAGCGGCTCGGGCAACTCCGCTGAGTACCGCACTGGGCGTGGCGATTGCCAGCGCACAGGGACTGGAAGCAACGAGGACCGCCATGGCTCGGTAAAACGATTGGCTGAATTTCTCTTCGAGGACCAGGGGCGCAAACAACAACAGCACCACACCTGCGATGACCGTTGGAACGAAGTATCGCTCAAACTGCTTCGTGAACTTCTGTGTTGGTGATACCCGCGTTTCCGCTTCGCTCACCATCGTTAAGACTCGCGCTAAAGTATTTTCCGACGTGAGCTTCGTCACTTGAACTTCGAGCGATCCGGATTGGTTGATCGTGCCAGCGAACGCACGATGTTCCGGGGGAAGTGAATCTGAATCGGACGCTGCAGCATCAATATCATCAACGGGCCGCTTGTCGACTGGCACACTTTCACCGGTGATTGGAGCTTGGTTGATGCTCGATTCGCCAGCAATCACAAACCCGTCCGCTGGAACTCTCTCGTCCGGCTTGATGATGACAATATCACCGACAATCAAATCATCGACTGCGATCTCTTGTTCGGTACCATTGCGTCTAACTCGCGCCGTTTTGGGAGCGAGTTCGGACAACGCCTCAATTGCCCGCTTGGCTCTTCCCATCGCGTAGCCTTCCAAAGCGTGACCGATGCTAAAGAGAAACAGTAGTAGCGCGCCTTCCGCCCATGCCCCCAGTGCGCCTGCGCCCGCTGCAGCGACGATCATCAGAAAATCAATTTCAAACTTGCCCGCAAGTATCTTCGCGAATGCCTCTGCGACCGTGTAGTAGCCACCAAAAGCGTAAGCGGAAATGTAAAGCCCAAGCGGGATCCATTCATTGAGATTGGTGAATGTTTCAATTAACCAGCCAATTAGCAGAAGTATGCCACAAAGAATCGCAAAGATAAGCTCAGTCTTTTCTCCAAACACGCCACCATGTGCATGGTCATGTCCCATTTCGTCTTGCGACCTGTGGTCTGTCGTATTGGCACCGCTAGAGTGTGAGTGTTGCTTCAACTCTTCCGTGCCTTTGGTCCAGCTACGGAGCAATTGATCTATCGTCGCTTCGTCGGTTTGCCGTCGGTCGAACTCAAGTCGGATTGTGCCATCCGGGGAGACAACCGCTTCAAGTACGCCTCCGACTCGCCCCAGGTTGGCTTCGATCGCACTTGCGCGACGGGCGTGCATTGCCTGCCCGGTCCGTAGAAGGTGCACATAGGTTGCATCCAACGACGCGCCGCTCTTTAATGCCGCATCACGCACCTCCGAAGCGGAAACAACCGCTGGATCGAAGTGAATGCAGACGGTGCCAGGTTGGCCGGTCGGAGAGACGGAGAGATGAGCTGATTCAATGCCGCTCTTGGTTTTCAGCAATGAGATCATGCGTTCGATGCAGGCATCCGCCGAATCGATCTCACTGCCAAAAAGCAAACGAATTTCAAGCTTTAGTTTCTCCATGGTTCCTCCGATTCTTTCAATGAGGCGGCGGGTGTGCTAGTCGCGATGAAGCAGTGCAAGGAACGCACCAAGTTGACAATGGCCCGCCGCTCGCTGTTTATCACGTTTAATGCGCATGATCGTGCCCGGCGTGGTCGTGATGAATCTCACCGCGGTAGGCCTTCCCGCCGATCACGACGCTGAGCTTGGCTGCGGCATGATCGTGTTCCAACTCTTTGACCAACTCTGCGTTTTGCAACGTGAAGCGTGACGACTTGCCTGCCGGGTCATCGGCATCTGGAGTAGCTACAAGTTTGAACTGCTCAGCTTTTCCCTCGTGGACAAGATTGATGGCTATGTCAGTTGCGTCGATTGGAGTCGCTTTCGTAGCGACAGCGTCAAGAATGTAGATGGTGACGGTCGTCTCGTCGTGCACTAGTTCAGCGTGATACTCTTCGTTGCCCAATTCGATCAGCGTCCCGTGGTGTGGGCCTTCGGTTGGATGGGCGTGTGAGTCGACCGTGGCCGGTGGAGCTGAGTCCATCATCAGAGGTGTATCGGCTTCGCTGGTTTGTATTGAGTCGTTGTTGCAACCCGCTGCAAGCACTACTGCTGCCAGTGTGCAGAAATAGAGATACTTCATGGTTCAATGATCCTTATTGAGATTGTTTGGAATTTGAGATAGCTTGCGTGGTCTAGTGCTTATGCTCTGCGACTTCGAAGCCGCTCTTTTTGAGCCATGCCATCAGCTGTTCAGCAGCGGCATGGTCGGCAACGTGAACATCGCGCCAGACGGGGCTGCGATAGCGGATATCGCTATGATTTCCATGCTTTTCAGCGGCAACTTCAACGCCTAGCCGTGTGAGCGTATCAACAAATTGCTTTTCTTGTTCGCTGCCATTGCCGTGTACGGACTTCCATTTGATCAAGCGGAACTCTACCGACTCCTTGCCTTCGGCGTATGACGCATCGACGTGACCGTGAGAAACATCGAAGCCACTTCCCTTGAGCCAACCCAGCCATTGTTCAGCGAGCGCATGAGTCTTAACTTCCATGGACTTCCAATTAGGACATCGGTAGGAAAGATCGATATGTCCGGCGTGCTTACCCTGCTTAACTTCACATCCAAGCTTTGTCACCATATCGAGGTGCTGCTGGGCTTTGGCAGCGTCTTCAAAGTGCATGGTTTTCCACTCGGGAAGCACGAAAGCCAACGTCTCGCCACCATGCGCATGGTCGGCATGATCGCCGTGATTGTGGCCAGCATGAGCATCGGTTTGTTGCGACCAGACGGGCGTTGAACTTAGACAGCCCAGCGAAACAATACCTGCAACGCAAACTGAAAATAATCGTTTCATCTCTTTACACTCCGTTTAAGGAATCACGACAACGTACGAGCCCTGAACACCAAGGCTCTTTTCAAAAGGGGAACACTAAGCTGCTCGAGCAACGACCTCGTCATTGAGTTCGATTTGCGTGTGTGCAGCCTTCACGGCTCGCTCGGCGGACCGAATGCCGAATAGCCAGAACAAAGCGGGGTGGACGAAGAAATCGAGCATTGTCGAACTGACAACGCCTCCGAGAATCACTGTTGCCACGGGGTAAAGTATCTCTTTCCCCGGTTCGCCGGCCGCGAGCACCAGCGGTATAAGCGCGATACCGGCGGTCAGTGCAGTCATCAGCACCGGTGCAAGTCGTTCAAGGCCCGCACGGACAATCATCTCCTTGGTAAAGCTTTCGCCTTCGAACTCCACGAGATGGATGTAGTGCTGGAGCAGAAGCACGCCGTTTCGCGACGCAATACCAGCCAGCGAAATGAAGCCAACCATCGATGCGATCGTCACTGTTTGACCGGTAAGCACCAAAGCAGCCACCGAGCCGATGAAGGCCATCGGCAATGCAGCCATGACTTGCAGTGCCAAGTTCACGGTGCGAAACAGCGTGTATAGGACGAAGAACACACCGACGAGAGAGATCGCAAACAGGATTCCAATGACACGGCTCGCGGATTGTTGGCTTTGAAATTGACCTTCATAGGTTGGGTAATAACCAGCGGGTAAGGTCTCGATGATCGGCGCGATCGCCTTCTTAATGTCTTGCACTACATCGACGACGCCACGGTCTGCAACGTTGCATTGAATGACGACACGCCGACGCACATTCTCGCGATTCACCGTGTTGGGGCCGCCAGACTCGTAAATACGAGCGACATTACCAAGCGGTACTGTGCCACCCTCAGGCAACTGAATTGGCAGTCGCTTGAGTGCGTTGATATCCTCGCGATAGTTATCTTGCATGCGAACGGTGAGATCGAAAGTGCGCATGCCGTCGAGAATCTCTGAGGCAACTTTGCCATTCATCGCAGTTTGGACGTACTCATTTACGTCGTTGACTTGCAAACCAAGTTGTTTGAGTTGCCCTCGATCCATCTCGACTCGCAATTGAGGAATGATGACTTGAGGTTCAATCATCAAGTCGGTCACGCCAGGCACAATTGCCATCTCAGCTTTGATTTGCTCCGCCTTTTGCCGCAGCAGATCGAGATCATCGCCATAGAGCTTCACGCCAACCTGGGCCTTAACGCCCGAGAGCATGTGAGAGATCAAGTGAGCAATTGGCTGCTCCGTGGCGGTGACGATGCCTGGGATTTGATCCATCGAGCTACGGATGTTCTGCAGTTGCTGCTCACGAGATTGTGACGAATTCGGGTCGAGCTCAATCAAGTACTCGCTCATATTGACCCCTTCGGCATGTTCGTCCAATTCCGCGCGACCAGTGCGTCTCACGAATCGTTGAACGTCGGGTATCTCCATCAAAGCCGACTCAACCGTGCGATTAATCCCTGCCGATGCAGCCAGCGAGGTACCGGGTGGCAACACAACGTTTAGCTGAACAGTGCCTTCATTGAACGGAGGCAAGAAGTCTCGCTCCAGCCGCGATAAGAATAGACCGGCCAAGACGACGATCGCAACAGTTACGCCTAAATTGAGCCACGGGAACGCAAGACTGAAACGGATGACACGTTCTCCAATCCACTTCACACCTCGCAGTACAAAACCATCCTTCTCGTGGCCCTTGCTGCTGATGCTCCCCAGTAGCCAATAGGACAGTACCGGAGTCACCGTCAGCGACACCAACAAGGATGCCAGGATCGATACGATGTATGCCACGCCCAGCGGAGCAAACAGTTTGCCTTCCATGCCACCAAGTGCAAACAAAGGCAGGAACACGAGAATAACGATCATCGTGCTGAAGACGATCGATCGACGAACCTCTGCACTCGCTCGGTAGACGACTAACAGTGGATGAAGTGGGTTCGCGGCCGAACGATTCTCTTTCAACCGTCGAAAAATGTTCTCGACATCAACAATCGCATCGTCGACCAACTCGCCCATCGCCACAGCAATGCCGCCGAGCGTCATCGTATTGATGGAGAGCCCAAACACAGCAAAAATCAATGCCGTCATCACCAGCGATAGTGGTATTGCAGTCAGCGTGATAAAGGTCGTGCGTACATTCATCAAGAACAAGAACAGGATGATGACCACGAGGATCACACCATCTCGAAGTGCTTCTTCGACATTTTTAATCGCACGATCAATGAATGACTTTTGCGAGTACGTCGCTTCAATCCGGACTCCCGGTGAGAGCGATGGTTTTAGCTCCTCAAGAGCGTCTATGATGGAATCGGTAACGGCTCTCGTATCCGCGCCGGGCTGCTTGTTAACAGTTAGAACGACAGCAGGACCACCGGAGAACGCCGATTCGCCTTCAGCTTTTCGTACGAAAGCCGAACTGTCACCGCGTTTGACTTGCGCGCCCTCATGAATCTCAGCGACTTGCGACAGTAGCACCGGCCGGCCATCGCGGATCGTGATAGGTATATCCTGCAGGTCGCCGACAGATTGAATTCGTCCAAGGCTGCGAACCAGAAATTCACTGGGGCCTTGTTGGTCAAGATATCCTCCGGTCCCGTTTTCGTTGCTCTTGCTAACCGCAGTTTCGACTTGTTCGAGCGTGACACCGTAACGCGTCATGGCATCGGGATTAACACGAACTTGAAACTGCTTGCGCTCGCCGCCCATGGTAAAAACCTGCGAAACTCCTGGAATCGTAAGCAGGCGTTGGCGGACGACCCAATCTGCTTCCGTTCGCAATTCCATGGGGGTGACATCCGGATTGTCTGTCCACATTCCCAGCATCAGGATCTGTCCCATGATGGACGAGATCGGTGCGAGTTGTGGCTGTATGCCCGCGGGCAAGCGATCTTGTACCAACTGCATTCGTTCAGCCACGATCTGCCGGTCTGTATAAACGTCTGTGCCATAGGCGAATTCGACGTAGATGACGGAAATGCCTACGCCAGAGGAGCTTCGGACTGCTTCCACGCCGTTGGCACCGTTGATCGTGGTTTCGATGGGAAACGTGATCAACGTTTCGACTTCTTCCGGGGCCATTCCTGGCGCTTCGGTCATGATCACGACACGAGGACGATTTAGATCAGGGAATACATCGATAGGCATCTGGAAAATCTGCCAGGTGCCGATTCCGATCAATCCAAGTGCGATGGCAATGACTAGCAAGCGCTGATGGAGCGCGAACTTGATTAATGCATTTAACATTCGAGAGTGCTCCGTGCTTAGTGGTTATGGCCTGCGTGCGGGTCTGCGCCTGCACCGGACTTGTTTTTGATGGCCATCTGCATCTGATGCGCAGAACGCAGTGCAACCACGTCGCCTGGAAAGATTGCTCCGTCACTCTCGATCACAACATATTTCTGGTCTCGATACTTCACATGTACGGCGACACGATCAAAGTGATCCCCATTCTGTTGAAACACAAACCAATCCGCTCCGTCTTTCACAGCCGCATCCACTGGAAGAACAATCTGCTTTTCCCAAGCCTCAACGGGGACGCGAACTTCAAGCCGCTGACCTACGCGATACTTCCAAGTGACAAATCTTTGTCCCTCGTTTGTGGTTTCATCGCGAAGAATTCTGTTTGGCAAATTGACGAAGAAAGACAGCGTTCGCGACTGCGCATCAACGGCGTTCGCAACGAATGCTAACTTAAGGTCGGCTAAGGTTTCTTGGCCCGACACTCCTGGAATGATCGCCTCGATTGGCCAGCCCTTAGCCGCAACTTCGGCGATCGCTGGGGCATCCTGTTCAAACGCCTTGCCCTCGATGTAGAGAGACGAATAGTCGGAAAGCGTGCAGAGCATTTCGCCGGCTTGTACACCTTGCCCCTTTGAAGCGCTCAATCGTTCCAAGATCAACGGCTCTGGCTCGTGAACTGCCGGTGGTTGATTCTGAGGCTGAAAGGAGGCTGCTCGAAATCGGCGATCGCTCAATCGCAGATTATTTTCATCATGTGAATGATTGTCGATTTCCGGAGCGACAATGGTGAGATCGCGCAGCAAGCGTTGTTCGCGAACAATCGTGTCGATTTGCTCGTCGCTCAGCCCATGCAGTTTCAGTGCAGCTCGTTGGGCGGCAATTGAGCTTTGCAGTTTTTGAAGAGCGTACTGCCGTTCCAGCAAGATCTTACTGGCGACTGCACCGGAGCGAGTCACTTCTTCAAGCCGCGTGATCTCGCGTTCTTCCACAGCAACGTCAGCCAAGTTCTTAATCAACTGCGTCTGCGTGTCGACGAGATCTTCATACGTCAGACGAACTTCGAAAAGCATATCCCCTGGTACGACTGCCTCGCCGCTCACGGCGTGTACATGTTGCACAATGCCGATCATGGGCGACGACACTTTTATGTCGGTTCGGCCCGGCTTCGCGACAACGATCGCTGGAACGGTGACGGTACGATAGAAGTTTGAAAGCTCAATTGGCCGAAGATACTCGGCCGTCAAGCCAAGGTTCTTAAGCGATTGGGGAGTCAGCTCGAGCGTGCTGCTCTCGTCATGCCCTGCGTGGTCGTGTCCATCTTCTTCATGAGCATGGTCGTGCTCTTCGTCTGAATGGGCATCCCCTTCGCCTGCCTCACTCATGGATTCTTTGCGAGCAGCAACCGTTCCGTCGATCCAGCCGTTTAAGGCTGGCCACCACTTAGGATAGAAGAACACGGCGACGGCAACTAATGACAATCCAACACCCCATCTAATCCATGGGTTGTGGAGCATCGTGTGAAGTGAGAGCTTTTTCATAGTGAACTCGACAATTGAAAATCCATTTCGAAGGTGATAGCGCGCGGCCACTCGATCTAAATGTGCGTGGAGAGGAGCATGCACATTGATCTGAGGCGAGCAGTTGTTTCAGTCCAGCAATGCAAGAATCGAGACTACGGGTAACGCAGAGTTACGCGCAGCAAACATCGGATTGCTCTTGCGAAGCAGGAATTCAACTACGGTTGTGGGCTGAAGAAACGACCTGTAACAACATGAGTTGTTGCTCGGACGTGCGAATGCCCGATCAAATTAGCCACACTTGGTGTACGGCGCGATTAAGAGGTGCCTTTGGCGGACCATCCAGCCAACTGCCAACGAAGTCAGCAGCGCGGGATGCAACTTGCCAAAAGTCAACGGACGCATTGATCCAAACTGGATTGGCGATGGACTGGAGGTCTGAAAAACTAGTCGGAGCTTCGGCGATTCCAAATACGCACTGGCCGTCATCACAATGATTTGAGTGGCCGTGTCCTTCCAACGGGCAAGTATCAACGCCATTCTCGGCAATCGACGCTTTGGCTATCTCGTGACCGTTCGATGCGTGTTCATCATCGTGTCCATGTGAATCGCACGCATGTCCATCGTGGTCGCAGCCATGCCCCGTTAAGATGGCGGCTTGTTCTTGCATGCAGCTGCCATGAGACAAACAGCAACCGAGCACCGCGTGAGCGGTGAAGGCAACCAGTGTCAAAAGGCGAATGGCAAAGAACATTACGAGCCAACTTTTACGAATTACGGGATTGAAGTTCATGGCACGCGGACCTTTTAATGATACCGCAACGACGGTTAGGTAACTAGTTCATTCTGAGCTGCGATCGAATCAGAGACGCTTATTCCTGGTCAAGGGTTAGTCCCCGAAGCGAGTCGTCTCCGCTGTTGTTAATGACAGCATTGAGCGCCCCGGTCAGCATATAACCATCGATTTGTGCCTGCGCCGTGGCCAGTTGGGCACGAGCTGCGATGTAGGCAAGGTTCGTGTCAAAGTACGTTCGTCGCGTAACAAGTAGCTGGATGAAATCCTGTTCACCGGCTCGGTACGCGCCCTCGGCTAGATCCAATGTTTCTTGGGCAGCGGGCAAAAGTTCGCTTAAGTACATGTCGACGGCCTCGGCTGCTCGAGCGTAGTCCCCAGAAGCAATCGCGAGCCGCGCACGAATCGCGTTGTCGATGCGCTGTGCTTCTTGCACCGCTCGACAGTACTCAGCGCGAGCCGCAGCGATGTTGCCTTGGTTCTTGTTGAAAACTGGAATTGGCGCACCAACCTGCACATTCATCATGCCCGAGTCGGTGCTGTTATCGACGCCTGCACCGAACTGCACGTTTAGGTTTGGTAAGGGCTGAGATTCTTGACGTCGGATCGCTGCGCTGGCTTGACGGATTCGAGCTTGAGCGGCAGCGTACTCGGGACTGGTAGCAACAAGTCCATCTTCAACTGCTTTCCAGTCTTGGCTCGCTGGAAGCTTCGGCAGTTCTCCCGCGACTGCCTGTAGTTGCATGTTCGGCATGCCAGCTAGAGCAACGATCTCCCGCAGCCGGGCCGACAGCGAAGCTGAAAGCTGCCTTCGATCAAGTTCCAGCTGCTTGACTTGAACTTGAGTCTGCAAAAGGTCGATCTTGGAGCCTTCGCCTGCTTGCATACGTTTCTCAGCCGCATTCACCCCTTGCTTCAGCAATTCAAAAAACTGATCGATCGATGCCAGTTGTTCTTGAATTCGAAGGCTGTCGTAATAGGCGGTCTTGATGTCTGTCGCAACTCGAAGCTTCTGGGCTTCTAGTTCTTGTACTTGGGCTCGTACGGCTTCATTAAGTACAGCACGATTCAGTGCACGCTTATCGCCGGTAATGATCTGCTGTTGAACGAATAGTAGGTGCTGATCTGTCCCAGCGTCAGCCAACTGTTGGCCTTGGTAGCCCAGCATCGGATTGGCGTACAGACCGACTTGTGTGCGATAACCTGCTGCGATCTGAGTCGTCGCGGCCAGTTCCTTAATGGCTGGATTGTTTGCGAACGCAAGCGACAAGAGTTCTTCGAGCGTTGCGCCGTCTGCAATGGCTTCAGTCGAAGCCACTGGGTCGACCATGACAACGTCAACGGACGCGGGTTCGACTACACCGGCAGCTTGAGACGACTGATGAGCATACGCGGCTTGCGAAACCGGTTGAGTTCGCAATGCGTGGTCTTGTTCCAACGGTGTATTGATGCCCGTCTTGCTTTTTTGGCTAACGGCGTCGCTTTGCAAACTTGGGGATGCATAGACCGTTGCTTGCTCGCTTGAACGGATGTGTCGCTCCAGTCCACTGCAGCCAACCGACATGCAAGCGGCTGAGCAGATTATCCATCGTGCAACATTCATTTTCATGGAGATCCCTCCGAGGTCAACGCATTGAGTAGCTAAGGCTTTCTCGAGTGAAAGTCTCGAGTGCCAAAAGCCATCCGAACAAAAAAGAATTGTCGCTGGTTAGCGCCAAGCTCGGATCAAATGCGCAGCACGTTTGGCAAAGAGGTCGACCGAGTCGACGTGTCGAGGTGAAGATACTGAAAACGCATCATCGAATGCAGCCGATACTCAAACCCCGACCAAGCTGGAGTGACCGTCGCAATATTGGCTAGTCGATTAACTGAACCAGAAAGCAATAATGCGTTTTCAAAACCACCGATGCAGCACGGACAATCGCGGTGCGAATGGTGATTGTCGTCCGGATGCTGGCCCTGAGAATCGGAGTCATTCGATTCGGAGCAAGGAGCTCCGCACGAATGATCGTCGTGATCATGTTCGCAATCAGAGTTGTGACCGGCGATCTCAATCACATCATGCAGCAGGCAGTGCGTACAAGCCAGCGACGAGGGAGGGATCAAAGCGGAAATGATCGCAGCCACAAACACGGCGCATTGAGCGAATCGTGTTAGCGGAGTGCGAAGCATTGGGCAATCCAGGGCAGAAGCTGTGGAAACGAAAACCGATCTTAGATTTCCTCTTTGGTATCGAATCAACGATTGGGGCAGCTTTAACGAAAAGTCCGAATCCCCCGAATGAAGCAGTGATTCATTGGTGGTCGGTCACTCGCCAATATCTGATCTAGCTCGATCGTGGGGCATCAAAAAGCTCAAAAACCGTGCGATTCGTTGGCTGACATTGCCTCGAGGGCGTCCAAGAGCTATCCTTAATGCCATGAGATCCCCTCTAGTAGCACTACTCCTAATCGTCAACTTGTTGACCTGTCCGCTGAATTGCTTGGGTTGCCAACCGCTCCCAGCTTCAAGCGTTCAAAGCGCATGCGCGACAAGCGAATGTTGCTCTGACTGCGTGGAAACAGAGATTCCTGCTGCCCCCGAGCCACATGATAGCGATTGCGAGTGCAAGAATTGCATTTGCGAGGGGGCGATTGTGGCTAGTCCGGTTGAGCTGCCGCAATCTTCCGATGGGATCTGCTGGTTTCATCAGGTTGAAATCGCTTTAAGAAGTCCCGTCAGTTCGTTTTTCGCTGGCGGGCACTCGAGAATCGTCGTAAAGCACGCATTCACGGGTAGCGATGCGCGTATAGCGCTTCAATCTTGGCAGATCTGAGCCAGCCAACGCCTTTGCGTTTCTTCTAAGCGTTGTTCGGTAGGACAACGATTCAGATTCACTTGTTGAGATTCGGTGCTGCGCAAATTCTTCGCAGCTTGATGATCCAGCCTAAGTAAGACCTCTTTCATGCTGCTTCCCTGGGAATACGGCGTTCGCAATCTGGCCAGGCGACCGGTGCGCACGGCATTAACGATGATGGCACTGGCCACTGTCGTGATGTTGGTGTTCGTCGTGGTCGGGTTCATTCGCGGACTTGAACAGTCGTTGACCGCAAGCGGCGACGAGAACGTCGTATTGGTTTACTCGGTGAACTCAGAGGAGAACATTGAGAATTCATCAATCCCCGCTCGGACACCATCCTTATTGACTGCCAGTGTAGATGGAACGGTCAAGCGATTTGGGCTCAATCATGCGTCTCCGGAGTTGTACGCAGGCACACGAGTCAAGAGCGAGAACAATGAAGGCGGATTGGGATTGGTGCGGGGTGTAACTCTCGCCGCGCCACTGGTCCGACGATCAGTTCAGTTGATCGATGGTGCTTGGCCAAGTGACGGCGAGGTGATGGTAGGGCGATTGGCGGCCGCAAAGCTAGGGAGCAGCGAAGATGAAATCGCGATCGGAAAGAGCATTGAGTTCGAGGGACGTTCGTGGAACATCAGTGGAAGATTCGCTGCCGGGGGGGCTGCTTATGAGTCTGAGATTTGGTGCAGGTTGTCCGATTTTCAAACTGCATCAAAGCGGCAAGACATTAGTTTAGTGGCGTTGCTCTTATCGCCGGGCAGTTCACCTGCTGAAGTTGAATTGTTTTGTAAGGAACGCACAGACCTCGAGCTTCGGGCGATAGCGGAAACGGAGTATTACGCAACGCTACAACAACATTATAAGCCCGTTCGATTGTTGGCTTGGCTGGTCGTAGTGCTGGTGTCCAGTGCGGGGATTTTCGCTGGGCTGAACATGATGTACGGAGCGGTTGCAGGCCGCGTCCGGGAAATAGCGACGTTGCAGGCGATCGGTTACCGCCGTTGCGCTATCTTGATCAGTTTGATCCAAGAAGGTGTGCTTCTATCTGCAGCCGGATCGCTCGTTTCTGGAGTGATCGCGCTGACCGTGCTGAATGGAATGGCAGTTCGGTTCACGATGGGTGCGTTTACGTTACGCATCGACGGCGTAGCGATCTTAATTGGTTGCAGCGTCGGACTGTTATTGGGTGTCGTTGGTGCGTTACCACCGGCACTGAAAGCGCTGCGAGCAGAAGTCGCAGCGAGCCTTAAAGCTGTTTAGTTTTGAAAACCCTTGATTCGTTTTGGAGCGTTTAGATGAAAGTTTTTTCAAGTATCGCGTTGGCCGTTTTAACTCTCGCCTCTGTCGGCTGTCAGTCGAAAGACAGTAGCTCATCGACTGCGAATACCAGCCAATCCACTTCGTCTTTTCTTGTTGAAAGCGAGCCCACGGGAGCCATGCCCGTAGGTGAAGCTCGAGCAAAGAGCGAAGACGGACAAGAAGTTACCCTTGTTGGTTTGATCGGTGGATCAAGCAAGCCGTTTGTTGAAGGACTGGCAGCGTTCACGATTGTCGATCCGAAAGTGCCATACTGCGCGGACGATGAAGGTTGCCCAACTCCTTGGGACTATTGCTGTCAGACGGAAGCCGTTAAGGAAAATATCGCCACGATCAAACTCGTTGACGAGACAGGCAAACCAGTTGCGTCAAGTGCTCGCGACCTACTCAAGGTCAAAGAACTATCGACGGTGGTTGTCAAAGGTAAAGCCAAACGCGATGAACAAGGCAACCTTACCATTGCCGCTAACCAAGTGTTTGTTCGGCCAGGTAAATGATCATGGCAAAAGAACAACTAGATATTAGTAGCCTGGCGCTAGATCGTACGCCGACAATCAGCGCAACCAAAGCGCCATCACTTCAACACAAGAAGCGATGGTTGTCGCGGTATGCATTACCTGTCGGCGTTTTGTTGGGCTTTGCGATGCTACTTTTCGCTGCAGCGGGCTCTCGCTTCATGCCAGCCCGCTCAGTGACGGTCGTTCCGGTGATTGTAAAGCGAGCTGAGCTTCAGCAAGCAGGTACAACGCTATTCCAAGCGCCAGGCTGGATCGAGCCTCGTCCAACCGCCATTAGCGTAGCCGCGATGACTCACGGAGTTATCGAGGAGCTAATGGTCGTAGGCGGGCAAACAGTGCAGAAAGGGGAGCCGATCGCACGATTGGTTTCCATCGATGCGGAATTGGTACTTGAGCAAGCGAAGAATGCTCTAGCAATCCGCGAGGGTGAACTTAATCGCGCGAAGGCGGAGCTTTCCGCAGCGCGCATTCGCTTCGACAATCCCGTGCACTTGAGAATTCAACTGGCCGATGCAATGAGCAATTTGACGAAATCAAAAACAGAGTTAGCCAAACTGCCCTTCCTTATCAAGTCTGCCGAATCGAGCGTTAAATACACGCTCGGAAGTATGGCAGGAAAGCAATCAGCCAAGGGGGCGATCTCAGATAACACGATCGCGAAAGCCGAAAACGAGCATGCGATGGCAACAGCAAACTTGCAAGAGTTGAAACAACGCGAACCTAATCTGGAACGCGAGGTCAGTGCGCTCGAGGAAGTCGTTCACGCTCTTGAACGGCAATTGGAGTTGCTGGTAGAGGAAACTCGGCAACTGCAAGAAGCAGAAGCGAAGGTTCAATCGGCGGAGGCTTATCGAAATGAAGCTAAGCTGCAAGTACGCCAAGCGGAACTTGCCCTCGAGCGGAGCACAGTACGCGCTCCGATGCAGGGTCGCATTCTAAGAGTGGTCGCATCTCCTGGATCGCGAGTCATGGGCCTCGAAACTACGGCTGGACAAAGCTCAAGTACGGTCGTCGAAATGTATGATCCACAAAAACTTCAGGTGCGAGTTGATGTGCGACTTGAGGACGTTCCGATGGTCATACCGGGCCAACAAGTCAACATTGAGACCGCCTCTTCTGCCGATGTAATCCACGGTCAAGTGCTGCAGATCACCAGCTCGGCGAACATTCAGAAAAATACATTGGAGGTCAAGGTTGAGTTGCTTAACCCACCACTATCCGTGAGCCCCGAGATGCTCGTCACAGCCGCTTTTCTGGCTCCGAAAAGCGACGTATCGTCCGATTCAATGGGAGAGGCCGAGCGCATATTCGTTCCAGAGTCTTTCGTGCAGGCCAGCGATTCACAATCGTTTCTATGGATAGTTGATGAGAATTCAACGGCGAGAAAACGCACGGTGGAATTAGGTGGTAAAGCGGCCGATGACCTCATCGCAATCAAATCAGGTCTCCGAGTTACAGATAAGTTGATCGCTTCAGGAAGAGATGGATTGCGAGATGGTGCGAGGGTGCATGTAACAAGCGACGATCCAATTATAGGAATGAAATAGATGGCACTCGTAGAACTTCGTGGTGTAAGCAAGAGCTTTAGTAAGGGCGAAGAGACCATCACGCCACTTGACAACATCAGCATGGACATTGAGGAAGGCGAGTTCATCTCCTTAATGGGTCCCAGTGGTACCGGCAAAAGCACGCTGCTTAACTTGGTGAGCGGAATTGACCGGCCCGATGCGGGAACAATCACTGTCGATGGGACAGATGTGACCAAGTTGTCTCGCACGCAGCTTGCTGATTGGAGAGCTGCCAACTTTGGGTACATATTTCAGACACACAATCTCATTCCTGTGTTGACCGCTTATGAGAATGTTGAACTACCAACGCTGCTGTTGAAGTTATCCTCCGCGAAACGAAGGCAACGAGTTGAACTGGCTCTAGAGGCGGTCGGCTTGAGCGATCGAGCAAACCACTATCCCCGCCAGCTTTCCGGTGGACAAGAACAACGCGTGGGAATTGCTCGTGCAATCGTGGCTCATCCGAAAGTTGTTGTGGCGGATGAACCGACTGGGAGTCTGGACTCAGAAACCAGCGACCAAGTTCAGATACTACTACAGAGACTTAATCGTGAACTCAATATCACGATGTTGATGGTCACGCACGATAGCAACGTCGCGGCCATTGCAACCAAGCAATTAATCCTTGATCGGGGCAAGTTCCTGGCTCGCGCTGAAGGAGCAGCTCGATGATAGGTTATGTCTTGAAAACATTGTGGCGACACCGCACTCGAACTCTGCTGACCGTATCCGGTGCAGCAGTGGCGATGTTCGTTTTTTGTTTTGTGGGCTCTGTTCAAGAGGGGCTGCATCGGCTGACGACGGGTTCGGATGCGGATCGCAGCTTGATTGTGTTTCAGGAAAATCGCTTTTGCCCAACCACCAGCCGCTTGCCAGAGGATTATGCAACGAAGATCCGTGAGATTAATGGGGTGCGCGATGTCATGCCTATCCAAGTGTGGACGAATAACTGTCGAGCAAGCTTGGACATCGTGGTGTTCAACGGTGCCGACCCCATCCAGATCCAAAAGTCGCGACCACTCACGCTTGTAAGCGGTAGCTGGCAACAGTTTCAATCACAACGCGATGCAGCCATTGTCGGGCGCAATGTTGCGAATCGTCGAGGCTTAAAAGTCGGCGACCAGTTTTCGATCGGTGACATTTCGGTGCGGATAGCAGGGCTTTTTTCGTCGACGGTGCCTTCCGAAGAAAACCTTATTTATACGAGTCTCGCTTTTCTGCAGTATGCCCGCGGCCTCAACGCAGCCGGACTGGTTACTCAGCACGAGGTCCAATTGACCGACGATGCCGATCCCGATCGCGTGGCAAGTGAAATCGACTCCAAGTTGCGAGCCGGTGCCGTGGCAACCAAAACGCGTCGTAAAGGAGCGTTTCAAGCGAGCACACTTTCGGATCTTGTCGACCTCATCGGGTTTGCCCACTGGCTCGGCTACGCGTGTGTCGGTCTGGTGTTATCGCTTGTGGCTACTACAACGGTCATGAGTGTCCAGGATCGCATCAAGGAATACGCAGTGTTGCAGACCATCGGCGTGCGTCCTCTAACCACCATGCGTCTGGTTCTCACCGAAAGCACACTCTTATGCTTGGTGGGAGGCGTAACCGGAACGTTGCTTGCGATGCTCGCGCTGAGTCTCGGTGGTTTTGCGATCGGAGCTGAGGGAGCGACTATTGCCTTCCGACCGTCCGTAGCACAGGCGTTTTCCGGATCAGCAATTTCCCTTTGTGTTGGCGTGATCTCTGGTTTACCTCCAGCAATCCAAGCTTCAACAATTTCAATCGTGCACGCTCTTCGTCAGTCATAGTCGCGAATAAAAGAAGCGTAGAGGAACCGACTGAATGGAAAGATTCCAGCGATGATACGCCAAAGGCAGCTCGCAAAAGGCGAACTGCCTACTAACGATTGTTCAAGGTGAACACGGGCGATAAAAACTTTACTTCCCAGGCTTTGGTGCCGGCGTTTCATGATCGAGAGGCTCATGTCCACCTGCCGCATGGTGTGCGGCATCTTCGTGACCGAGCTCCTTTAGCAGCTTGTCGTGCTCCTTCTTCATTTCATCTAGCGATACTTGGATCTTGCTGCACATCTCTGCGCACATTTTTCCATCTGGTGATGATTTGCAGCATTCTTCATGAAGCGACTTCTGGACTGCGTTCGCTTGGCCGAGTTGCGTTTCGATCTTCTTGACTTGCGCGACAACCTTCGGGTTAGTTGCGTGTTCGTCACGAACAATTACCAAATCACGCTGAATGGCCTGCAATTGCTGACCAAGCATCTGGGATTCTGCTTGCGTCACCTGCGTTTGAATCATCGGCGATTGAGTCGCATACCGCTGGATTCCAGTTGAATAGTCTCTGGCATGTTGGATGTTGCGAGACGTTCGCTGGTTGGCCCAAAAGCCAGCCCCATTGTTTCTCGACACCTTGTCATTGATCCGTGATTGGGCTTGTGTCACTTGCGGAAAGGCAAGTGCGAGACCCGCTACCAGTGCGATCGAAGCTGCAAATTTTCCAAAACTTTCGATACTCATCATAGTTCCTTTCAAGAACATGAATTGCGACATCGTGAATACAAAGATGTCGACTTCTGTGAGGTCGTGAACCGCCATCCGGTCCACACATGCAAGTTTGATGCTTCGCTCGCGACTCACCTTCAGAAATAAAACTGATTCGGAGCATGAATGTCGAAGTAATGTTGAATGCGTGTCGGGATCTCGGATTGACGAAGGCCGGTTTGCTAGCGAGTGCGGGGGTCACCCACGTATTGTCCAACTTTACTCGGCTCGAAGCTTGACGAAACGCAGTAGTAAGCTCTTCTCCAGCCAACAAACGCACAAAACGTTGTTACTCCACAAACTTCGAATCCCATCCGTTTTACAGCCTGAATCGCTCGTGCATTGTTGGCGTCAGTCGTTAAAGCAATTCGCAGGACTCCGTCCGCCCTAAGAATCTCTGCTGCCTGACTAATGAGCACTTGATATAACCGCTTTCCACGATGCTCAGGTTTTACGAATGCGGCGAAAAGATAAGCGGTCTCAGGATCCAGAAATAACGGAAGACCTGTCCATACATGTCCGCTGGAGTTATGCGCGGCTGGAATATCGCCCGTGCCAACCCAGGCATATGCAACAATTGCTTCGCTGGCCATTAATGCATAGCAACGAAATCTTTTACGATCGAGATATTGAAAAGCTTCGCACTGGAGGAGCGGGTTGCACTGTGAAAGAATATCGAAGCTCTCGACCGATAGTTCAATTAGTCCTCGATCAAGCGAAGCTTGGTTGAGTTCGTTTGAGATTTTCGTAAAAAAACCTGAAACCTCCCGGTGTTTTTGCGGTTTAACGAAGTAACAACAAATCGATTAAGCCACACACACGGAGGGTTTCAGGTGAAGTCAAGTTTCGCAAAACGTATCGGTGCACGCAAGAAGCAAATCCTGAAAAGGCTCGCAGTAGCAAGGGAGAATCGCTTCTCTCGTGGTATCTCGAATCCGAATCCCGTTCTCGCTACCAACTCTGTCAAATACGAACTTGCTGATCGCACCCATGCCATCAGCTACGCTGGTGTCTCCGCCATGCTCAAGCTCGCCGGGCATGTCGGATTGACCGATGCCATCAATCATCGTGTCCAACTCTTAAAGTCACATGCTCCTTATCATGAATCCGACCACGTCCTCGCGATGGTTATGAATGTTCTATGCAACGGAACGAGGCTGGAGCATTTGGAGCGTCTTCGAAACGATTCGACATTCCTCGATGCGATCGGTGCCGATTCGATTCCTGATCCAACCACGGCAGGCGATTTCTGCCGTCGATTCCATCAATCCGACATCGACTCCCTGATGCAAGCTATTAACGAAGCCAGGATCAACGTATGGAGACAACAGGATGATGCGTTCTTTGACCAAGCCCTTATCGATGTCGATGGCGTTATCGTGGCAACTACAGCCGAGTGCAAAGAAGGAATGGATATCTCGTACAAGGGGAGTTGGGGATACCACCCTTTGCTGGTCAGCTTAGCCAACACCAAAGAAGTACTTGCGATTGTGAATCGCAGCGGTTCGGTTCACAGCGCTCACAACGCGGCAGCCTACTTAGATAAGGCGATCTGCACTTGTATCGCTGGAGGCTTCCGGCGCATTCGAATGCGAGGGGACTGCAAGTTCTCGCAGACGGAGTATCTCGACGGATGGGACGCCCTGGGAGTACGCTTCCAGTTCGGTTATGAGGCGCGAGCGAATCTGAAGGAAATCGCAGACAACTTGGATGCGTCGGCATGGAAGAAACTCACCCGCGCCTTGCCAAAAAACAAGACCAATGAAACTCGTACCAAACCCACCAATGTCAAACGCCAAATCATTCGGGAACGCAATTACGTCCATCTGGAGTTACTACATGAGGAAGTGGCCGAGTTCGAATACCAACCCAACGCCTGCGAGAAAACGTATCGAATGGTGGTTGTTCGGAAGAACGTCTCCAAAGAGCAGGGCGATGTTCGGCTCATCGACGAGATCCGCTACTTCTTTTACATCAGCAACGACATGCCCTCGGTATCGAGCGAGGACATTGTTTTTGGCTGCAATGACCGATGCGACCAAGAAAATTTGATAGCACAACTCTCCGGTGGAGTTCGATCGCTGTGCGCTCCGGTGGACAATTTGGAAAGCAACTGGGCGTATATGGTGATAACGAGTATTGCGTGGAACCTAAAATCCTGGTCTGCACTACTGACCCCCGTGGTGACTGGTCAAGAGCAAGAACATCAAGCAGAAAAGAAACGGCTCCTAACAATGGAATTTAAAACGTTTCTGTCCGTGTTCATTCATGTGCCATGCCAAATTCTACGACATGCCAGGAAAACGATTCATCGGCTCCTGAACTGGACGGACTACACATCAGCATTCTTCCGATTGTGTGCTGTGCTCAATCTGTAGCATCGAATCGCTAGCACGGAAACGAGCTAGCA
The DNA here is from genome assembly GCF_001610875.1 of Pirellula sp. SH-Sr6A. NCBI lineage: Bacteria > Pseudomonadati > Planctomycetota > Planctomycetia > Pirellulales > Pirellulaceae > Pirellula > Pirellula sp. SH-Sr6A. The sequence continues at coordinate 1,403,135 of NZ_CP011272.1, read as the reverse complement.
AGAAGAGCTTGGGGCATCGTAAGTCCAAAGCGAACCGTAACCGCAACGCCTAACCCAGATAAAATAAAACAATGGAGAGCAAGCAATTGAAAAAAAGCGACCAGCACTGCTGGCTCGGTGACCGCTGCGCAGCGAAAATCAAGCTAAGACGAACAAGCGTTCGCTTGTTTGAGGATTAGTTCAATCCCGTCGGGTAACTTTTGTCCGGATGCAGCTAAGTGTTCGACGTTGGAACACATGAGCAGGCTGAAGTCGGCAATACCTACGCGTCGAAGTAGTGAATACACAAGCCTATCGATTTTTCGCGGAGCGAGCGTGAATGCTGCATCCGTTATCACCAATGTCTCATAACGCATGGCAACGCGCTCAATTCCTTCTTCGTTTGTGGATATAACGATTCCTCCCCGATCGTCGAGACAAATTTTTGTTCAATGCTTCCTAATTAACATTTCAGGCCAATGCGAAGCTAGCCTCGCATTGAGTGTTGGTCGTTAAAGACAACCAACACTCTTTGACAACCTGCCGGTTTAACAAACGGGTTAGTATTGTTGACAATCTACTTGGCACCTGAGACGACCTTTTTCAGTCCCTTCTCGGATGGGCACATTGGGCACGTACCACTCTCGACACCCTGTGTGAGCGTGCTGGCGGCTGAGCTGGATTCTTTGCCTCCGCAACAAGTGGCCTCACAGGCATTGGAATCGCTTGTGCAGCATTCGCATGTGCACTGTACGCAGCTGCAAATCCCGGTTTCACAGCAGCAGCCGCCGTCGGTACAGCAACTGGAGCAAACGCATGATTGTGACACATCAGTGGTCGGGTTGCTTGCGACACTCGCCGCAATTGCAAGACTAACCGCAAAAAAAACCAACATCAAAAACATAGCTACTGACTTCATTTTTCAACCTCGTATTTCACTATTGGACCTCGCGTTGCATGAAACCACTTCCGCAACCTTGAGTTTGGATGCATTTGGCAGACACTTTCTTCAGCGAACTTTGGATTATTTTCGAACGCGGTGCACCCGTCCTGCTCGATTGGCGCTCATCCAGATTCGGCACTGCTCCAGTCGTTTGCAGAATGCTCGCCAAATCTTGCTTGAGTGCTCAGATGAAGCTCAATTGAATTGCCTTCACAGCTTTTTTGATTTTTTTGGCATTTTCTCGATACTTGCTTTATCTGCAAGAAATACCGCATTCCGGCATGAGTGCTGCGGGGGCTTCATCACGAAGGCTCGAACTTTTCGAGGTCATCTAAGCCAATTCAATGTGAGGTTTGCTATGTCCCACTTTTCACTTGTTGCCGCGTTCGCCCTATCCGCGATTGTTCCGCTCGCGGCATTTGCTGACCAACATGAGGATTCGAAAATGAAGAAATGCGCCGAAGTCTGTGCCGCTTGCCAAGTCGAGTGCGATAGCTGTTTCGATCATTGCCTGAAAATGCTTTCGGAAGGGAAAAAGGAGCATCAGGCAACCGCTAGAATGTGCGCTGACTGCGCCGAGTGCTGCAAAACATGCGCGACACTGTGTGCCCGCAACAGTCCCTTAGCTAAGCCTATGCTCGAATGTTGCGCCAAGTGTTGTGAAGAGTGTGCGGCTGCGTGTGAAAAATTTCCCGATGATGAACATATGGCCGCATGTGCTAAATCCTGCCGAGAGTGCGCGAAGGAATGTCGCGACATGCTCAAGCAAGTTCAGAAATGATTGCATAGCAACAACCGGGAAGTAAAAGGAAGAGTCTGTTGTTTCGGGCCGCGCTTCAGGCGCGGCTCGAAACCGAACTCATCGCCACGACCTTAATCGCAATGCGTTTGTCACGACAAAGAAGCTAGAGAGACTCATCGCCAGACCTGCCGCTATCGGTGACAGACTCAGACCTGTCATGGGTTTAAGCAGGCCGGTTGCAATGGGAATAAGCAAAACGTTGTAGCCAAACGCCCAGCCCAGATTCTGCTTGATGTTCAACATCACGGCCTTCGACAAGCTTATCGCACGCGGAATATTTTGAATGTCGCCAGACATGGCGATCACGTCGGCGCTCTCGATCGCAAGGTCTGTTCCTGTGCCCATCGCGATGCCGACATCGGCGATCGTTAGTGCAGGAGCATCGTTCAAGCCGTCGCCCACGAAAGCCACACGCCGTCCGTCTCGCTTGAGCGTGTATACCACGTCAGCCTTGTCATTCGGACGTACTTCCGCATAGACCATCGTTGCTGGTATTCCGCAGCGATCTGCAATGGATAACGCGGTTCGCTCATTGTCCCCTGAGATGAGCGCCACTTCGTAGCCCGATTGTTTTAGATGCTCCACTGCGCTTTGCGTCGATGGTTTGATCGGATCTGACACGATCATGATCGCGGCGAGCGAACCATCGACGGCCGCGAAAAAGTATCCGCTCCCCTCGGACATTGCATCAGCTACTTGTGCATCAAACGACGATGTTTCGATGCGGCGTTCTCGCATCATCTTTTCCGAGCCGATGATTATCGCGTGACCGTTGGATAATTCGGCTTCAACTCCCGCGCCTGCAATGGCGTTAAAGCTGGTTACGGTAAGAGGCGACTTGGGCCCTTTGGCAGCGGCATCCACAATAGCCGTGGCCAAAGGGTGCTCCGATCGCTGTTCTACGAGAGCCAGTTGGGCCAGCAAGTCGTCACTCGAGAACGGTGGCAATACGTGGAATAGCGAGAGGTGCGGTTTTCCAACCGTCAGCGTTCCGGTTTTATCAAAAGCGATCAATGCAACTTGGCTCAAAGACTCGATCGCATCCGTCGAGCGAAACAGAATCCCTTGTTGCGCCGCCTTGCCCGTACCCACCATCACACTCGTAGGAACCGCGAGTCCCATTGCACATGGGCAAGCAATAATGAGTACAGCGACCGCATGGATGAGTGCTTGATCGATTGAGCCGCCAGGCATTACGAAAAGCCATGCGAGGGCAGTAAGCAATGCGATCAACAACACCACGGGTACAAAGTACGCGACGACTCGATCAGCAATGCCTTGAATGCGCGGCTTGGAAGCCTGCGCAGATTCAACGAACGCCACGATCTTCGCTAAAGTCGTGTCGGCTCCGATGGCAGTGGCTCGAAACTGAATACTTCCGCTGCCGTTGATCGTACCTGCCACCACTTCGTCCCCCGCTTCCTTGGCCACTGGTACGCTCTCACCAGTCACCATGCTCTCATCGATATAGGTAGAGCCACTAACGACCACACCGTCCACTGCGATGGCAGATCCAGGGCGGACTTCAACAACATCATTAAGGACAACAGCCTCCGCAGGAATGGTTACCGCTTCACCGTTGCGTATAACTGTGGCCATTTTCGGTACCAGTTTTAGCAGTACCTTCATTGCGTCAGACGCTTGATGCCTGGACTTCGTTTCAAGGAATTTGCCTAACAAGATCAGTGTGATCACCACTGCTGACGCTTCAAAGTAGACATGACGCGATTGCGGAGGAATCCACTGGGGAAAAACCGTGACAACAGTGCTGTAGAGGAAAGCGGCCATCGTCCCCAGAAGAATCAGCGAATTCATATCGGGAGATGTTGAAAAGAGGCTCTTTGCGCCTAGTCGAAGGAAGCGTCCGCCAAACCAGAATTGAACAGGAATGGCCAAGCCGAACATGACCCAATTCCACTGCTCCATCGACAACCAGGACATCATCAAACTCATGACTCCGTCGGACAACATGGGAGCCATCGCAAGCACAACGATCGGTAGTGCAAAGATCGCTGCTCCGACGAACAAATGCCACAATCGCTGAGCTTCTAAATCGTTGTCCTCAATCGAACCCGCGTTTCGCACCGTGGAGAGCTCAACTGGCTCATAACCCAGCTTTGTAATCGCAAGTTGGATCGTTTCGAGTTCGCCAGCTTGTGGGAAATGGTCGAACTCGACCGCCGCACGCTCCGTCGCGAGGTTGACTGAAGCGCTGGTCACTGATGGGATCTTGCGCAGTCCATTTTCGACGCGTCTGACACACGCAGCGCAGGTCATGCCCTTGACGCCAATCTCGACCGTCTGCTCAGCATTCATCATTATCCATCTCCTCGTCTGAGAGGCCCACCATTTGGCTAGCGCTTGCTAATTAGAGGCTACTGCTTCATAGCCGGCTTCTTCGACGGAAGCCATTATTGATTTGTCGACGAATTGCCCCTCGACAACTGCTTTTCCTGCTTTCAAATCAACCTGGGCAGCGGTTACGCCATCGGTGGCTCGGATGGCTGACTCAACCGCTGATTTACAGTGGCCGCAGGTCATGCCAGTGATCTGGAAGGCCTGTTTACGTGGTTCTTGGTTCATTTTTGCGTCTCTTATTGGCGTAGAGGTGAAGTGGCCGTATCGCTAGGTTGGATGCCGGCACGGTACCGATTCTTCAGGTAGAATGGTCCTGTTCGCGGGGGAATCTGCCGGCACTTCGACTCGCGGAGCCAAAATCGGAAAAAAAATCGGAAATTCCGTGAAGGAACGCGGCTTGAGGTCCATCCAAAGCACGTAAGCCTCGAAATTTGAAGCAAAAGCACGAGTCATGTCATCACTTACCCTCCATATCGTTTTGCTGTTCGCGGTTGCGTACAGTCAAATCTTTGGCGGAGTTTCGTGTTGCTGCCTCTCGCGAACGATCATTGCAAGTCTGGCGACTGCGCAAGTGGCTACGCCAGCCAGCGCTGATCACGCGATGCCAAACGCGTCCCTAGCGCCAAAGTGCCCCAAATGTGCTGCTGCCCAAGCATCCGGTGCGAGAAGTGTGAATTCCGAGGGACTTCGAACTTTCAGCGTTGCGGGGAGCAACGAATGCCAATGCGCGAAAGCTATTTCTAGCGCTACTGCTCAGCACGAACCTCGATCTGCGTCCATTGCTGTGCAGTATATCGCGACTAGCCTCGCGACTTGGGACGTCATCCCTCGTGCGCAACGGATTGTGTTTCAAAGACATGAAGTTCCAATTCCCTTCGAGGGTTGTTCCTGGCAGTCGATCGCCTGTGTTTGGAAGAAATGAGAAGACCGACAATCCGATAGCTTCGGGATTGTTGACTGGCTGTGTGCTTAACTTCAGGCACACACCACTGGCTTTTTAGTTTCTTATACAAAATAGGTGAATCATGTTGACAAAACTCGCTCTTTTGAGCGTTCTCGCTCTTTCCGCAGTTTCCTACTCGGTAAATGGAAGTCAGCAAAGCACGAATGCAGCGTCTGAGGCCTCCGTTAGCGAAGCTTCCTGCTGCATGAAAAATGCTTACTGCTGTGCTGTAGATCAACCTTGCTGCCTTCGCTAGATCGACGACAAGTACGGTCTGAGATTGAGTCCTGCTCGAAGCTTCCGAAGGCTTCGGGCAGTTTTCTCTTTTCGGCGGGAAGGAGTGAAGAATGATACCAACAGAGTCATCCAATGAGATGAATGGAAAAGCGGAGGATCGTGCATCACCGCTGACTAAAGAAGAATTGACGCTGTGGATTAGTCGTGCCAGCAACGGACATCGAGAGTCACAAAAGCACATTTACGAGCTATTGGCAGCCAGGTGCTATCGAGTCATTCGAAAGATTGTTGGCGATAGTCATGCTGACGACGTGATGCAGGACTTCGTTATCCACTTGTTTTCGAGGCTTAGTCAGTTTCGTTTCGAATCGACGCTCGAAACATGGGCGCACCGCATGGCTGTGAATCAAAGCTTGCAGTACCTGCGAAAAATGAAACGGGAAGAACAGCGCATTCAAAAAGTCGCGGAGGCTGGAGAGGTGTCTTTAGATTTTAATCAAAAGATTCAAGCAGACGAAGACATCGAGGTTCTTGAGTTGGCTATGCAGCAAATCACGGGTGAGCAGCGAGCGATTTTGCACATGAAAGAAGTCGAAGGGCTTGGATACTCAGCGATCGCAAGCGTTCTGGGCATACCCGAAGGTACCGTTGGTTCACGACTAAACAAGGCTAGAAACGAATTGAGGACTTCTCTGATCCACTTGGGCTGGGAGGCATAAGAATGAATTGCGATATGGTTGCAGAGCACTTGTCGGCGTACATCGACCAAGAGCTCGACACCGCGGCTTGTCTCCAACTGGAGGAGCATGTTGAGCAATGCGATGCATGCCGTGGGCTGATGTCTGAATACCGCTCGATGGGCGTATTGATGCGACGTTCGGAGCGAATAGTCGATACGGAAGCAGTATGGGAACAAGTTTCTCGCAAACTTGAATCTCCTGTTGTGACACTTGCTTCGACAGAATTCCAATGGAGGGATTGGGCCAAGCGTTATGGCACTTCTATTTTGGCCGCGGCTGCTGGTGTTCTTATCCTGGTTTCGGCACTGCGCTATGCTGCGCCCGATAATCACGACACCGCTAATGCGTTGCACGATCATGCTGCCATGGCTGTAGATTTTGCCGAGGTATTCCGCTCAGCCAGAACGGAACCTCAGATCGCCTTGTCCAAACTGAGCGAGAAGTACGACGGCCGTGAACTAGGTACCGAAGAAGCTACGAAATATCTTGGTTATCAGCCGGCATTATTCAAGAGTGTTCCCGAGGGGTTCACACGTGTGTCAACACACGTTTTGAACATGCCATGCTGCAAATGCTCGGCAACCATTTGTGAGCGAAGCGACGGCACATCACTGATTGTTTTTGAACACAGAGATGAGCAACCTGTCTGGTTTGGCGACTCCCCGTCAATTGAGACGCAGTGCGCGGGCATGCCTTGCAAGATTATTGAGTCAGCTGGGCAACTAGCCGTTAGCTGGAGAAATCAAGATCGGCAAATGACGATCCTCGGCGCAGATGATCTGACTGAAGTGAATCACTGGGTAGCATCTCTGAAGTTGTAAGTTCCACTTCGATGAATTCGCTATCCCTTTCCAACTCCCTTGTTCCATAGAGGACCAAACCATGATCAAGAACAGTATTCTCGCTCTCCTTTTCGTTTTCACTGCGGCAGCATCAAGTTATGCGCAAACAGCAAAAGACGAAACGTCTGAGCAACGTCGCGAGCGTCTGCGGATAGCTGTGCAAGCGATATGTCCAGTGTCGGGCGAGTCCCTCACTGACCATGCCAAGCCGGTCAAGATGACGAATCCAGAAACCAAAGAGGTGCTTTATGTCTGTTGTGAAGCATGCCTAGAGGCGAAGCCGGATGCCAAGCACATTGAAAAGATCCGAACCAACTTCGCCAAAGCCCAAGGACACTGCTTGGTGATGACGGACAATGAAATCTCTGCCGATTCGAAGCACGGTATTGTCGATGGGCACTTTGTATACGTCTGTTGCCCGCCATGTGTAAAGAAGATGAAGGCCGAACCAGCCAAGTTCTTGTCCAAGCTTGATGACCTTTACGAAGCGTCGCTCAAGAAGTAACCGTCCGATTCTACTGTTTCAACTGAAGGTGTTTAGAAATGAAAAGATGGAACTTGTGTTGTTTGTTTATTCTGCCCCTAGCGGTGACCACTCTGGTCTTCCTTAGTGGCTGTAATCCGTCGCAATCGGACGAGACCGCAGATCAGACTGCACCACGCGTTGAGGGTGAAAAGGCTGGCGTTGCAAGCGATGAGAGATCTGCAACGAACTCAATTGCCGGCGACGCTGACAGTGAACATGGTCATATCCCGGGTGCTCACGGCGGCATCATGATTTCGCTGGGGAGAGACAGTTATCACGTGGAAGCGGTCATCGATTCAGCAGGTGCTGTTCGGCTTTACACGCTTGGCAAGGATGAGAGTCGAGTTATCGACGTGGAAAGCCAGACGTTGAAAGGGTTTGTCAAAGCCGAAGGGGACGCGGATTCCAAACCAATCTCGTTTGAGGCATCTCCACAGGACGGCGACAGCCCTGGGAAGACTTCGCTTTTCATGGGGCAACTGCCACAGGAGCTGGTGGGGCGCAAGCTGGATGTAACCATTCCAAACATTCGAATCGATGGCGAGCGATTTCGTCTGGGTTTTGTCTCTGGGCAGGAGAGCCATGATGAATCGTCCGACATGCCGGCTAAGGTCGCTAACGAAGCAGAACGAGAGTTGTATTTGACACCGGGCGGTCGGTACACCGTTGCGGACATCGAAGCCAATGGCAATATGACGGCTTCGCAAAAGTTCAAAGGGATGAAGTCGGAACATGACATGAAGCCAGAAGTCGGCGACATGCTGTGTCCTATCTCGGGAACAAAAGCGAATTCCAAATTTACGTGGATTATCGATGGTAAGCCTTACGAGTTCTGCTGCCCTCCGTGCGTCGACGAATTTTTGGCTTCCGCAAAAGAGTCAACGGACCCGCTGCCTGATCCAGATAGTTTCATCAAGAAGTAGGTTATGAATCTTCCATCACAAGCTCGATTCATCGCAGTGTTAATGCTTGCCCTGGCTACGTCGGCGGCTAGCGGCCACGAGGGACATCAACCGCTTCCCACCAAGGGTGTTCAAGTTGATACACAGAATGGTCAACTGACATTGTCAGCGCAAGCGCGGAATGCCATTGGACTTCAAGCGGAAGAACTTCTGGTAGGCACCGTTGCTTCCACGTTGACGGTCTATGCGGAGGCCGTTACACCGTGGCAAGCAAAGGCGTTCGGCTCGGCGCAGATCTCTGGTCGCATCGCCAAACTACTATCGCGTCCTGGGGACTTTGTGAAAAAGGACCAGATCATTGCCGAGTTGAGTAGCCGCGAATTGGAACTGCTCAAACTGGATTATCAGCAAGCAGTTAATGACGTAAGCCTTAATCAGCGTCTGCTTGACATGACAAGACCAACTGCGTTGGCCGGCGCTGTGCCGATGCAACGATTGCTGGAAATCGAAAACGCAGTTGAGCAGAGTCAGAACCGAGTGGAAGTCGCCCGAATTCGCGCCCGTACTCTTGGCGTTTCTTCCGATGTCTTCCAAAACAGCGCATCTGGTTCGTTGAACTATCCCATTCGGTCGCCTATCGCTGGCCAGATCCTTCACTCGGACCTGGCAGAGGGCAAGTACGTGGAGGCGTTGGAACACCTATTTGAAGTTGTTAATACCGATGAAGTTTGGGTTCGGCTTCAACTCTTGGAAAAGGATATTTTCAAGGCCAAAGTAGGCAACCGAGTGAAGGTCGAGTTCCCTGCGTCGTCGATCTCGGTAGAAGGCATTATCGATCGCATGGATGCTGGTTTAGATTCCCAAACTCAAGTCAGTTCAGCGTGGATGACACTCGCAAACCAAACGATCATTCCTGGACTTGTTGGTCGGGGCACGATTTATACGTCAGAGCAAGATGAGAAACTCACCGTTCCGCAGCGGGCAGTATACAGCGACGGGCTGCAGAATTATGTATTTGTTGAAGAGGCATCGACTCGGACATCCGCAGAGTACCGGAAGAAAACCATCCAGTTAGGTAAGCGTACTCTGGAAGCGCATAAGCAAAGCGAGCCGATGGTCGAAGTGCTCCAAGGCGACATTTATCCTGGTGACCGAGTGGTAGTAAAGGGAGGTCACGAGTTGTCGAGCTTGTTCTTTCTTGGCGTCCTAAAGCTCTATAGCAGTGACCAGCAACGTTTAGGGATACGGTCCGAGCCAGCGAGTCACCGCGAAGTTGCTTCGACTACGCAGCTAACAGCGTCCGTGACGTTGCCCCCCGAGAACCGAAGCGTACTTTCCTCTCAACTAGACGGAACGGTCTATTCGCACAAACTAAATCCGGGACGATACGTCGAGGCCGGTGAAATATTATTGGAGATTGCTTCGCCTGAATTTCACAAGCTCCAGCTCGACCTGATCAGCACGTCGCTTGACGCCGATCTCTCGCTTCGTCGCGCTGATCGGCTTGACGGCGTCAAAGGCGATGCGGTTTCACTACGCATCGTATTGGAAACGCGCTCGGAAGCGGACCAGTTAAAGGCGCGGGCCGAAAGCCTAAGGCGGCAGCTTTCTACGTTGGGATTACTTGAAAGCGAAATAGAATCAATCGTTAAAGAACGGCGAATCCTCAACTATCTTCCACTTCGCTCCAACATAGCAGGGCGCATTACCTCGTCCGTAGTCACATTAGGCGAAACCGTTTCCGCGAGCCAGCCTCTTGTCGAAATTCACAATCTCGAGTCCGTATGGATTGAGGCGCATGTACGATCGCCCGAGACCCATTCTCTAAATGGAGAAGTGAATGGCATCGCCACGATACTTGCCGATCCTGACATTAGCTTTCCAGTCGTCGTTTCACGAATCAGTCCAACCGTAAACGAGTCGACCCGCACACAGAGGATATGGCTTACTCCAAAGTCTAACTCCAGTGTCCCGCAACTTCGCTCAGGCGCATTGATCACGGTCGTCTTGCCGATCGGAAGTCCGACATCGACTCTTGCGATCCCCTCATCCGCCATCCTTCGCGAGGGGATGCACTATTTCAGCTTTGTTCAAAAGGACGATGGATACGTCGATCGACGCCGACTAAAAATTGGTCGCTCTGACGGTGCGTACACGGAAATTGTTGACGGTATCGAAGCGGGTGAGTTGGTCGTAACCGTTGGTGGTCGTGAGTTACAGACGGCCTTTGCATCATTGAGGTAGCATCCTTGCTCGACAGCATCATTCGTTTCTCATTGCACAACCGGGCGATCGTTGCGATTGCCTCACTGCTCGTAATGCTAGTCGGAGCATCTTTGCTTCGGACTATGCCCGTCGATGTGTTTCCCGACCTTAATCGTCCCACGGTGACGATTATGACCGAAGCACCGGGCCTGGCTCCGGAAGAAGTCGAAGTGCTCGTGACGCGACCGATCGAATTACTCTTAAACGGAGCGACCGGCGTCAAACGCGTTCGCTCATCGTCGGCCATTGGTCTATCGATCATTTGGGTTGAGTTTGACTGGGGAACCGACATCTTCATTGATCGACAGATCGTGAATGAGAAGTTGCAGCTAGCTCAATCAAAACTACCGGCGGGTACCAACCCGACGCTCGCGCCTATTTCATCCATCATGGGTGAAATCATGTTGCTCGCGCTTCGTAGCGATATTGAACCGAGCTCGAAGTTTGAGGCGGACGCGAAAGCGATGGAGCTGCGCACGCTGGGCGAGTTCACGGTGCGCAATCGACTCCTTGCCGTTGAAGGCGTATCGCAGGTTTCCGTGATGGGCGGAATTCTTAAGCAATATCAAGTCCTCACCTCCCCTTCGAGGTTGGCGGCTCGCAATGTAACCCTTGCACAGCTAACGGACGCCACCGCAAAAGCCAATGTGCTTGCGGGTGGTGGTGTGATGGATCGCGGCGAAAAAGAATCGCTACTTCGTATCCAAGGCCAGTCGCTAACTCTCGAGGAGGTCGCCGCAACTCCTATACTTTGGCGTGAGCAAGTACCCATACGAATCGGCGATGTGGCCGATGTCAAACTGGGCGGACCGATTAAGCGCGGCGACGCTTCTGCGGTCGTGAAGATTGAGCCAGATGTAAATTTCGCCGTCGATCGAGCTGCGGAATATGCGCAGATGAACGATGGCGAGCACCAAGCAGCTAGCGATAGAGATCTCGTTGGACAACCACATGCTAGGCCGTACCGCGAGTTGAGAGGCGGTATGGCGGTAATGCTTACCGTGCAAAAGCAGCCTGACGCGGACACGATTAAGCTTGACCGAAGAATAAACGATGTGCTGGCTTCGGTTCAGCGTGAGTTGCCAGCGGACGTAAAGCTTGAATCCGAAATCTTTCGCCAGAGCCACTTCATTGAAGCGGCGGTTGACAACGTCAGTGAAGCAGTACGTGACGGCGCTATCTGGGTCATCGTGATTCTGTTTCTTTTGATGGGCAACTTTCGTACAAGCATCAGCTCATTGTCATCCATGCCGCTGTCAATATTGCTAACTGTCATCGTCTTTTACCTGTTTGGTATCTCGATAAACACGATGACACTTGGCGGGATCGCGGTTGCCATTGGTGACTTGGTCGATGATTCGATCGTTGACGTTGAAAACATTTATCGTCGACTTCGCGAAAACAAGCAGTTGCCAACTGAAGCTCAGAAGCCTGCCTTGGATGTTATCTTCTCAGCATCGAGCGAGATTCGCAACTCGATCGTCTACGCAACTCTCATCGTCGTGTTGGTTGTGTTGCCGCTGTTCATGATGTCCGGAATCGAGGGGCGGTTGTTCGCACCGCTGGGTATTGCCTACATCGTCGCCTTACTATGTTCGTTGGTGGTCGCCTTAACCTTTACACCTGTACTGGCCAGTGTATTGCTGCCTCGCGCGCCGTTCTTAGCCGACAGACGCGAACCTTTAATCATGCGATGGTTGAAGTACTGGGACGAACGATTGCTGCGATGGACGCTTAGTCGTCCAAGGACAGTCCTCGCTGGAGTAAGCGTATTAGTGCTGCTCAGTTGCATGACCCTTCCTTGGATGGGCGGTGAGTTCTTGCCGCCATTCAATGAAGGAACAGCGACAATCAATCTACGACTTGAACCAGGAACTTCCCTAGGCGAGAGCCAGAGAATTGCTGGCCGCGTTGAAGATATCCTGCTTGAAGTGCCAGAGGTTCTCTCGGTTGCCCGCCGGACCGGACGTGCCGAGTTGGATGAGCATGCAGAAGGTGTGAACAACACGGAATTCGAAGTGCGATTCGCTCAACATAAGACCGAGAAAGTGGGATGGCACAATGCTGTCCTGCGAGCGATTCCGATCGCGCATCTTTGGAGCTTTGAATACCAGGGGCGAGCGCAGGAGTCGGTGATTGCGGACCTGCGCGATCGGATTTCAAGCATTCCGGGTGCGGCCGTCAACATCGGCCAGCCGATCTCCCATCGTTTAGATCACATGATGTCCGGCATTCGCGCTCAGATCGCGGTGAAGGTATTTGGTCCTGATCTGCGTGAGCTTCGCACCGCGGCATACGATATTCAGGCTCGGATGCAAGAGATTGACGGGGTCGTCGACCTGCAGATTGAGCCACAGATTGAGATTTCGCAACTGCAGATGCGAGTCAAGCGTGACGAGGCTTCACGATACGGTCTTACACCGGGTGACGTGGCGGAAGTATTGGAGACGGCTTTCAAAGGCAGAATTGTTTCACAGGTTATCGAAGAGGATAAGTACTTCGGCTTAGTGGTCTGGTATGACGAGGAGGCGCGCAAAGATCCAAACGTCATAGAAGAAACCATTCTTGAGACGCCTTCCGGAGCTAAGGTCGCACTTTCGCAAGTAGCCGAAATCTTGGATACGACCGGCCCCAATGTACTCAATCGTGAAAACGTTCAACGCCGAGTTGCCGTTTTCTGCAATGTCCAGGGGCGCGACTTGGCAAGTGTCGTACGCGATATCAAACTAGCACTCCAGCCGGTTGAACAATCTCTTCATGAGCTGCCAGGTGAGTACTATCTCGACTACAGTGGACAATTCGAAGCACAGCAGCAGGCCACGTACAGATTATGGGGATTTGCACTGCTGAGTATCGTCGGCGTCTACCTGCTGCTGATGAAAGCACTTGGCTCGCAGCGTTCTGCACTCCAGGTGATTGTGAACGTGCCATTAGCAGCGCTAGGCGCGATTGTTGCGCTCCTGATTGTGAATAGACCTGAAGCTTCTGAGTTCGTGGGCCAAGCTTGGTATCTCTGGCCAGGTATCTGGATTCAGGCGACCCATTTATCTTTGGCGCACTGGGTTGGATTCATCACGCTCATAGGCATTGTTAGTCGCAACGGCATCATGATGATCTCGCATTATCAACACTTGATGGAAGTTGATGGAATGCCATTTGGAAAGGAAATGATCATTCGCGGCAGCCTTGAACGCCTCGCGCCCGTAATGATGACAGCCATGACCAGCTTTGTAGGACTGCTTCCTTTGTTGTTCGGGTACGGCGAACCTGGCAAGGAGATCCTTTACCCGCTTTCCATTGTGTTGTTTGGCGGCATGATTGCATCAACCGTTCTAGACCAAATCGTCACTCCTGCACTTTTTTACCTTTTTGGCTCTGGACTACCCGTGTCAGACCAAGTGAGTTCACCGAATGTTTAAGACTGCTTTGACAGCTCTTCTGATGTTGCTTCCCGCGTTCGTCTCTGGTTCCGAACCATTCACCATCATCTCGGGGAGCGGCGAGAGATCACCGAAACAACCCCAAGCGTGTGTTGACTCGAGGGGTGTCGCCCATGTCACATTCGGCGTTGGAGCTGACGTTTATTACTGCAGAACCGGAGTTGATGAAAAGCCCTCACCGCTCGTCGCCTTTCAGGTACCTAACATGTCTCTTGGAATGCGAAGAGGTCCTCGGATTGCTCATGCCGGCGACGCTATTGTCATCACTGCGATTGGAGGTCCGCAGGGCAAAGGTGCTGATGGAGACGTTTTGGCGTACCGCTCACTGGACGGCGGAAAGAGCTGGCTTGGCCCAGTGAAGGTCAACGACATTGAGGCCTCGGCGCGGGAGGGCCTGCACGCAATGACAGCCAGTGACGATGGAACATTGTGGTGCGTTTGGCTTGACCTTCGTGCGAAGCGGACTCAGCTCTTCGCATCTAAATCGATCGATCAAGGGGCCAGTTGGAGCAAGAATCAGTTGGTCTACCAATCTCCCGATGGAAGTATTTGTGAGTGCTGCCATCCATCGGTAGCGACCGAAGGCGATTCCGTGCATGTCTTGTTTCGAAACTCATTGAAGGGGAATCGTGATATGTATCTGGTTTCTTCAAACAATAAAGGCGAGACATTCGGCCTCGGAGAACGACTTGGAATCCAACATTGGAGCTTAAATGCTTGCCCAATGGACGGCGGCATGTTGGCGATCGCACCGAATGGCGAAGTTGTTACCGCTTGGCGTCGTGGCAACACTGTCTTCACGTCCATTGGAAAAGCCAAGTCGGATACCATGTTGGAAAACGGTGAACAACCTTGGATCGCAAGCAACCCGAGTGGGACTTATGTCGTTTGGCTCACCAAACGCGATGGCCAAGTTCGGCTGGCGAAGCTTGGAACTCCCAACTCGACAACTATTGCTGAAAACGCTCGAGATCCAATCGTCGCAGTTGGTGACGGCAATGAATCGCCAGTTTTCGTGTTTTGGGAGCAGCGAGCCGGCGACCGAGTATCTATCGAGTGCCAGTTAGTTCATTAGCATCGTTTCACTCGATCCATGCCAGTTGGCTCCCCGGTGACGAGAGTGTAGGAGCCGAAACATGCACGCGAATCGGGCTGCTTGCGAACGAGCTTTGCTTCCCAACTGTGGAAAGAAACGCAATGCAGTTCGTCGCATTGATCGGGTCGGCTCGTCAACGGGCTGGTGTAGACAGGCGGTGAATGATGGAATGGCGAATGGCGAACAAGCCGCTTTTTCCTATTGTTGCGAAAGTGAGTCGTCGTTATCATACCCGGAGAGGATGTTAACCCATAGTTAGAACCTCTTCGTGAAGAAACAGACCAAACGGGTCTCGAACTTCGTAAGTCCTTGCGTTGCAAGGCTTTACGAATTTCGAGCGCAGAGAGTATTGTTACGAAGAGGGTTGCGCTCGGGGAGCCTTTCAAATCCTCGGAATTTCCGAGTATGCGATTTAAGAGAGAAGCCAGGAGCTGATGGCTCCTGGCTTCTCGTGTTTTCTCTGAGGATTTTGCCCGTCCAGCGAGTGTTAGTCACCGCGAAGAGAAGTCTGCAGGCTA
The DNA here is from genome assembly GCF_001610875.1 of Pirellula sp. SH-Sr6A. Classification (NCBI taxonomy): domain Bacteria; kingdom Pseudomonadati; phylum Planctomycetota; class Planctomycetia; order Pirellulales; family Pirellulaceae; genus Pirellula; species Pirellula sp. SH-Sr6A. Next base: position 1,387,544 of record NZ_CP011272.1, on the reverse strand, counting down.
GCCAAAAATCGCATGGTCGAGACCGGATCGCGCAAATTCGTCTGCAACTCTCAAATTCTCTATTTTACAGAGTACTTTGGTTTAACAACCCGGACGAGTCTCTGAGAATTCTTTCCGGTAATCGCCCAAGGCCTCTGGACGATAGTGCGATCGCAAAGCATAAGGACAATGAACAACCCAAAGGATGACGTAAAATGGACCCGTCCACTGCGACCAAATTGCAGATCGAAGCCTATCAGAGAATGTCTGGAGAGGAGCGGCTTCAGATTGCACTCAATTTACATGAGCTATCGTGTGGAGTGTGTCGCGAGTCGATTCGTGCAAGCTCGGCGAACCTAACGTCCGAAGAAGTCGAAGCGCAGCTTCGCCAGCGAATACGCGTTGGCTACCAACTCCAACGTCAAACATTACCGACGGCATGACCGAACAAGAACTACTGATCGACTGTTTACGGAGGTTAAATGCGGCTCAAATTCCGTATATGATCGTCGGATCGATGGCGAGCAATTTCTGGGGAGTGCCTCGTTCTACTCACGACATCGATTTCGTCGTTGAATTTCAATTGTCAGATGTCCCGAAGTTCATGAAAGCTTTCGAAGAACAGTTCTTCATTCAAGAGCATAGCGTCAGAGCAGCTCTTCGACCTCCTTATCAATTCAACGCGCTCGATAATCGATCGGCCCTGAAGGTAGATTTTTTTTCGGTTGCTCAAGATGAGTACGATCGAATTCGGTTTGAAAGGCGGCTTTCCATTCAGTTGTTTGGCGAAAAAGCGTTTATTGCTCGCCCTGAGGATGTTATCCTCTACAAACTACGTTGGTATTGCATTTCACCGTCGGATCGCCAGCTTAGCGATTCGGCTGGTATTCTCGCAGTCTCAAAATCGACGATTGACTTTCCGTACCTCGAACAATGGGCAGAACGAATCGGTGTGGCCAGCGTTCTAGATAAATTGCTTGGCGATGCACAGGATGCGATTGCGTAGGAACTTGGGCAGCTAAAGTTTGAATTAGGTATTTGACCGGTGCACAACTACGCAGCGACTCGATAGGACTTGAGGTGACCACCCAGTTCTTCAACGCAAGTGAGTTTATTCTTTACCAAGTCTAAGGTTGCGGGGCGCCCTGTGCAAAAACTAGATTGCATCGAGCAAGGTGATTTTCCGAACGAAAAATCTGAGGGATCGAGAGTAGTTGGATTCAGATTTGAGATCGCAGGTTGAACATTTCTTGATGCAGATGGCTGCGGTGCAGATGGATGTTCGCTTTGCGCGCAGCAGTAAGCTCAAACCTGAAGTGAACGTATCAAAGAAAGTGGAAAGATGATTTGAGTTACGCTGCTTTGCGGCTGTAGCTCTTGAGCAGTCCACCGAGACGTTCTTTGCAACGAATCCCAGAAATCGGAATTGAAACGGTTTCGGATTGCTTCGTTCCGGACTTCGTTCTTTTCTTCGTTCTGGTACCGTCAATCACAAGCTCGTTCTCCAGTCCCTGATGCGGCCGTTCTGCGTGATAGTAGTCTTTGAATTCTTGGCACAGTAGGTCCATGTGTTTGTGGCCAAAAACGACGAAATGGTCGAGACATTCTTGCTTGATCGTTTGAACGAATCGTTCGGCAAAGGCGACCATGTTCGGGGATCGGATCGGAGTTCGTTGGGTTTTGATTTTTCCCCTTTCAAATGCATCCATGAACAACTTGGAGTACTTTCCGTCGTTGTCGAGCATCAGGATCTTGCATTTCGGACCTCCCGCCTTTGTCGACTCGATAAACGTTGTCGCTTGCTGAACCATCCATTGCTCATCTGGCTTGTATGTCGACGGCGAAATGTAGACGCGACGTGTTTCAACGTTGATAAAGATCAAAACAAAGATGTCTCGAAGGCCAGCTTTCGAAACGATCTTCTTCGAGAAGAAGTCGCATTGCCAAAGAGTTTTCGCATGGCGAGTGACGAACTCGTCCCAAGTGCCCGGTCCACGCTTAGGGCCTGACTCGAAGCCATTGCGTTTGAGAATGTTTTTGACCGTGTTGCGTGTTACCGTTTCGATCCCCAGTTTTTTGAGTTCACCAAGGATCCTGGTGTAGCCCCAGGAATTGTCTTTGGCCAGTTTAAGGATCAGCTTCTCGATATCCTTTGCAGTCCGGGGACGGCCGCTTTTGTCTTTTCGGCGCGTCTTGGATTTTGCTGCTGCTTCGCGAATCCAGCGACGGATGGTCCCGGGGTGAACAATCGTGGCCAACTCATTGAGTGCCGAACCAAGATTTTTGGCAAAACGAATCAGGCGGTTCTTCTCGCGTTCAGTTAGACTAATTCGATCGGGAAGCCGACTGCGGAGGATTTGGTTCTCCGCCTTGAGGTAGTTGACCTGGCGGGCGAGTTCCCTGTCCGTTGACCCGGCAATGACGAGCAAGAGGGATGTGTAAACGTTGCGAAAGCTTACCATGATGAAAAGCCGTGAATTCCCCAGAAGTACATAGGCGGAGCGCACTTTTTGCACCCCGGATGTGGGCATAGGATAGTTCGACGGCTGCATGTAACAACTGCTTCATGGCGGTGCAGCCGGTTGAGTACTGCGAACGCCGGATCGCAGTGATTGTTAAGTGGTATGTCGCATGCGATCGAGACCGATGCGGGGCATCGTTGCAACCCAAAAGCCGTTAACGGCAGTTTTTGTAAGCACTTAAGTGCAAGTCGCGGAAAGTTGAAATGACAAAAAACGCGCGCAGCGAAAGTCCTGACTGTTAAGCAGATTTTCCGTAACGCGGCACACCTTTTACGACCGAGCGATCCGGTCTCGAACTCAAAAAGCTCTTTGTTTTGCCGCATTTTCCAAATCGACTTCTCCGAGAAGGTTCCTTATCAGGGTCGGTCCGGGGAGCGAACAACCTCGGTTCACTCGCCGTGGCCGGCGTCTTCGACATTGCCAAAGACCCTGATGAGGTGATCAGCGTAGGGACCAAGGTCTACTGGAAGTCCGACGATCAGATCATCGTGACGCTGGCAACGGGAAACAAGCTGGTCGGAAAGACCATCGCGGCAGCCCCAGAAGGTGCTACGACCGCACGCGCGCGTGCAAACTTTCCTTTGTCATTCGACCACAAATCGAAGTAGGAATGCTTCTCGCCTTTGCTGTTCCAAACCGGAACCCGAACAACTTCCCGATTACCTCGCTTTGCAAGGGTCGGTTCAAATTGCTTGAACGCATCAACCGGCATTCGCTTCTCGATGCAAACCGCTTCGATTAAATCGCGTTTAGGTGCATTGTCGCGATCGACACTAACGCCAAGCTCGCTTGCTAGCTGCTTAATTGCTTCCTTGTTCTCGATGCCGTTGAACCATGCGAACGTTGATATTCCGTCGCCTGATCCTTTCGATAGACAACCCCGGCAATAAACCTTGCCGTTATCGTCGAACTCGCGATCGGTATGAAATCGATCCTCACCGCCGCATTTAGGACAAGGCTGTCCGCCCGCGTCGTCGCGTGTTAACGGCAACGCAAGAATCGAACGCCATCGACCATGCGCGGCTTGCTTGATTGCATCAACAATCATTCGCCAACCCTCACTTCCATATTTGGGTTAACGTCTGTCAACTCTGGCGAAATCCCCTGTCCTTTCAGGATGTCGGCTAAAGCCCATCGCAAGCAAATCGCATCCAAAACGAAGTTTTGGTTCAGCTCGATTTCTTCTGCTTGAAGATCGATTAACGCATCAATCAACGGCGTTAACGGGGACTCTTCCCGTTCCGAGAAAACCAAATCAACCAGCTTTGCCTTACGGCATCTGTTTGTCATAATGAGAGTACCAATCTGTGAGAGTTTGGATTTCAAAGAGACCCTCAGCGCTAATAACGCTGGGGGTTCTTTGTTAGAAGTAGTTCTTCACGCTTGCCGTTTTGCGTGATCGCTTTGGCGTCGCCGGCTGAAGTGGTGCCGGTCGGGTGCTAAGCAGAAACTTCCCGAGGTCGCTTGCAAGAATGCGCCAACGTGGGCGCTGCGATCCCTTCCCGATATTGCTGGCGGGTACAACCTGCCGCTTGATTAAATCCAGTACGGCAATTTCCGTTGTATTCAGGAACTCCGCCGCCTGTGCGACCGTTAACGCTCGGTCGAATGTCGTATCCAAATTCATCGTCTTTCCCCCGTCTCCGTGAAGCGAAATGATGGTTAAAGACTATGGAAAACAAATGTTTGCTCAACGCGTACGCAGCTATACGCAACGGCTGCGTATAGTTTGCGTACCCCCACAAAACCAATAAAAAACGCAGCGAAAAATTTTGGGAAATCTCGCTGCGTAGAGTCTGCGTATAGCAGGTTTTCGCGTATGGTCGGCTTGCTATTTTTTACTTTTCAACCACTTCGGCGGTCTCTCCCGGTCGATGTCTTGAACCAGCTTTGTGAAATAGGAAACGGGATCTTGCGTTGTTCCGTGTGCAGTAGCAAACGCTGTCCAATCCGATTCGGTTACTTGATCGGCAATCGCTTTACCTTTTTCGGTTTGTGACAGCTTGCGCCGCATAACTCTATTCACAATCGCGGCAACCTTCGCGTCGATGTCATTCCTAACTTGTGTGATATTATCATTGAAGTTATCGCAGCTTCCCCCGGCTTCATTCTCCCGCGATGTCGAACAAAACTCTAGCTTGTCCGCCAACGCAACTACTTCGACAATCGCATCGAAAGTCGTACTTGAACCGTCTTTGTAAAAACCTTGTGACAGCTCAACCGATAGCTTCCGGCAACATGCCAAATCGGCTCCGTACTGTTGCAATCCAATCTTCACCACCGCGTTGAGTTCAACAACAATATCCTCCTTGAATTGTCGCCATGCCTTAACGTCTGGATGATCTTTCGCGGCAAGAGGATTACCGGCTTGGTTCATCGCCTGCCAAATCGCATACTCCGAACCGGTTTGGTAGTACTCGATTTCCTTGATGCTTCCGGCAAGCTTCCTCAACCCTTCAACAAACCATGATTGCGAACTCACTTTGCACCGCCTTTCGGCTTTGTGCCAAGCCACTTCCGAACCGCATCGGTAACGGCAATCAACCGTTCGTCCTTCATGTTTTGCCGGTAGTTGGAACTCATGTCATCCCTGCGAACGCAATGTCCCATAATCGCCTGGATTGCTGGCAAGTCGAAGTTATCGATATGGTTCTCTGCGACCGTTTGAAGCGTTCGCCGCAAGTCGTAAAACTTGCACTCAACGCCAGCTTTCGCGGCAACGACTTCGAACGCGTACATTATGTTTTGGCATGTTCGAAACGGCTTCCCGTTCTTGCGATAGATAACGCGTTCGCCATCGACCGGACCGGCTGCAATCGCTTTCTTGATCGCCGCTTGGGTTTCCTTCCAAAGTGGAATCTTTCGTTCGATTCCCGTTTTCGCTCGCGGCCACACTAGCCATCCGTCTTGGATCGCGGATCGCGGCAACAATGCGCATTCAATGTTCGAAAAACCAGCTTGCAAACCAAGCAAGATTGCAACCCGCATGTTCACGTCGGCTGCATCAAGTAGCTTCCAAACCTGAACGCGTGTTAGCGATCGGTCGCCAGCTTCTGCGCGGTGCTTTCGATAAACCTTCGCGGGTGGCTTGTTGAACCCAGGACAATAGGTCGGGGGACGCGATATAAACCCCATATCGAACGCGTAATTGAAAAGCGACCGAACCCCCATGAGATGCTGTCCACGGCTGTTAGGCGATCGATACCGCGTTTTGATCGCATGTAGCAACTTCTCGAAGTGGTCGGGGATAACCTTGTCCAACGGCAACGACTTTGGAATTGTCGCCATCACCATTTGGCAAAGTCGCTTCCAACCCTCGAAAGTCGGCTTTCCAATCTCTCCGGCGTTTAGTTCCGATTCCTTGCTCGCAATGTATTTGTTGCAAAGGTAGAGAATCGTGATTGCTTCCTCATCACCCGATGGAGGCTCCAATCCGGCAAGTAGATAATCCTTCTCGAACAACCAACGCTTTAACGCGTTCTTCCCGTCTGGATCTTCGGAGACTCTCCCGAAGTAGCGATGCTTCCCGAGAACGGTTTTGCACCAGTACCCCCGAGGATGCTTGAAAAGTGGGAAACGGTCCGCCTTTTTTGGTACACTTGTAGCCATGCCAACCCTTTCTGTTGTGCATCGGACCCCGGATCGGTGGAACGGTCGCGGGGTCATATTTTTCGTCGAGAAAAACGTCCTAAAATAGGACTAAATAGCTAGCATTAGTGTATCGGCAAGTGTACTAGCTGGCAAACATGCGGAAAAACGCAGGGAAAACCACTGTTTGGATTTCTACTTGGGATTCGAACAAGAACAAAACATCGGAAACCATCGGTGGAACGATGAGCAATTACGGGTTTACTTCAGCAGGCACCAGTTACGACGACGAGGACCGCTTAACCGGCTTCGCCCGTGCCAGCGGAACGTTTACCCAATCGTGGAGTCTCACCAGTGTGGGTGACTGGAACAGCATCACCACCAATGGCACAGCGCAGAACCGCACCCATGGTCCTACCCACGAACTGCTCACCGCAGGGGGACAGAACGTCACGACGGATGTGAAGGGGAACATTACCCTGCTCCCCACGACGCTCACAACCAGTGGCGTGGCCATGGCAATTGGCTATGACTTCGACAACAAGCTCAAGAGCGCCGATGTGGATAACAACGGCTCGAACGATGTCACGTTCCAGTATGATGCACTGGGCAGACGCGTAGCGCGACAAGGAACCTCCGGCTCCTTCGTCTATGTGCAGCATGACCAGCAGACGATCGCCGATTATGGCTACGGGGATGCTCCTAGCTCTCCAACGCATCGTTATGTGTACGCTAGCTACATCGACGAACCGGTTGTCCGCAAAGCAGCTGGTACCAGTGGAACGATTCACTACCTACACAGAAACCAGCAGTACTCCATCACCGCAGTAACCACTTCCAGTGGCTCCGTAGCGGAACGTTACGCCTACACGGCCTATGGCCAACCAACGATCCTTGATGGTTCAGGCGCGGTTCTCTCGAGTTCCGCGATCAATAATCGCTATACCTACACGGGACGTGAATGGGATGCGACGTTAGGGCTGTATCACTTCCGGGCTAGGTGGATGAGCTCGAAAAGTGGCAGGTTCCTCACCAGAGACCCTATCGGGTTCAGGGGAAAACAAAACCTTCTATATGGCTACGTTGCTGCACAAGTTCAAAGTGCAGTTGATCCCAGTGGACTCCATTCCGCGCTGCCAATTCCAAACCCAACGACACCGACGGTTCCAGTGTCTCCAAGGCCATTTCCACGCATTTACGTTCCTCCTGCGGCACCTAGCGCAGGTTCCACCTGTAGGTTAGTGGCCGGGAGGAGTTGCATTTATATCACAGTGTTCGTAGCGGGTGAACAGTGTGGAGAACTCGCAGCGCCTTACACAACGGTTCCTGTTTGTGTTAAGACCGTGGAATGGATCTGCGACAACGGTGAAGGTGACCCGGTTCCTCCTCGAGGATCCGATGCAGCCCCAGATCCACAACCAGACCCACAACCTGCTCCCGATCCAAAGCCAGATCCACAGCCGAAAAGGACCTGCGAGGATGTATTCGGTCCGTCCGTGCCGATATGCCCTGCGGGCGGTATCACTTCCAATAGGACCGAAGCATGTAGGATATGCAACGGGGGCGCGAATTGGTTTCCGGACAACGGCCGACCGAGCCAACGCGAGTATTTTTTCCCAGGCGCAAAACACTACAATTGCAGAATGAGTGGTTCGAAAAAGATCGGATGGGGACTTGTTTGCGGTCAATGTTGTGACGATTCTTCTGGAATGCCAGTCGTGAAGGAGATGTGTACTTGCCAATTTAAAGGAAACTAAACCACTTGATTGAACTACATAAAGACCCATTAGCTACTTGGCTACTCGATTCCGTAATTGAGTATGCAATCGATTTGGATGTTCTTGTAAGTTCTCCCGAGGAATTTGAACACCTTACAAACCTACCGGCTTATTCAGCCGAAATCGATCCAAGTGACGTTAGGAGAAAGATTGTTGATCTCAAGAGGTTGGGATTGATTGAAGTTACGCAAGAAGGTGTATCGGTCACCTCCATTGGGGCGAGCTTATGGGAAGATTTCCGCAGACCGAATTGGCAAAGTTTTTTTTGCTTCCGAGAAGAGGAAGTTGGTGATTTAAGCAATTGGGTAGTTTCATCATTGACTCAGTATCGAATTCGCGAAGTTGTTGGTTTTTATCTTCTTGTTGATCAAACCGTTTCAGTCTTGGGGGATTGTCCGCCGGTGATTAACCCTATTCGACCTTTCGTCGCAACATATTGGAAGTGCTTTGAAAATGGATGGGAGATAAGTGTTTCGTTTGTGAGAAAACCAAATTGGGGTTCCTGTTGGCTACCTCAGCATGTCATCGACTGGTCGATCCTAGATTGGCGACCCTTCAGCGCTGCAGAACATTCTGGAAAAAAGCGTTCACCAATAAGAACTAAACCAACGCATTAAACGGATCCGCCATTCGGCGCTGCAGAACATTCTGGAAAAACGCGTTCGAGAACTCGGCGCTATTAGTCGAGTTGATGGTGCGGCGCGAGTTTCTCTAAGGGCCACCTCGTGCAATCGATGTGCTTGGACTCACTTCGGTGTTAATAGGTGATCTGTTGGGGTGTTTCTGTGGTTTTGTGAGTTGGTTCGACCTCGATTTTCTATCTCGCGACGGTCAATCAGACATCCATCGAGCTTGTCGCTCGCTTGGTGACAATCGTTTCTTGGTATAAGACGCAGTTGCGCAAGGCTTAGCTTGTGTTGTTTTGGATTGATACAAGTGCTGGTTCGCTGGTTTTTGCTCTGCATAAATCACAGCTTAGAGCGCGATTTTGTGCTAACCTTGCAGCTCTTGCTGTGGCTCGCTTCTCTTTAAGGTCCACCGGAACTTTCGCTCCGTTCCCAAGGTACATCTCGTCGGGTGTCTGCCCTTGAAAAGCAAAATGGGGAACAACCGAGTTGTGCTGCTCCACGTAGAAATCAATGAGCTTGCGAAGCGAATTCGCGCTATCGAGTTCGTTTAAGTACAACCACTGATGCTTTAGCTGACGCCACCAAGCTTCGATCATGCTGTTCGATTCGACAATGTCGACCTGCGCAAGGATACGCTGGATGGTGCCATCAGAAACAAGCTCATTTACAGCGCCATTCACGTTTTCAACGCCCGAATCCATGACAGCAGAGGGTACTGTGTTTTCGGGGAGTCCCTTGGCTGCTTCCTTGAGGAGTTCCGCTGTCGTACCTGTTTCGAAGGTGTCCTTCAATCTCCATGCGAGAATGCGGCGCGAGAAGTTGTCGAGAATTGCGTGAAGGTACACGCGGCTGCCATCGAGCAATCGAACGATGGACGTGTCGACATGCCAATACTCATTTGGCTTCGTCGCTCGTAATCCGATTCGAGGTTTCGTTGGGTAGATGCGTTTGCGAGACCGGATCCAATTTCCATTTTGAATTGCTCGGTACTAAGTCGAGGTGCAAGCGTAGACCTTTCCTAAACGTGAGGCCAATCGTGCAATCGATCCGACGCTGAGATGACGATAGTCTTCAGACTGCACCATACATCGCATTTCGGAGCGTTCCGTCGCAGTCATTTGCCCCGGCAAAGATCTGGGACAAGACGAGACATCATTGAGTCCGCATTCTTGCGAGTTCTTCCAATCGTAGTAGCGCGAAGAAGAGAGTCCAATGCAGGAAAGCAATCTCGGCAATCGAACGAAGAGGCTTGCATGGTCGATGACGCGGAGGAGTTTTTCTTTATCGCTTCCTTGAGGCAATCGTTGATAGGTAAGCGAAAAGCCCGATAGCCGAAGCAAGACAACGCACAGTCGAAGTAAAGCTCGCAATCGTGCTGTGCGCCGCTCGAGAAGGTAGATCCTCTTTTCGAGGCTCTCGACATAATCATCTTTTGCAATCACCGTCACAACCGGTCGAGGTCGAGCCTTCGTCCAGCCATGGATGGTAGATCGCGGCACACCGATTCGTCGTGCGGTCTCCGTTCTTCCGGATTGGAAGACCAACTCCCGCAGACGGTGGTCATACGAGTTCTGTTGGCGTTTAGGTGCGATCAATGCAATGTCCCTTATGATCCCGAAATGGCATTCACCTGGATGCTATATTGAGCGAATGAACGAGCCACCAAAAAAAGATGAGGACGAACGCTTCATGCCGGGTGATGACTCAAGCGAAGTCGTCCAAACGCCTTTCGATCGATTGCTGTCGCGGACGCTGATGCAAAAGGAGTCCGCGCAGGAATTGGTGCGATCCCATCTTCCTCCCGAGTTTGTGGCGCATCTGAAGCCGGAGACGCTAGAGCAAGCCGACACCAGCTTCATCGACGCCAATCTCAAACGGAGGTTTGCCGATCGCTTGTTCAAGGTAGAGATGATCGACGAAACGGCGCGAGAACTGGGGATGGAAAGCCCTCACGTTCATTTGCTTGTGCTGGTAGATCACAAGAGTGCACCCGACAAGCACACCGTTATCCAGATGCTTGGCTACATGGTCCGCATTTGGGAGCACAGCGTGGAAAACAGCTTACCGGTGATTCCCATCATTCCCTGGGTAATCTACAACGGCGTGCGGCCTTGGACGGTGGCCAAGAGCCTCTCCGAGCTCATTCCGATCCCGGAGTCTTGGAAGCGTTATGTGCCGGGAATGGAGATTCCGATTCTCGACGTGAGTCGAATGAAGGATTCGGATATGGCCGGGGAGCCAATTTTGCATATCACGTTTACTCTGTTAAAATACGGAAGAGATGAGGAATTGGCGGCTGTGCTGAGGCAAGTCTTCCGAAGCGTCGCAGGTCAGTTCGAAGGCAACCGGGCATCGACGTTGCTCGACACGATAAGGAAGTATGTTATGTCCGTGAATCCGATCGTAGGCGAAAACGAAGTCCAAGGGATATTTGCAGAATTCTGGCCCGTAAAACCCGAGCCAGGCTCCGTCGCTGACCAATTGCTCACGAAAGGGCGTCAGGAGGGACGACAGGAGGGACGACAGGAGGGACGACAGGAGGGACGACAGGAGGGACGTCAGGAGGGACGTCAGGAGGGACGACAGGAAGGGCGTCAGGAGGGCGAGATTAGATTGATCCGTACTCTCGAGTCCATCCTAGGTGTGGAGTCTGAGGCAACGGACCTTGCTGGTAAGAGCCTTGAGGAACTTCAAGAGATCACAGAGTCCCTCCAGGATCGCATCCACCGGCGTGGCGGCTGACATATTGAGCGGAAGAAGTTCGTTACGGCCTTGTCCATTCCAGAAATCTCTGTTTAACTGTATGTGCGAGATTAAAAAACAGTGTCCGATTGTGAACCGAATTTGAAGAATGGGTTGGAACTCGTTCCGACCGATAGCAATATACCGAACGGGTCTCGAAACCACTTAAGTCCTTTCCATAAAACAACTTACGGCTCTTGCAAAAAGAGAGTATTGTTACGAAGAGGGTTGCGCTCGGGGAGCTCGACAAATTGAAGGATTAGTTACCCTTTGAGATGTCGTTGGCGGGGAAACCCGCCACCAACATGGCCAGCCCAACGGTATTGGTTGACTCTAAGCCGGGCTGGCTTTGTTCCAAGCAGGACCGGCCCCACGGTATTTCTACTTAAAGCGGGCCGGTCCTGTTTTTTTTCCGCCCCTGCCGACGATGTCTCAGAATTTGTCGGTGCCCGAGGATAACGCCATGTCGAGAATGAAGGCCCTTCGGCGCTGCAGAACATTCTGGAAAAAAGCGTTCGAGAACTCGGCGCTATTAGTCGAGTTGATGGTGCGGCGAGAGTTTCTCTGAGGCCCAACTCGTGCAATCGATGAGCTTGGACTCACTTCGGTTAAAACGGGTGATCTGTTGGTGGCTTTCTCCAGCGTTGTGTACTGCTTCTCACTCGATTTTCTGGATTGCGACGGTCTTTTAGACATCCATCGAGCTTGCTGCTCGCTTGGTGACACTCTTTTCTTGGTACAAGACGCAGGTGCGTAAGGCTTAGCTCGTGTTGTTTTGGAGTGATACAAGTGCTGGTTCGCTGGTTTTTGCTCTACATAAATCACAGCTCAGAGCGCGATTGTGCGCTAACCTCGCAGTTCTCGCTGTTGCTCGCTTCTCTTTAAGGTCCACCGGAACATTCGCTCCGGTCCCAAAGTGCATCTCGTCGGGTGTCTGCCCTTGGAAGGCAAAATGGGGCACGACCGAGTTGTGCTGCTCGACGTAAAAGGCAACAAACTTGCGAACCGAATTCGCACTTTCAAGTTCGTTCAAATACAACCACTGGTGCTTCAGCTGACGCCACCAGGCTTCGATCATACTGTTCGATTCCACAATATCGACCTGCGCAAGGATACGTCGGATGGTGCCATCAGAAACAAGCTCATTTACCGAGCCATTCACGTTTTCAACGCCCGAGTCCATAACAGCAGAGGGTACTGTGTTTTCGGGGAGTCCCTTCGCTGCTTCCTTGAGGAGTTCCGCTGTCGTACCTGTTTCAAAGGTGCTATTCAATCTCCATGCGAGAATGCGGCGCGAGAAGTTGTCGAGAATTGCGTGAAGGTACACGCGGCTGCCATCGAGCAATCGAACAATGGTTGTATCGACATGCCAATATTCGTTCGGCTTCGTAGCTCGTAAGCCGATTCGAGGTTTCGGTGGGTAGATGCGTTTGCGAGACCGGATCCAATTTCCATTTTGAATCGCTCGGTACCAAGTCGAGGTACAAGCGTAGACCTTTCCCAGTCGCGAGGCCAACCGAGCGATTGATCCGACGCTGAGATGACGATAGTCTTCAGACTGCACCATCGATCGCATTTCGGAGCGTTCCGTCGCAGTCATTTGCCCTGGCAAAGATCTGGGACAAGACGAGACATCATCGAGTCCACATTCTTGCGCGTTCTTCCAATCGTAGTAGCGTGAAGAAGAGAGTCCAATGCAGGCAAGTAATCTCGGCAATCGAACGAAGAGGCTTGCATGGTCGATGACTCGGAGGAGTTTTTCTTTGTCGCTCCCCTGAGGCAAGCGTTGGTAGGTAAGCGAAAAACCCCATAGCCGAAACAAGACAACGCATAGTCGAAGTAAAGCTCTCAATCGTGCTGTGCGCCGCTCGAGAAGGTAGACCCGCCTTTCGAGGCTCGCGACATAATCATCTTTTGCAACCAGTGTCACGACCGGTCGAGGTCGAGCCTTAGTCCAGCCATGGATGGTAGATCGCGGCACACCGATTCGTTTCGCGGTCTCCGTTCTTCCAGATTGAAAGACCAACTCCCGCAGACGATGGTCATACGAGTTCTGTTGGCGTTTAGGTGCGATCACAGCAGAGGAAGTTGGTGCGACGCTGAGGTCGCACGGAATGGAGTTGAAGAAGACAGCTGTAACTGTCTTTTGAGCTATTTCTTTTCTGTCCATCCTTTACTTGGATGCCAGAGTTTCACAAACAATCTGCCGTGACATGCAGCTTCGGCTGGCGGTATGAACCACACTCAGGGGAGTAGCTCAGTCTTTGTTCCGGCGTTCCCGATTTAATCGAAGCTGCACGAGTTCTTCCTTGAGTGGCTTCCAATATAGTTCGTCTGCACGTCGCTCCATCTCCTCTTCTTGCCTCAGGTACTTTTCGATCTGTCCGAAATCAGTCGGTTCAACCAACGACAACCATGGACGCGATGAAGTCAGCGACATCGCGGATTCGGGAAAGCGTTGCATGAGCTGGCTTAGCATTTCTGGCGTGCGCGACTCTCGCAGCCAGAATTGAACCATCGCGTCATTGTGATCATCTTGATTCTCATCATAGTGAGCCTCGACTAAGCGGCGGATCATGGGCCAGTCTTTATCGCGTTGCGTCTTTTTTGCACAAACGAGATCTTCAATCGCGAGAACCTCATAGGCAGCGCCTGCGATCGGATCTTGGATCGTGGTTCGCCGTTCCCACAGGCGATCAAATGGGTCGCAACCACGTAGTTGGGTCATTACATCGATTCGCAAGCCGTTCACGTCGGAGTGTTTACACCGAAAGTGAACCGCGTGTCCGCGTCGGAGATACTCCGCCTTGAATTCGGGAACCGCTATACATTCTGCCTGCAATTCGGCCAAGGCCGCGTTTAGATTCTTGAAGTTGTCTTCATCGGCCAAAATCACGACATCGCAGTCGCGGCTAAACTCCGCTGCGCCGTACAACACGCATGCCTGACCGCCGATAAGCAGGTGGCGTACTTCGTGGCATGACAGCGTCGAAAGGACTTTGAGAATCGGGTTCGGGATCAAGTGAGCCTCCGGCCTCCAAGTAGAACCGCCAAAGTTTTGTGGATTCCTGCATTCTCTCAAGCGGGGTGAGGCGATACCACTCCTTCCACGAATCCGAGTCAGATCGTGCTTCTTCCAGTCTAAGGAGTCGTTCTTGTTCGGTCACTTGTCAAACTCGACATGGAGATACGGAGAACAATCGTCGGTCACTCCATCTTACCAGGGGGTTTGGATTTTTCCAAGATTGAGGGCGAGGTTGGGGCGCCAGGACTGGCTGGTTCCAGCACAGTGCAGAAACGAGATTGTGCAAGTAGTGGTTATTTCGCAGGGCGAAAAAATGGCTGATTGAATCGATCGCGGAACGTTGATTGGGAAAGTCGATACAGCAGACGTTCCATTGCAAATCGAACGAGAACCAAGTCGAAAGCTTCACTGTTCCTTTTGGAGATGTTCAGTAATCGCGCGCGAACCACGCGGATACGTCTCGCGGTGACTTACTGGTCAAGCTATTGCCTCCAGGTAAGGTCGTATCACGTTTGCCATGCGACCAACCTTGGCGGCCTCCCAGATTTCATCCATGGTGGCCTTGCGTGAACGAAGACAATCTTTGAGAGCCTCTATAGCAACGTCGAGGCCGATCTTATTGCGATACTTGAAGCAGTCCGCAATCGTCTTCGCTGGTGAGTATACCGTAATCGTCACGCCTTCGATCGTTCGATACTGTACTCCGAATCGTTTCGACTCCCCAGAGAATCGCGCCACGCGAATTGGGGGATAGCTCATCTGGGGTTTGCGGTCTTTCGCCCCAATTGCCAACCAAACTTCATGAGGTGACTGCGTTGTCATGTCGTGCATTCGCAGGGCACTTAGCAGGCAGACCGTAGCATGGGGCGAGCGTTTGCGCTTCGGCGCTGCAGAACATTTTTGGAAAAAAGCGTTCGAAAACTCGGCGCTATTAGGCGAGTTGATGGTGCGGCGAGAGTTTCTCTGAGGCCCAGTTCGTGCAATCGATGTGCTTGGACTCACTTCGGTGTAAACGGGCTATTTGTTGGGGTGTTTCTATGGTTTTGTGAGATGGTTCGACCTCGATTTTCTATCTCGCGACAGTCAATCAGTCATCCATCGATTCTTTTCGCTCGCTTGGTTGTCCTCGTTTCTTGGTACAAATCACCGGTGCGCAAGGCTCAGCTCGTTTTGTTTTGGAGTGATATAAGCGCTGGTTCGCTGGTTTTTGCTCTGCATAAATCACAGCTTAGAGCGCTGGCGGGCGAGTTCTCTGTCCGTTGCCCCGGCAGTGGCGAGCAAGAGGGTTGTGTAAACGTTGCGGAAGCTTGCCATCGTCGAAACAGTGGATTTCCTGAGAAAAGCTCGGGCGGGGCAGAATATTTGCACAGGGACGCTAGGCTTTGAGATTAGTTCCCAACTGCCCACATTCAAGTTTAGCGACCGCCGTCACGTCTCTAAAAGCGTGACAATGAAGTTCCCAGTCGCCTGTAGATGTCGCCTGAGTGGCGACCAAGACGTTTGCGATTCCGCAGACCGCGCCTTCGAACGTCGTGTTTCCGTATACCGGTTTCTACCGTCTGAAAAGAATCGGAACAAACAAATCTCTGCTTACCCCGCAATTGCCGTGTTAGCTGCAGCATCTCCAACCATTCAAGCTCCCCATGACGTTTTCGCACGGGGAGCATCGGAATCCTCCTAAGATCAGGTTATGTTAGCCTAATCAGCGGGAATTCCACTTTCTAGAGAGGCAAGACAGGTGTTGTGCCTGGAAGCTTCTCATGTCCTAAGGACCCAAATCGATTTCCGTTTACCGAATGCGATCATGGCGCGACGTATGTTCTTTGCCATTCCGGTCCAGCTGCAGACGAACCTGGAGTTATTCACGCTCCTTCGTTTCCGACATGTCATGTTTGTCAGATGTACGCACCTTGGAACGGAGGAGGTGGCTATGTACTTTTGGGTGATGGCAGCGTACGGTACGTTGCCACAACGATAAATCTTGATACGTGGGCTGCGATGAGCAGTTGTGGCAAGGGGGAGGTGTTTGCTCATGAGGATTAGTAATCGCGGTTCCATTCCATTATGGAGGCATAGTGTATTGCTGGTTATTGCTGCGATACTGCTCGGTGGGTGCAGTCAGCATCCGAAAGCAACCTCAAAAGAATCACTTGAGTTCATCAAGCAGGTTTATACCGCGTGCAACACGAAAAACCAAAAGCGACTCGCTGAATGTGTTGAGCGATTGGCGGAACTTGAGTCGGAAGGCAAGGTCAGTGGTGAAGAAATCACATCCTTCAAGAAGGTCCTTGAGATGGCGGGCGAAGGCGAGTGGGAGTCTGCGCAAACGATGGCATTGAGGTTCGCAAGCGATCAGGTTCGTTAGCTTTCTTCCTCAGAAATGAGTGATTGACTAGCGAGTTGGTTTTCGTATATTGATGTTGTTCAAGGTGATCTTGTTGGATGCCAACAAGGTGAACAGGGAACTCCGGTGCGTCTTCTTCCCGAAGGCAATTCCGGGACGGTCCGGCCGCTGTGTGCCACCCGTGATCTTAACTGATTGCAATCGTTGCTCCTTTCTTTGGAATGAGCCATTGTCCGCCTGACTCAAATCAGGGTTGAAACGGATGAGAAGGCTGTGAGCGAACGATACGGTGGTGAGTCAGAAGACCTACCTTGAGCTAGACGATGTCGTGCCTTCCTGGATTGAGGCAATCGTTGCAGTTGATCGATGCTGTTTGTCTCGTTGGGGTCGACGCCCCAATTGCCTTCTTCATTGATCTTCTGACCCGTTTATTCAAAGCCAGTAACAGCCATTCGTTGGCTAGTCCATTCGCTCAAAAGCCCCCGTGATCTGGTTGCATCAATTTGGTGCGGTCCGGATTCCGCTAGCGACTGCGCGCATGGAATGAAAGGCGTGCCATGATCCAAAAACACAAGACGCTTCTTTTAGCGTCCATCTTCGCAGTCGTTAGCATTCAAAGCGGTAGAGCAAAAGCTGATCTTGTTTTCTCAGGCCCCACTGAGACCACTCACGCGATCGATCCAGCCATTGCAGCCAATGACAGCCGATTTCGGGAGTGGGCAAATTTCATCGATCCAACTCGAACGTCATTCGCGCCCCGAGGCAGTTCGGTCATCAATCAGACAGGTGGATTCAACAGCCTCGGAGACCTAGACGCCACTCAAATCGCTAATGGTCTCTCACCAGGATTTCTAACAGTCACGTTCCCGACCGGAATCAGGAACGGTCTGGGGCACGACTTCGCAGTATTCGAAAACGGCTTTACCTTTGGCACTAACTCGAATGGTATTCCAGGCTTGTTCGCCGAGTTCGCCTACGTCGATGTTTCAACTAACGGCATTGACTTCGCAAGGTTCAGTAGCATCAGTCGAAACACGGGTCCGATCCAAGGGAGCGGAGCATTCGCTGGTTACGACGTCACGAACGTCTACAACCTGGCAGGCAAACATGCTGGAGGTTTCGGTACGCCGTTCGATCTCGCTGAATTGACCTCGCACACCCTGGTGTCTGGCGGTCTGCTCGACTTGAACAACATTCAATATGTCCGACTCTTTGACATACCAGGTAACGGAGCGTTCGTCGACAGCTTAGGCAATCCAATACGCGACAACTGGCTAACAACGGGATCAGGTGGTTTTGATTTCCGATTGGGCACTGGACTTGGCGTTGGAGTTATGAATGTCTCAGCAGTCCCAGAGCCATCGAGTCTAGCATTGCTCACCATTGCGGGCATGGGGGGCTTTGCCTTTCGTAGGCGTCGGCATTCTAGATCACGCGACACGGAAGGCAAAGCTACAGAAAGCGTATAGGGATCGTCATGGAGGGGTCAAATATGGTCCACCAAGTTGCATCGCCTTGCAATCGCCAGTGCCAACTATCGGAGATGGAAGTCTGCGTCGGTTGCGGTAGAGATCGATCGGAGATTGCACTCTGGTCATGCAGCGATGATTCGGTGAAGCAGCAAATTGTTGAGCGAGCTTTGGTCCGGCTTCGCCTTCTATGCTCGCGAGATCGCTCGGATGGCTTCACGCTTGTCGAGCTGCTTGTGACGATCGGCGTTATCGGGGTTCTTGTTGCTCTATTGCTGCCCGCAGTGCAAGCCGCCCGAGAGGCCGCTCGAAAGGTGCCTTGCAAGAATAACCTAAGGCAGGTCGGTATTGCACTTCATAACTATCACGACACGCACAAATCGTTGCCTACTGGATGCGTTGAATGGAGAGCGTGGAACGCTCCTCCGAACCGACGCCAATTCGCATGGTCTGCAATGCTACTGCCTTTTGTGGAGCAACTGAATCTTCATCAGCAGATCAATTGGAATAAGCCATTCGATGCGCCTGAGAACTCAAGCGTAGCCAAAACTGACTTGTCCATCTATTTGTGTCCGACGGAACCAGACCTCACACCCAATAAGGGCCAAATCAGCTACGGCGGCATCTTCGGTGAACTGATTGTTGATCGAGAGCAGGATGACGGGCTCTTTGTTAACGAACGAGCATTCCGTTTTAGCGACGTCATCGACGGTTTGAGCAATACGCTTGCCGTCTCAGAGGACGTTGGTGGACCAGACCGTCAGTGGATCAACGGTCGCAATATCTTTGCGGTCGCTCATGGCATCAACGACCCAACCGCTTGGGTTGGTGATAACGAAATCCGCAGTGCTCACGAAGGTGGCGCGATGTTTCTATTCGCGGATGCTCGAACGTTATTTGTTTCTGAATCAATCGATAAACAACTTCTTGGCAAGCTGATCACACGAGCCAAGCAAGAGGTTGTGGAATTGCCTTAACCATTTTTCCAACTTGGAGTACCAATATGCGTTTAGCCTTTGCAATGATACTCGTTGTGTCCCTGACGCAACTAGGTCGAGCGGACATTGTCGTCGATTTTGAGGGATTTCCGCTCAATGGATCTGGTGTTTTTAATGGCCCCACAAGCAATGCAATTTCCACACCTGGGCCCTTCGGTGGAAATGATCGAAATGGCACGTTCGCCGTCAGCGGTGTTGAATTCTTCAACAGCAACAATGATCTCTATGGCAGTTGGAGGGGTTTCGCAGTTTCCAATCACACTGACACCACGACCCCAGGTTTTTCGAATCAATACAGTTCCTTCGCTGGAACAGGTGCGAACGGCTCGTCTAAGTATGCGGTGGCATATGCCGACGGAGCATTCTTTAACTTGCCGTCCAGCACACTCTTGTCCTCTGTTTCACTGGCCAACACGACCTATGCAGCGTTGTCGATGCAGACCGGAGATAGCTTCGCCAAAAACTTTGGCGGAGTCTCTGGGAACGATCCCGATTTCTTTCGCGTCTCGCTCAGTGGATTCGACGGGCTAAACGGTACGGGCAATTCCATCGGTTCGGTTACGGTCAATCTTGCCGACTTCACTTTTGCGGATAATAGCCAGGATTTCATTCTATCGAATTGGTTAACTGTTGACCTTTCATCAATTGCGAACTCTCGATCTGTGTCATTGTCGTCCGCCTCGTCAGATGTCGGTGCCTTTGGCATTAATACACCGACCTACGTTGCATTCGACAACTTGACCATCACCGCCGTTCCTGAACCGTCGAGCTTTGCATTACTAGGCATCGCTGGAACTGGCATTGCTTTGTGGCGACGACGCCGATGCAAAGCAAATTCGCGAAGATTGTTAGAAGGACCAACGTCATGATTATTTCGAACCGAATTGCGGTCATTGCTACACTGATCGTGTTAGCTGTTCTCAGTCGCCTAATTCCGCATCCACCGAATTTTGCGGCGGTGGGAGCTGTCGGGCTATTTGCGGGCGCATCGCTGGGGAATCGTTGGTTATCGTTATTGATTCCGATTTGCGCCATGATCATTAGCGACGTTGCCATTGGATTTCAGTGGATCTGCATTGTCATTTACCTATCAATGGCTCTGTACGTCGTGGCTGGCTGGTGGGCGGGCCATCAAATCGACGCTAAGCGACTGATAGCCGCTTCGTTGGCGGCTTCGATTGGCTTTTTTGTCATTACGAATTTTGCGTGTTGGCTAACGATGTATGAGAGATCATGGGCCGGCTTTGCAAGCTGCTATGTCGCAGCCGTGCCATTTTTTCAAAACACGTTGTTATCGGATTTCGTGTTTGGTTTGGTTTTATTTGGGGCATTGCGTTTCGCAGAGTGGCGATTACCGGCCTTGCGACCGGTAGTTGCCAGTGAGGTGATCGCATGAGGTTTGTTTGACGTCAATTTAACACAGGAACTAAAGACATGGGTTGGACGGTCGAGAGTGCCGCATTGATGCGGGTCAGGAAGAGAGATGGTCGCGATGCCGAGTTCGACAGACGTCGAATTGAACAGGCAATCGAGAAGGCTTTTCGTTCGGAACTGAATCTGGCGGACGGGCAACCGCTGCCTGCGGATTCTTACCAGGACATCTTAAGCATCGTTGAGCAGGTCATTGAGCTTGCCACTGCACCGGGACGAACCGAGCCACTGCACGTTGAGCAAATTCAAGACATCGTCGAAATCGGTTTGATGCAACGGCAGCACTTCAAAGTGGCGCGCCGCTACATCCTCTATCGTTCCGAACATGCCAAGCTTCGGGCTGTTCGACAGGAAGAGTCAGTCATTGCGGACAGCCGGTCAGAGCCGGTTCAAGTCGTTCCGCAGGTTGAAATTGAGCCCGGCGTCTTTGTTCGTTTTGACGCGGGGCGAATCCGGACGTTCTTGTTGTCTTTGCCTGAGTCCAGAAGGGATGCCATTCGTCTTGAGGAACTCATCGATGAAGTCATCAAGGGATCGTTCTCCGGAATGACCACGAGTGACATCGCCCGCTCGTTGGTTCTTTCCGCGCGCAGCCGTATCGAAGTCGATCCAGCCTACGATCGCTTGGCGGCCGCACTCCAGCGAGCGATCGTTTACCGACAGTCGCTGGGATTCGCTCAGAATCGCGATGACTTTCAAGCGATCTATCGTAACAAGTTTGAACACTACATCATCGAAGGCATTCGGCACGAACGTCTTTCCCCAGACTTGCGAGGATTCGATCTCCAGCGTTTAGCCGACGCACTGCACATCCAGCGCGACAACGAATTTCGCTATCTGGGAATCCAGACGATTTACGATCGCTACTTGCTTCACATTGATGGGCGACGTATCGAAACGCCGCAGTATTTCTGGATGCGAGTCGCGATGGGCTTGGCCCTGGCAGAGCCTGGCGATGTGCAAACCGATCGAGCAATCGAATTCTATGACCTGCTCTCATCATTTCGTTATACCAGTGCAACGCCGACGCTATTCAACTCAGGCACGCGCCATCCGCAGCTTAGCAGTTGCTATTTGACGACAGTCCAAGACGATCTCGCGCACATATTCAAGAGCATCGGCGACAATGCTCAACTCTCCAAGTGGGCGGGTGGATTGGGCAACGATTGGACGAACGTAAGAGCCATTGGTGCTCGCATTCATGGCACCAATGGAGAAAGCCAAGGAGTCATCCCATTCTTGAAGATTGTGAACGACGCGGCCATTGCTGTGAATCAAGGCGGAAAGCGCAAAGGAGCGGTGTGTGCCTACCTAGAACCATGGCATTTGGATTTCGAGGAGTTTTTGGACCTTAGGAAGAACACGGGGGACGATCGCCGTCGAACACACGACATGCATACCGCCGCATGGATTCCCGATCTGTTCATGCAGCGAGTTCGAGAGGGAGGCACGTGGACGCTGTTCTGCCCGAGCGAGGTTCCCGATCTGCATGATCTCTATGGCACCGCGTTCAACACGAGGTATGAACATTACGAATCCCTGGCTGCAACAGGTAAACTTCGACAAAACCGAAAGCTACCAGCAGTTGATCTTTGGCGCAAATTGTTGACGCGATTATTTGAAACAGGGCATCCGTGGGTAACCTTTAAAGACCCCTCAAACCTCCGCTCACCCCAGGATCACGTCGGTGTAGTTCACAGTAGCAATCTGTGCACAGAAATCTTGCTAAATACCAGTGAGCAAGAAACGGCCGTGTGCAATCTCGGTAGCGTCAACTTGGGATTACATCTGCGAGGCGGTGAACTGGATATGACGCTCCTGGAGCGAACTGTAACCACGGCGGTCCGGATGCTCGACAACGTAGTCGATATCAACTATTACCCAACCCCAGAGGCGCGCGAGTCGAATCTCAAACATCGACCTATCGGCCTGGGTGTCATGGGTTTTCAAGATGCACTTCATCGGCTCGGGATTCCATACGCCAGCGAAGCGGCTATGGAGTTTGCAGATCGAAGTATGGAAGCTATCAGCTATTTTGCGATCCTTGCTTCCTCACGCTTGGCTGCTGAGCGAGGTCGATACTCCAGTTACGATGGTTCGAAATGGTCGCGCGGCATACTGCCTCTTGATTCGATGGAACTCGTTGATCAGGCACGTGGCGAACGAGTGGATATTACACGCGGGACGTCGATGGACTGGCAACCTGTCCGAGAATCGATCGCGCAAAATGGTATGCGCAATAGCAACTGCCTGGCAATTGCTCCGACGGCAACCATTTCGACGATTGTTGGCGCATCACAGTCGATCGAACCAACCTACAAGTACCTTTATGCCAAGAGCAACTTGTCAGGTGACTTCACGCAGATCAATGAGCTATTCGTCGACACGCTCAAGCTGCGGGGACTTTGGAGTCCTGAGATACTGGATGACCTCAAATACCATGACGGTACTCTTGCGGAGATAAATTCGATCCCTCCCGATGTGAAAGAGCTCTTTGCGACCGCTTTTGAAGTCGAACCGCATTGGCTGATCGAAGCAGCGGCGCGACGACAGAAATGGATTGATCAGGGGCAATCACTGAATCTCTACTTGGCAAAACCCAATGGTAAGGCGATCGATTCGATGTACCAGCTCGCCTGGCAAAAGGGACTTAAGACGACTTACTATCTTCGCTGTCTAGCTGCCACGCAGGTTGAGAAATCGACGCTGGACGTCAATCGCCACGGAATTCAACCCAAGTGGATGAAGTCCAAGAGCGAGTCAAGTGCGATTCAACTCAATCGTGTTGATGCTCCTGCGTCTACAAAGACTTGCTTGATCGATAATCCAGACTGCGAAGCTTGCCAATAGGCGGCGTGAAGTATGCATTTTTACTCCCGCGGCTTTTACTACAACTGGGTTGCACGAGGCTTCCGAGTCGTCCATCGGCCCGGAGTGTCTCGGGCGTTCGTACGAGATGAACCTCGCGGAGACTTCTTCTATTTGACTGATCTGGGGGGATTCGATCTTCCCGATCAAAACGGACCATTCCAAATCATCCATTTTTCAGCCGACAACGAAGTTCTTGACGGTCCACGCGATTTTGCGAACCGTCTTGAGCTGGCTGCTTGGCTTAGTCAACGTTCAACCATTCCAATTCCAACAGACCCAAGGACTTAACCATATGTCTATAATTACGAATAGCACCAATCAAAACGTGGCATCTCAATCTACTCCTGCTGTCGAAAGATTCAATGCGTCCGAGAAGCGATTGATCAACTGCGGACAGGTCGATGTCAATCAACTCATGCCGCTCAAGTACCACTGGGCCTGGGAACATTACCAGAACGGATGCGCTAATCACTGGATGCCGACCGAAGTTCCCATGACCAAAGACATCGAGATTTGGCGCAGTAATCGGCTGAGCGACGCGGAACGCCACGTCATCATGCGCAACCTGGGGTTCTTTTCTACGGCGGAGAGTCTGGTTGGCAACAACCTGGTACTGGCCATTTTCAAACATATTACCAACGCGGAATGCCGCCAGTATCTGTTGCGTCAAGCATTTGAAGAGGCGGTACACTCGCATACATTCTTGTACGTCGTTGACAGCCTTGGCCTCGACGAAGGTGAGGTCTTCAACATGTATCACGAGGTTCCTTCGATCGCTGCCAAAGATGCCTTCGAAACGGAACTGACGGCTGAAGTACTCGACCCTAACTTTAGTACCGCCAGCGACGAAGGTGCTCAATCGCTACTCAAGAACCTGATCGGTTACTACATCATCATGGAAGGCGTCTTTTTCTACACCGGTTTCGTGATGATGCTCTCGTTTCATCGACGGAATCTGATGACCGGAATCGGCGAGCAGTTTCAATACATTCTTCGCGATGAAACTACGCACCTCAACTTCGGGATTGATCTGATCAATGGCATCAAGAGCGAGAACCCGCATCTGTGGACGCATGATTTCCAGCAGCAGATGATCGCCCGAGTTAAGCAAGCAGTTGAACTTGAACTTCAGTATGCTGCCGACTGCTTGCCAAACGGCATTCTGGGGCTTAACGCGGATTTATTTCGCGACTACGTCCAGTACGTTGCCGACCGAAGACTTGAGCGAATCGGCTTACCGATGCAGTACGGATCGAGCAATCCGTTCCCATGGATGAGTGAGACAATGGACCTCGCCAAAGAGAAGAACTTCTTCGAGACTCGCGTCACAGAATATCAGTCGGCTGGAAGTCTGAACTGGGACTAGTGCTTCGTGAATGATCGAACCCTGCCCGAACTGCTGAAGTGGGATCGAAGCCGTCGAGTTTACGAATATGATATGAAGTAAGAAAAGTCGAATTTACAACGATTTCAAAGTTACTTCATCGAGTGGCAGCGGAAGTGGCAAATCTCGATGCGGAACGGTCTGAGCCAAGAGATTTGAAGGGTGCAAATTATTGAAAGATTCGTGCATTCTTCTCCTCCTTGCTCCCTGTGAGTTTTGACGAGCGTAAACTTAGCGGTCAATTACTCTTTAGTTACCAGCGAGTGATCAGCTAGAAATCAAAGTTTACTCGGAAACCAAAAATATCGGCGTTGCTTTTCGCTGCGTTGCGATCAAGAAAAGCATGCACATAGTTGGTGGTTACATGTAGAAACGGGTTCATGTACCAAGTCGTTCCCACTGTTAAGTCAGTGATCCGACCACCTACAACATTCCCGTCGTTGAGATCCAAGTGGGATAGTCGAGCTGCGACTTCCCATGCACCAGGACCTTCCGCGATCCTGCCTTTACCGCTCGGCACGAAGTTTCTTTTCGGAATGACGCGATCGAACACCGCATTGCTCTTTTTGAAAGGTCGATGTTCACCAGTCAAGAAATAAGACACTTGACCGTAGCAACCTTGCATCAGTGCAGTTGGCCCATTGATGACATTGACAGGAGCCCACATGTACTCGGCTTGCATTGAGAGTGGTCCTTCAACCCAGGCAGACTCTAGTCCAAATAGTTGAAAGTTCTCAGTCGCAATATTACCCGTGTCTACAAAGTTTGGCACGTTATTGACTAATACTGCTCCTACTCTTGCCTCGGGTTGCGATCGAAATCGTGAGACTCGATTATCGGCATCGCGAAAGCTGTATGAGCCACCAAAATGCAACATGCTGAGTGAATCGCAAGAGTCGTCGTACCGTAGAAGACGCGTTGCTCGACCTGTTACTGCATACTCGCCAAAATCTCCGACGTCATCACCGAATCCGTCGCTATTTGTTCTAAACCCACCGATGGCCCAAGTTCCCATTTCGTCCGACATTTCGTTCTGGGCCATAGCGCCTAGATTTCGGGCTGGGGCGAAAGCGGAATCAATTAGAGAACGTTCAAGAAAGACAGTAAAGCGGTTGGGCGTAACACGTTCGAGACTAAACGGTTCAAAAAAGTGGCCAACACGAATTGAGTCGATTCCCTCGACGTCAGTCATCCCTACCCAAACATCCAAAAAGTTGGGTCTGTTTGCCAGAGCCCAATCAAACTCTACTCGATATTGTGCAGGGCCATAGTCGCCGGTCACTCCAATTCTGGCGCGTCGAAACGCTGAGCCATCTTGGATGTCTCCGACCGTAGCGCGATTATCTGCATCCTGGCTGAACCAATAGAAGTCGGGTTGCAATTGAGTCGTGATCTTGGTGGTTGGGAGTTTCGCCGCTTTGTCTTTGCGATCTTTCTCTGCTTTACTTAATTCCGCAACCTGTTTCTTCAGTTTCTCAATCTCTTTTTCGACATCAGGCTGCTTTTCACTCGTTTTCTCTTTGGTCGATAGTTCGGACTGGCCATCGAAAGTCGACGCAGCATAACTTGCGTAGCTCGAGCCCGTTTCCTCGATTGCAAGCGATGTCGGGTCTTGCGCAGACGCAATTCCTCGCATCGCCAGCACTATGCACGCCGCCATCAATCGGAGGTACGATATGTGGTTTTTAGAAACCAACAGAAGTATCTCCTTCAAAATTGTGGGCCAATGAGTTCGTGCGGAGAGTTCTTATTGGACGAAAGACCAAACCGGCTTCTCGGTGTTTTGTCAGTATCGACTACGCCTATTTCGTCCTTTAGACTGTTTTTATCGGTTAAGATAGAATTTCTGGATTCAGCGATCGGGTAATCTTTGAGGAAAGTTCCATGTGTAGAAGTCGGACTAAGGTGCTTATTGTGATCGTGATGTTCGTTTTGCATGGATGTGCTGAGCGGAATCCTACCGAGCCAGCGGCGGGTCAAACCATGGCTCAGCCGGAAGTGAAAAGCACTACTGCCGATGGAATGGCGTCTGAAGCAGATTCTGCTAACCAGTTCAAAACGGAACGAATAACGACGTCGCTCTTGCCGAATGCTTGGCGCATTCATCCAAAAGTAATCTCAGGTGGGTTGCCCGAAGGAGACGCAGCTTTCAGGGAGTTGGCTGGATTGGGCATCAAGACGATCATCAGCGTGGATGGTGCCAAACCAGATGTTTCGTTAGCGCGAGCACATGGACTTCGATACGTACATATGCCACATGGTTACGATGGCATCTCGAATTCGAGGGGAAAGGAACTGGCGAAGGCAGTGCGCGATCTGCCCGGCCCTATTTACGTACACTGCCACCACGGAAAGCATCGTAGTCCAACAGCGGCGGCTGTAGCATGTATCGGAGCTGGACTAATTGCTACCGGCAGCGGAGAGGCGTTCCTAACGCATGCAGGTACCGGCGAGAACTATCGAGGACTTTATGCTTCTGCACGAGAGGCAATCAGATTCGAAAATGCGGAACTCGATAGGCTTGCGATCGAGTTCGAGGAAACAGTGGATGTATCGCATATTGCGGAAGCGATGGTCGAAATTGAGAATCGTTTTGCTAAACTTAAGAAACTTGAGCAACTCAACTGGGATAGAAGCGCAGTGGCAAACTTAGGCCTTGACGCCTCACACGAAGCGCTCCTACTTCGAGAGAGCTATGCGGAGTTGATTCGCGTTCTTGACTTCGCAAATGAACGGGAAGGATTTGAAGATGCGCTTCGAAGCAGTGAAATTGAAGCGAAACAATTAGAGGAATCGCTCACGGATTGGGAAAAGCAGTCAACTCAATTGCCTCCGGATTCCGTGCGCCAAGCGTTCGCGTTGGTTGCGAAATCTTGCGCCTCATGTCACAAGAAGTATCGCGATGTTCCGTTGTCGGAGAAATGAAGCTACTGCCGTGGTCGGCTAGACCAATTTGTGTGGAGGCTGCCAATATAGTGCGTTTCAATTCATGCAGATGGGTCGAAGATCGGGACAAGGTGTGATATGAAATCTTTGCAGATTGGCTTTGAATTCCCAACCTTTCTTATCCTACTGGCGTTGCTACCGGTTTTGTGGTTGGCATCCAAGCGAAGCCTCGCTGGCCTCGGTCGATGGCGTCATATCACTGCACTTTTGGTTCGCTCAATTGTATTGATGCTGCTTGTTTGTGCCATTGCTGGAATCGAATGGATCTCAATTAGTGATCGCCTGAGCGTCTTTTATCTACTAGATCATAGCGACAGTATTTCGGTGCAGGACAAGCAGAATATGCTTCGATTTGCATCCGGCAATGCCTCGCGATTTCAACAAAATCTGATGCACAGCGAGGATCGAGTGGGGATCATTGCATTCGCTCGAGAAGCGGTCGTCGAGCGGCCAGCCATGCAAGATCCTCTACCGAAGTCTGCATACTTGGAAAGCCATCTAGGTCCCACCGACGCGACAGACCTCGAGGCTGCATTGAAACTAGCAAAGGCTTGTTGCCCAGAAGATAGCGCATGTAGATTCATAGTCCTATCCGATGGGAATGAAACAGAAGGCAGTTTAGCTTCTGCTGCGAAGTCTATTACTGAATCTGGGATAGGGATCGATGTTATACCAATCGAACGCGCTGGGGAAAGTGAGGTTCTGGTTGAAAAGATTGATATTCCGGGTTCTGTTCGCCAGGGCCAGCCAGTCGAAGGTCGCGTGGTCCTGCATCGATACAACGCACCCGGTTTAGCTTCTGAGCGTGTCAGTGGTGAGTTACGAGTTACCCGTCGACTGGGAACTCAGAGTGAATTGATTGTTGATATTCCTGTTACATTAGATCAGGAGATCAATGTGTTCCCAATCCCACACAGGATTGATGTGGCCGGCGGTTACACCTACGAAGCAGAATTCATTCCCGACTCATCTGAAGCAGATGGAAATTCGAAGAACAATCGAGTAACGGCCTTTACGTACGCTCGCGGCAAAGGTCGAGTTCTTTTGATCGAAAATGTAGACCGCGTCGGGGAGTATCAGCCGCTGGTGGACGCTCTCCGTAGGGAAGAAATCGAGGTCGAACTGCGAGACTCAAGCCAACTGTTCACTAGTTTAATCGAATTGCAGGGCTACGATTGCGTTGTGCTGGCTGGTATTTCAAGAACGAGCGGCGGCGGTGATGCCAATTTTGCCAGTTTTTCAGATGCACAAATGGAGATGTTGGTGACCAGTGTTCAGCAGTTTGGCACCGGTCTGCTGATGATAGGTGGACCAGAGGCGTTTGGCGCTGGAGGGTGGTCCAATACAAAGCTTGAAGAAGCGATGCCGGTCGATTTCCAAGTAAAAAACTCCAATGTTTCTGCAGTGGGAGCTTTAGCGCTAGTTGTTGACAAGTCCGGATCAATGGCAGGTGAAAAGATGGCCGCCGCCAAGACCGCC
Organism: Pirellula sp. SH-Sr6A; assembly: GCF_001610875.1. Taxonomy (NCBI): domain Bacteria; kingdom Pseudomonadati; phylum Planctomycetota; class Planctomycetia; order Pirellulales; family Pirellulaceae; genus Pirellula; species Pirellula sp. SH-Sr6A. Next base: position 1,358,359 of record NZ_CP011272.1, on the reverse strand, counting down.
GCGCGGGCAGCAGTAGATGCACTTGGACCACTCGACTATGTTGGGTTCTATGCATTCGACGATGGGCTTTCGACGATGGCGGCACTTGGTCGAAAGGCAGATATTGGGCGGGCGTTGCAACTGAGGATTCGTAGCCTGGCTGCAAGCGGGGGTACCAATATGGAACCTGCCGTGTTGCGGGCTTATCGCGATCTTGAAGGATCACTGGCCTCTGTAAAGCATGCGATAATCCTGACAGATGGCATGACCGCCGGGGATCGCTATTCTCAACTAGCGCGAGAGATGTCATCGAAGGGCATTAGCACTACAACTGTGGCGCTGGGAAAAGATTCGAATCTGAGGTTGCTACAAGACATTGCGTCGAACGGCGGCGGTCAGTTCTACTCGGTTTCGAACCTCCGCGTCTTGCCGAAAATTTTCATGCGAGAAGCACGACGGGTAACTAAGCCTTTGGTATTCGAGCCGGTTGGCGGCGTGCAGCCACAACTGATGAGTTCGCATGAAGCTTTGACCGGTTTCACCCAAAAGGGATTTCCGCGACTTAAGGGCTTTGTATTGACTCAACTCAAAGATAGTCCGCTAGTGGAAGTGCCCCTTGTTTCTCCCAAACCTACTGAGTCAGAGAATGCTACGATTTTGGCCACATGGACGTACGGACTTGGACGGACGGCAGTATTTACCAGCGATGTTGGGCCGAGGTGGGCGAATGATTGGCAAGCATGGAATCAATATGACCAGTTCTTTTCTCAAGTGGTTCGCTGGACAATGCGACCATCTCAAGAGAATGAAGGGTTTCATCTTGCAACTCAGGTTCGCGACGGTAAGATTGAAGTCGTTGTACATGGGATCGATCGAGAAGGACGCTTTACGAACTTTCTAGACATGCAAGGGACTGCGGTTGGACCCGATCTAAGAGTAAAGTCATTCGATCTCAAACAGCAAGCTCCCGGTCGCTACACCGGAAGTATCGATGTGTCCGACGCCGGTGCCTACGTATTGAATGTAGTGCCTTCGAAGCGACATGCTCCGCTCATCAGCGGAGTAAGTGTGCCTTACTCTCAAGAGTATCGTGTCACACACGCAAACATTCCTCTTCTTGAGCAAGTAGCTCGCATGCGTCCCGAAGGCGGTGCGCCAGGACAACTGCTTCCACGGCTCAACCAAGATAATCTGAACCTATTGTTAAATCACAATAGCTTTCGTCGCGATTTACGCGTCACGCGGTCGCAACATCAAGCTTGGCCAACCACGCTGCTACTGTGTGCCATCGCATTTTTTGTGGATGTATTTGTACGTCGAGTTGCGATCGACTTAACATCACCTTGGAATTGGCTGCGAACTCGTTTTCGAGGCGAGTTGTCGGCAGCCGATCTTCAGCGTCGTAGTTCTCTCGAGCGATTGTCGAGCACGAAGGCTGAACTGCATCCTCCTTCGAATGCACAGGGCTATGGGAATTTTGCCAGTGAAATGCCTCCGAGCGAGCGATCGGCATCGGAGATTTCACAATTTCCTGGCGACTTCGGAAACGTTACGGCAACTCGGACGCTACCCTCGACTGCCGCTGACGCTCCGAAACTAACGGATGATGATACGTCGTACACAACGAGACTGTTGCTGGCCAAAAAGCAGGCCAAAAGAACTCAAATTTAACGAGATCTGCTGATCCGCACATACAGAACCATGATCAACCATTCGTTGGCTATGCGAATTGTACAGAAACAGCAGGAATCGGGCTGGATCAATTCGACGCAAGTCGGAAGTGAGACTGAGTTTCAAACAGTCTGCCGATGCTGAATGTTTTGGACTAATTACCACCCTTGATCGGAATCGCAAAATCACCCTTAAGGCTACGCCATACGGAATGAATATGGTTAGCCTTTGTGCCTTCGACGCCGTCTTGATAGTTGACAAACTCTAAGACAAACGTTGGTCCCTGAACCCTGTAGTAGTGACCAATGCCTGGCTCGGTCGCACCCCACCAACCAAAATGAACTCTCCCAAAATTAGCTTGTCGTATCTCTTCGATATTGCCCGCTGCCACATCGTCAGTCAGATGGCTGTTGTAGGCCTTAATGAGATCCCAAAGGATTTCGCTCTGCTCTTTGTTGAGTTCTGATGCTGCAATTCCCTCAGGCGGCGTTAATGGAGGTTGAGGACTCCCGCCAGCGCGATATTCGGCAGGCGATTTGTCAGCCCGGATGGCTACTTGCTTTTGCTTTTCATCGAGGGATTTGACAAGCTTAAAGCCCAATTCTTCTTCATCCTTGAGCGTTCGAACACCAACCTCGGGTCCGCCTGTGATGTAGGTGCGCACGATTGTTGGGTTCGCTCCCCAAAAGCTAGGCGTATCACTGACGACTGCGCCATCACTTACGACGAAATTCAATGAAAGATGATGGCCTTCGAAACTGAATCCCCAAGTACCTTTTGAGGACGGAGTTCCGAAAATGCTGAGGAAGTAACGTTGAGGATCTCGCAATGGAGCTGTCTTCAACTTCTTCTCATCTTCGAAAAGGTTGTTTTCGAGCGACATGATACGAGTTGCTTTCTCATACCCGGAAGCACTGAGGCTTACTTTCAGCAACTCCTGAGTCAGGTCTTTGAGTTCGTTGGACATGTCACGCAGCGGCAGACCTTTGCGTTCGGGCTTGGGAATGTTATGCCAGTCCGTTCGGCGTGGATCATCATAGGCAAGGACAATCTTGGCCTTCTCGGCTGGAGACAAAGCGGCCACGAGAGTCGATGCGGCTTTCACCATGGCAGCACCAGTCTTGGTTTGCGAAGTATCTTCGGTTGCGAAAGATGGAGCGGCAATGGATAACGCAAGCAAGATTACGGTGATGAATCTCATAGGAGTAGCTGACTGGTTGGGAGGCAAAGGCGAGGTGTGTAGCGGAGGTCTTATGATAGTCAAAAATTCGATCTCGCACGACTGCATCGGTGATTTGTTGGTCGAATCGCACCTTTTGTTCAGGTGACCACCGTAAACCTGCGGAAGCTCTGATCTAACTGCCGCTTCAGCACTCGCTGCCAAACGGGTATCATGTGACGTTATTCTTCCGCTGATTTGAACAGCGGGTTTTTCCTTCCAGAGCTACCTTGCTGGCCGTCGTAGGCGTTGCGCAAGTTCAGGAGTCAAATTGTTATGCCTTGGTTTCATTCGGAGTCAGCGTTCATTTCTCGATCAGAGATTGAACTCATGTGTCAGCGATTACTCGATGAAGCTAGGGACCGCCTGGGTTGCGATTTTCGTAGGGTGTTACTTCTTCCGCCAGATCTCACTCGGGCTCACAGCGGCGCGGGATGGATTACCGAATGTCTTTACAAACTGTTGCCAGCCAATTGCGATACCCACGTGATTCCGACGCTCGGTCAGCACGTGCCGCACACGGAGGCAGAAAACAAATGGATGTTCGGATCTATTCCCAATGAACGAATCCACGCCCACGACTGGCGAGGCGGAGTCACACGTGTTGGAGTTATCCCTGGTGACTTGGTTGCAGATACAACTAATGGCATTGCCGATTGGGATATCCCGGTCGATCTAAACTCGATGACTGTCAACGAGCCATGGGATCTCATTATCAACATCGGTCACGTTGTACCTCATGAAGTGCTGGGGTTTGCGAACCACAACAAAAATTACTTTATAGGTTTGGGCGGAAAAGAACTGATTTGCGCTTCGCATATGGCCGCGGGGGTCTATGGAATTGAGAACAACCTTGGGAAACTGATCACTCCCTTGCGAGCATGTTACAACTGGGCTGAAGATCAATTTCTTTCGCGATTGCCAGATGTGTACTTGCAGGTCGTTATGGCGCGCAATGAAGAGAACAAGCTTGTTCACACCGGGGTTTATGTCGGAGACGATCTCGAAACGTATTTGATGGCTGCCCGCGCGAGCAAAGCTCAGAACATCACTGTATTTGAGAAACCGGTAAAGAAGATCGTCGCCGTGATGCAGGAAGATGAGTTTCGAGCCACATGGGTTGCAAATAAGGCTGTCTATCGAACCCGGATGGCCATGGCCGATGAAGGGGAACTGCTGATCATCGCCCCTGGTGTGGAAAGGTTCGGTGAGCAGCCTGAGGTAGACCGACTTATAAGGAAGTACGGATATCGCCCCAGACTCGAGATCTTAGACCTTTACAAGCATAACGCGGACATGCAGGACATTGGCCACGGTACGGCGCACTTGATTCATGGTACGAGCGACGGGCGATTCACAATCAGGTATGCGCCTGGAAAGCTATCGCGATCAGAAGTCGAACAAGTAGGGTATGCGTTCGCGGATATCGCCGAGGTTACACAGCGTTATGATGCGGGCAAAATGAAGGAAGGTTGGAACACAATGCACGATGGAGAAGAAGTTTTCTTCATCAGTACGCCATCAGCAGGACTATGGTCGACACGTGAAAAGCTCGGCCAGCGTGAGTCGATCGTCGCGTAGTTCAATAGGAACACTATTCTCGGTTACGATAAACTTTTACCGAATTACCATCTGAATTAGACTTTTAGGCTGTTGTCGACTCGATAGTACAAAACTAGATGTCGTTGCGTTTAAGATTGTTTTTGATAATTTTGCGTGTTACCAATTCCAACTTTTTTTGAGTTCGCAGAGAATCGACTAAGATTCCGCGAACTCAACTAGAAATATTCGATCAGAGAGTTTTCGGTAAGACAGCGGAGTAAAATGCGATTCAATTCCTCCGATGAACTTGCCTGGTGGATCATTCGTGAATCGGATTTCTAACCAACGTCCCAAATTACTCCCCGATAGCTCGAATCGGATGGCCTCTTGACTCGTTCGTTCAATCGCAACGAACGCTATCTCGGTATCAGGAATCATGTTGATGTTTGAATAAATCAGTAGAGTAGGTTCGTATAGAGGGTATGGATTGCTGGGTCCGACTACGAGCGGTGACTCGCCAGCAACTAATACTTTCCACTGTGAGTCTACGAACACCGCGAACCGTTCAATGGCTGCCGAATCTTTCGAGAATCGAAGTTGCCTACCAAAATCAACAATCGAACACCAGCCCATCCAAATAGACAGGCCTGCCGCCAACGTTGTGATTTGAAGGAGCATGCGCCGAATACCAGATCCAGATTGGACGCCAAGTTGATTTATCGCAAAGTGAAATAACCACGAAACACTAAACACGATCAGAATTGCTATCACCCCTACATACCTGGGCTGAATGATCTCATCGGTAACTGCGAAGCGTTTCATTTTGGTATCTGCAAATAGCACGAGGTGCGTGAGATAACCGTCTGACAAGAGCCAAAGGTAAAGGATAGCAAGCGACGAAAGCTCGCCAAGAAAACTGAACGATTGAACGGCTCGCAAGGAACTTTGCAATCGGGTCGGGTTGTCCGACGCCGTAGGTACGAACTTTTCTGAGCTGGCTCCTAGTAGGCCAAAGATAGAAGTGCGAACGCGGTACATAGATTTTGATCGTTCTCGAACCATTGTCGATTTTCGTTTTTCCAGGAACCTGATTTAGTCTGCAGCCCCGCGAGTTCCTTGGTGAGTTCTTCTCGCCAAGGATGCGCAGTACCGCTGCTATCCTTGAATTCATTAAGACCCGCCGCACTGATACCCGCCGCGAAAGTGTGAAAGTAGTAGTACAGACCCGCGCTCCCCATCCCTGGATTCTCTTTGAGCGTATAGTGTTTGCCGATCCAGTCGATTGCTGCTTTCACGCGAACATCGTCGGCATTAAGGCCTGCATAAATCATGCTCTTGAGACCAGAATAGGTCATCGATCCCGAACTACGTAGTCCACCAGAGGAAGAGGACTTGTCAGCGGATTCCAGTTCCTTCTCAGTTGGAATCTTGTAATAAAAACCTCCATCGTTAACGTTCGCTGAGAGTTCGATGTCATTGTGTTCGCTCTTCAGATTCTGACAACGCGAGATGAAAACAAGAGCACGCTGAATCGCTGGATCGTCTTGTCCAGCATCGAGAGCTTTCAGAGCCTCCATCAAATAGGTCGTATTCGATAAATCGGGGCGACCTTTGCCAGCATAACCCGCACCACCGTAGTCTAAGTTATCAGTCTCTTCACCAACCGCACCACCAAACTGCATGCCTGTGAGAAACGATTTCGCATTGGCAAGAATTTTGTTGTAGCGACCATCGCCGGCAATTTTGTTGGCCTCACTAAAGGCCAGCACCCCGACACAAGTCTCGTAGTTCATTAGGCGACCATTCCCGTAGATGCCTCCATCCGGTTTGACAAAACCTTCAAGAGCCTTTAGACCTTTTGCGAGTGCAGGGTCATCGAGACCGACTTTGTGCCGCAACATTGCAGTGAGCACCAATGCCGTGACGCCTGGGCCAGCTTCAATACTAAAGGTCCCGTCGGCGGCTTGGCCTTCAATTCTGAGATACCGTAGCGCCCTTTCAACAACAGCTTTTTTATCTGGAGTCACACCGGTCGAAACGACAGATTCAGCCGACTCTTGAGCACCTTGGCTGTGCGTTCCAATGTTGGTGATGCTTATCCCAACACCGATCGCTATAAGCATGTACGTCTTAAAGATTGGAAGTCTCAGCATTGGCCGCCCCTCATTTTGCACGCGGAAGATACGTAAAAGTAGTTGATGCGATTCTACGCAAACACGAGATTTATCGTGATGAATGACTGAAAATTGTCCTGACCGCAGTCGTGTGGCGGATTTTTGTCCACCTATAGTTGGCAATGCTGTGCTTCGGCGCTGCAGAACGTTTTGGAAAAAGGCGTTCGAGAGCTCGGCACTATTAGGCGAGGTGATGGTGCAGCGCAAGTTTCTCTGAGGCCTGGAGTGCCCCATTTTTTGTTCAGTTACCATGAGAGTGATGGTTGAAAGCTCTCCGAGTAGCCATTTTCCCAAGGGCTGCCGGGTAAATGTACCGGGGTTGAACTCCAAGCTTGATCAGCCAATCTCGAATCGCCTTGGCAATGAACTCAGGACCGTTGTCGCTGCGCAAATGCTCTGGCGACGTATTGTCAATTGTTGTGTTCTAGGATTTGGATCTAGGCGGCAACCTGCAGGATTCCATTTACGAATTTCTTTCCTTCGAGCAGCGATACGATGTGCTAATGACCATCGAGTCGCCGCCATTTCTTTGCAGCTGCTTCGGCAAGCTTGAACATCATCACCAAGCTCGCTTGACGCGTTCCGCTTCCCTTCGTCTTGCGATGCCTTAACCGTATCGTTGAGAAGGTGGACTCAATTGGGTTGGTCGTGCGAAGGTGCTTCCAGTGCTCAGCAGGGAAATCATAAAATGCCAGGAGCTCCTCCTTGTCTTTGGGAAGACATTCCCATGCCTGCGGGTATTTCGCTTTGTACATTTCTCCGAAGCGATCAAACGCCTTGTAAGCATTCTCTCGTGTTTCTGCCATCCAGATTTCATGGAGGGCTTCCTTGGCGCGTGGCTGCGCACTTTTGGGGAGCTTGTTCAAGATGTTTCCGCTCTTGTGAAACCAACAACGCTGCTCTCGTATCTTGGAAAACACTTTGCGTACGGCAGCCCAAAAGCCCAACGCTCCATCACCGATGGCAAGCTGCGGATCCACTTTGAGGCCGCGGCTTTTAAGGTCACTAAGAAGCTCCGTCCAACTTGATTCGCTTTCCCGATATCCATCTCTCACGGCGATCAGCTCCTTCTCTCCTTCCGCAGTTGCCCCCATCAAGACCAAGAGGCATTGCCTTTGATTTTCTTGGTCTTCCAATCGAACATTGACATGGATGCCATCTGCCCAGATGTACGCATAACGCTTTTCCGAGAGATCGCGGCTGCTCCAAGTTTCATACTCTTTCGTCCAAGCTTCCTTCAAGCGAACGATTGTCGAGGCGCTCACCGAATCCACGGGAGCGCCCGTCAACGATTGCAAGGCTTCCGAGAAATCGCCGGTGGAAATGCCTTTGAGGTAAAGCCATGGAATGAGCTCGTCGATCGCCTTCGAACGACGCAGGTAGGGCGGAAGGATGCTGGAGGAAAATCGAACGCGATCATCTGCCTCGGGCGATCTATCGCGAACACGAGGCTGCTGGATCTCGAGTGTTCCTGCACCCGTCACCAACTCGCGGGAAGGTAAGTATCCGTTTCGGACGACTTGTCGCCTTCCCTCCTCGTCGACCTTGTTCGAGTGCCGTTCGAGGAATGCTTCGACCTCGTTTTCCAAAGCAGCTTGCAGCATCCGTCTCGCCCCGTCTTGGATGATTTGGTCGAGGACGCTTCTGGCGTTATCAACGGGTCCAAACTTCAAAACTTCGTTCCCACCCACTGGTTCAGAAGCATCGAATACCTTATTTTTCATCTCGGCATACTCCTTGTGCCCTCGCTGGGCCGCTAGCGAAACTTGATGTTTACACCAGCAGGATAAGCCACCTTTTTCTCAATTCACAGAATCCAACATTTGGTTATATCTCCTTGCTCATTTGAAAGTCCTTCTGCTCCGAATCGAAACGTTACACTCTCGTAACATATGGACCTGATTTTGGGGAGCACTCCATCTGTCGTTTACGTTGTGGTGTGCTCCAATTCACCTGTTTGACCAGAAACGACCTCTAGATAGTGTGCCGCCAACCCTACAGAGTCAGCAAATTGGCCAGTCTCGAATTTCGAAACCACTTTGCCATCTTTCAGCACCACCACAACATTTGAATAGATGGCCACGCTGGGTTCATGGGTCACTGTAACAATCGTTCGACGTTCCTTTTCAGATATTTTATGCAACAATTCGCAGATTGCTTGGCTATTCTGCGAGTCGAGACTTCCTGTTGGCTCATCCGCAAGGACGATCGCAGGTTGCGTTATCAGCGCGCGTGCAATCGCGACTCGTTGTTGTTCACCACCGCTTAGAGCATCTGGACGATGAAAACGGCGATGTTCAATCCCCAAGTGATCAAGCAATTCTTCTAACTGCGATGAATCGCAGCGTTTGCCCCCAGAAAGCAGCGGAAGTAAAATATTGTCCTCAGCAGTCAATGCCGGGACGAGATTGAAGGATTGAAACACTAGACCAATTCGATCGCGTCGAAATTTGGTGAGCTGGCTATCCGAGAGCGAGAAGACGGATTGCCCGTCGATTACGACTTCACCGCTGTCTGGGCGAGTCAGGCCGGCGATCAGGTGGAGCAACGTGCTTTTTCCAGAACCGCTGGCTCCCATAATGGCTACCGATTCACCTCGGTTTACGGTTAGGTGCAGGTCGGAAAGGGCTCGTACATCTCGATCCCCTTGCTTGTAAGTCTTGGTAAGACTACTGACCTGTAAGACAGTTGAGCTGTCATTCATTATTGGTGCTTTCATCGAGTAGTTGATACTGTCTGTGACAAGTTACTCTGGTACGCTCGCGACTTCGCCGCCGGATTTGGTCCAAATCGCATGCCAAGTAACAGCATCGATAGAATCTGAAACGAAGTGAACACTTCCATCGCAGTAAGCAGCATTGACGCCTCCCGAGTGATTACTTCGAGCCGCGGTAACCTTGGCAGAACCAAACGTAATATCTGGGACCTTAGCATTTGGAACGAGTCGTCCATTCATAACAGGGCCCGTAGGCGACGAGCCGCGCAGCCACATATAGTTACGCGTTGCATCCCAACCTGAGACGGCAGCCACGATGCCGGTTACGTTGCCAGCATCTAGAAGTGCCAAGTTTGCGTCTGTCGCACTGGCACGACCTCGATAGGATTGTATTTCTTTGCGAGTTGGCGTCACCGATGTAGGACTAATTCCATTACCTCGCAAGGTTTCCGTAAACACCAGTGTATTACTGGTACCATCGGTGATATGCGCCAACTTTGTCTTGCCATCGATCCAACACAACCCGTCTGATGCACCGAATCCTGGGTGGAACGCTTTGTCCATTCCACTTCCTTGGTTCATGGAGTAGTTCGATCCAGCTACAGTAATGACTGCTGTAGACGGTAACGTCAAGTTGTGCGTTGGATTTTCGCCATCGCTCGGACAAATGAAAAATGGAACGACTGTAGCTGCGGCAGGTTGTAGCGCGGCTGGCAGATCCGCGGTCCCTGGGTGTCCCATATAGATCGAGAAATCAATTAGACTATGAAGGTTATCCTGCTCGGAATAGGGAAGCACCTTAGCTAATGGCGAGTAATCGTTCGGATACCCTCCCGTGCGACTCCATCCGGCGTTGGGTAGCATTTCACGATAGGTTGATGCGTAGTTGTGCAGCGCTAAACCTAACTGCTTGAGATTATTGCTGCATTGCATTCGACGCGCTGCTTCGCGGGCCGCTTGTACTGCGGGCAGCAGCAATCCCACTAAGATTCCGATAATCGCGATGACAACGAGAAGCTCCACAAGTGTGAATCCACGCTTCCGAGTTTGACTAATTTGTTTTTGCTTCGTCATTGGGGTTCATTCTGTGAGATAGAGTTGAAGTCTTGATCTGTAGTTGAAAGCACTTTGCGATTTCTGCCCGTCTGCTTTGTTCCCTTATGGACCATATGTTTTCATACCTAAAGAGCATCTTTGGTCTGTTGTAGCAGCGATAATGGGGATGCTCGACCAATCACCAAAGCAGGTGCCAGCGCGCACAAAAATCCGATTGCAAGGGCGAGGCCCACCCCAAGAACCACTGGCAATAGAGGGATTACCAACGGTGGATGGAGTCCACCGAAGAAACTAATGTACTGGGCCAAACCGCAACCGCACCAACCAGCCAATACGCCGAACGACACACTGAGAACGCAAGCCACAATCGCAATCAATACTCCTTCAGCTAAGATAGCGCGGGTGATCTGTGATCGATCGATTCCGATCGACCGCAGCACGCCAAATTCCCATCGCCGGGAGCGAACAGAAGCCAACAATACGTTCAAGACTCCGATGGCTGCAATTACGAGTGCAAGGAGCGGAACTTGGCTAAGCATCCACAGCCATCGACTGGCCATGTTTCGAAGTTGATTCCGAATGCTGGCGACCGGGATGACTCTAGATTGAACTGATGACTCACCAGAACTTGACGCGTGCGTCTGGGCAAGCAATGACTTCAATCCATCGCTGATTGCGTCTGGGTCAGATTGCCTTTGAGTGTAATCAAACCAAACGTGGGTCGCTTCCGGCAATTGAAAATCTCGCGAGACCTGTTTCAGGTCGGCGAAAATCAGGGCTGCTGCGCGATGTGTGCGGGGACGCAGTCCCGTCGTCTTGGTTTGCCAATGCCAGCCGTGAAGATCGACGGCACCTACGATAGTGTAGCTCACAGGGGTCGCCGAGGACTCTGGCGGAACGACTTCAATGAGGTCGTCTAACTTCAAGCCAGTTTCTCTGAGAAAGTGGACTGGAACGACACAACTTCTTTCGCTTTGCATTTTCTCAATGGCCCGCGACGGATCTCCTTCAATCCATCGAAGCTTCAAGAGTGGATCGTCGCCTCCAAAGGCCACGCCGGGATCGAGTCCAGCCAGGATGATATTATCTTGACGCGTGATCGTTGCGCGCGTTGCACTGCCAGTAAGATCTTGTAAGAGTCTTGGCTGTTCCACCACGACTAGCGTGGATCGCTGCGTATGGATTCCCTCGATCTCTCTGACGTTATTCAATTGATTGAGGGCAAGCCCCGGAGAAACCGCAGCGAGCGCATCAGGCGCCCACGGACCCGGGACGAATGCCTCCAGCATGGTCCAGCCCCAAACATGAATTCCAAGGAAAAGCCCAAGCCCAAAAGCAAGCGAGACGGAAGCACCCACCGAACGCCACACTCTGGAAGAAATTTGGCTCGAAAGTAATTTTTGATCCGTCGCGAACACTCGAGCTAATAGCGGGCTTCCGAATTGGTCAACCCAACAAACAACTAATGGCGCTAGTAGTGTAAAGCCCACAGCCATTGTTACGAACCCAACAGCCATTCGCACGTAGGTTGCTGGCTCTGAACCAGGAGGAAGGAGAAAAGTCAGAATCGGATTGATGGCCACCAAAATACTTCCGATTAGAAGCGACAAACGAACAAAGCGAGGCTCGTCGACAATTTCGGGCCGAGGTGCCATAGCATCCATTGGACGAAATCGCATCACTCGAATCGCAGGAATTAGTGAGGCAATCAAGGCTCCGCCCAACATCGATATACTTGCCAGCGTTACGCTCCATGTCCCTATGGAAATTCCGTGATAGAGAACCTTGGCGAATAGCCACCCAACAATCGTAAGCAGTAGCCAGCTAGCCAGTAGCCCGAACAACAGTCCTCCGAGCCCCAACAAAAAACCTTCCATTACGATGACAAAAGCTACTTGGATTCGTGAAAAAGCGATTGCTCGAAGCACAGCGTATTGTCGAATTCGCTCATTGACACCCATACTTAACGAACACATGACGACCAATGCTGAAACCAGCAGCGCGATTCCGGTTGCAGCAAACGATTGCATACGCAGATTTTGAGCCGCAGCCGCCTGATCCAGCGCCTCCTCGATTTCAAACGCTTCTTGAAATTGCACGGGCGTTTCATAGCGGTTAAGTCTAGGAGCCCAGCCGAATCTAAATTTGTCTATGTCTGCACCGTTATCTACAGCGACACCGATCAAGCTAATCCTTTCTGATTGTCCAAAAATCTCCTTAGCAAGATCGATCGTCACAAATGCATCTGCCGAACTTGGTGTAAGAAGAGGAATGCCCATCGGCCCAGCCCCCGGCAGGCTTGGACCATTGAAAATCCCTGCGATCTGCAATGTGCGAGCAGTCGAACCGACCTTCACCTCGATCGGATCGCCCAATTTCCAGCCCCGGTCTTTGGCAACATCTGCCCTAATAGCGATGCTGTTCGGGCCACTTTGATTTCCGGAAATGCTGTTGATCCAACTACCACTTTGCATGTCGTGAGGAGGCGAGTCTGCGCTGCTTGCAACCATCAACAGTTCAGGTAAAAAAGGTCGACGTGATCGTGGCCCTGGTTTGCCTTGGTTGGACTCCTCAGACTGCAAGCCGCTAGTATCAGTTGGAACAGATACGGAACCACGCTCACTTTGCGAACCTGGAATTCCTGACTCCCTAGGACCTGCCAATGGAATGACGGCGGATGCTCCTGCAAGCGGCATGCGAACAGCCCACATAGCATCTGCCGAGACCACCGTCGGATCTTTTCGAAGGTCTTCGAGCACTTGTCGTGGCACCTCGAGTTCGCCCTTTGACCCGATCGGCGCAACCGCTAGTTGGTATCGACCCAGCGCCAGGTTCGAATACTCATCAAAGGTCTTGTGCAAAGCATCGTAACTGCTTGCGATCCAGATCACTAAACACGTGGCTGCTGCGCCAGCCGTGGTCGTCAAGATTGCCCGCAACGGATGTTCGGCGAGGAACGAAATCGCGACTTGCAGCACTTTCATACGAGCGATTCCCCAAACAGCGCCTGCTGGTAACGCTCGGTAATCTCATGCGGATGATGCGACCCGGTTGTAGCGAATTCAGTTAGCAGCTTGCCGTCACGCAACACCAAGACTCGGTCCGCCCACATGGCTACAGTCGGCTCATGGGTTACCACCACAATGCTCCGATGCTCTTCATCACACAGCTCGCGAAGCAACTCGCACAGCTTTTGCCCTGTTGTAGAGTCCAGACTTCCCGTCGGCTCGTCAGCAAACACAATCGCCGGTTCGGTAATAAGAGCCCTTGCAATAGCAACACGTTGTTGCTCTCCGCCAGACATCGCACCTGGTTTATGGTTCCTGCGCGGCGAAATCCCCAAGCGATCCAATAACTGCTCGGATCGATTAATTGTCTCTTGATCCGAGTTCGCTGGCAGCAGGATATTGTTTACAGCGGATAGGCTAGGAATCAGATTGAATGATTGAAAAATCAATCCGATCTTTCTTCGACGAAACTGAGTGAGTTGGCGGTCGTTCAGTTGAGCAAGATCCTGTCCACCGACGCGAACGATACCTTCATCGATCTCCGTTAAGCCGGCCATGGCGTGTAAAAGCGTGCTCTTCCCGGAGCCCGACGCACCCATGATGGCCACAAACTCGCCTGAAACGATCTCCACCGACACGCCATCAAGCGCTGTGACCGCAGACCTGCCTTGACGAAAGCGCTTGACGACATTGGACACTTGAACTGGTTTACTATCGGACATTTTTTCCTGATCTTGGTTTGCGATTGGAGAAGAACTCATCTCTGGCTATGTGCTATGAGCGTGCTATCGGCACCTAACGCGCGCTGCGGCCAGCGGCAAGTAGTGACAAGGGTTCAGCGCGGCCGATTCGAAACGCGGGCCAGGCCGCCGCTATTGCGCATAGGCTAAGAGTAATAACGAAGCCAAATCCTAGTTGCTGCCAAGGCACAAGAAATTCAGGCGTGCCGAAGTACTGGCCCCAATTTCCGTATAGCGCCATTCCAACCCCACACCATCCAGCGATCAATCCGAACGACAAGCTGAGCATGCAGGCAGATAGACCGATAAGAAGTGTTTCCGCAATAACTATCTTGACCAACTGTAGTCGGGTTGTTCCGATTGATCGAAGAATGCCAAACTCCCATTGACGGGAACGAACCGACGCGATCACGGCATTCACTACTGCAAGTGACATAATGAACAGAGTGATGAGCGGTAGTTGGCTCATGCCCCAAATCATGTCTTTGGCTCGAATGGTGATTGACCTTCGGACAGTTTCAGTGGCCGTCGCGCGTGCGAAAGGGCGATACGAAGTCACCGTACCTAGTCCGTCCGCTTGAATATTGCCGGTAGCGAACTGCTCGGCTATTTTCTGCATAGCCGCTTCAATCTCGGGCAGCTTTGTACCGGGCTTAAGATTAAGCCAGCAGAATTCGGTTCTGTTTAACTGAAAGTCTTTCCGAACTGTCTGGCGGTCAACGAACATCATGCTGGCGGTTCGAACAAAGTGGCGTCGAACTCCGGAAAACTTCGTTATCCATTGCCAGCCGGGCATTTCTACTACTCCAACGATTTCATATTCAACACGTTGGCTTGGAGCGTTGGGTGGAATGAACTTTACTTTTTGACCGACTCGCAATCCGGAAGTCACTTGAAAATCTCGCGAAACCACGCAAGTTCCACCGCTCTTCAATCGCGAAACTACATCATCTCGATTCCCCTGCACAAAATTAACGGGAACAAGCGGGGCATTTCCGGTGAGAATCTCCTGAGCATCAATACCAAACAGAACAGCATTGTCGTGCGTTATACGCCCCGGAGCCTCGTCGTCTCCCCAATCAAACTTAGCTTGTTCGATCGCGAGCGGCGTTACGCTCGAATTTTCGACTCCCTCAGCCTTGCGCACCGCATCAAGTCCCTGATCATCCAATCCTCCTGGCTGAAAGGAGACAAGCATATCGGGCAACCAATCTCCGGGCATGAACGGCTTAAGCATTGAAAAGCCCCAGGTTTGCGTAGATGCATACAAGCCAAGCCCAACCGAAAGCGCCAATGTGGCCCCTATTGTTCGCCAAAGGTTCGTCGATAGTTGGGTATGAAATAAACGAGGGTCGATTCCGAAGAGTTTGGAGAGCGGACTTCCGAAAAGCCGTTCCGACAATCGCACGACGATTGGCGTCAGTAGCACCATACCGATGAGCAATGCTGGATAGGTCACCATGGAATAGCACCACACTCGCCATTGGTCGGGAAGAGGCAACAAAAAGACTGTAACAGGCGCAGTTATAGCGAGCAGTAACCCCACGACTGTCATTGTGCTGTAGTGCCATGTTCCAGGCGCCGCAACACGGGAAACTGAGATTGCTTCCAGAGGCCTGATGCGCGTTGCACGCCACGCAGGCAGCACGGCAGCTCCGATGGCACCTAAAAGGACAGTTGCAGCCGTTAACTTGAATGTCGTCCAGCCAAGTGTTGCCCCGCTTGCAAAAAGTCCTGGCATCCAACGGCTGCCGATAAACAGCAAGCAGAAACCCAGCACCAGTCCGCAGAACCAACCGATTGCTGCCAGTATGAAACTCTCGATCCCAACGACTCCAGCGATCTGAAGTCGACTAAACGCAACCGCGCGGAGTAAAGCAAACTCGCGAGTACGTTCACTAACTCCCATGCTCAAGAGTGAGAAAATGATGAAGACTGACGCCAGCGATGCGAAACCCGTGGCGGCGTAGGACTGCGATCGTTGTGACGAAACGCTCATGCTGTTCGTCAACCCAGCGCGAACGGTGCTGAAGTCAACGATGGTCATTGCCGGGAGAGCCGCTGCGAGAGGCTCTTTCCACTTGGACGAAAACTGGTACACCACATACGAATCGCGAAGAGCGACCTGTAGAACCGTTGGCTCAGAAGAAAAACCGTTGATCTTTTCAGCAAGCTGCGGACGGACGTAGATAGCATTGGTTGCCACTCCCTGAACAAAAGCTGCAGGGATTCCAAGCTTGGTGGCAGTATTCTCTACCGAATCAGCTCTGTCAGCGACCGTACCCTCGGTTGGACCTGGACCCGCTCCACGTCCACCGCCCTGACCGCCACGACCAGGACCGCCACCGCCAGGACCACCTCTTCCAGATCCGCGCCCACCACTTCTGTTACCGCGACCGCCAGGTCCGCCACCGAGCGACGGAGTCTCCGGCGCTTGCTCGACGACCCCAATAACGGGCAATCGCATTTGATTCGCCATCGTCGTAACTAAAACCTCATCTCCGACCGTGATGTTTAGTCGCTTGGCAGCGCCGGAACTAATAACAACACTGTCATCCTTTAGCCATGCGCCTTGCTGAAGTTCGTATGGCGGCTCTTCGGCAGCTGTCCCGACAAGCACTGGGTCAATCGGCGGCGCTCCATTGACTGGTGGTCGTGTGCCGATGAGCAATCCAAGCGAAGACTCATCCGTGCCTTCGCCTGGCTTACTAACGCGAGCGATCGAAACTCGCGACTGATGAACTGGATTGAGTTCTAGAACGCCTGGATCTTCACGCATCATTTCGATTACCTTAGGATCGACATAACTGACTGCGCCAGGCTGGCCTTGAGGAATCAACAAGATGTCATAGCGCCCTAAGTACTTGCCAGCGTTTTCATCGAACTGGGAAACCAGCGCGTCGTACCCACTAACTACCCAAACAACTGCACACGTTGACGCGATAATTCCAAAGACCGTTACTATCGCTCGGCCTGGATGAATCGCCGTCTGTCGTAGAACCAACTTGAGAATTAGCTTTAGGCTTTGCATGGGAAAAATCGGTCCATCGACGTAACAAACGACAGTATCTTGATTTCGCTGATCTCGACACAGCTGTGCAGAATCGCTGCTGCTACGGTAACTGTACTAGAAGCATTCGATGACTCGATCATAGCGCTAGTAAAGAGAGGCACAAGATGTGAACAAAGATTATCCATATATGAATAAGATTCGATCAGCAGTAAATGAAGTAACGGTATCAACGGAAAATCGTATTGGATACAAAGAAATCGACGTGTTGCTCACCTGAACTTTGAGAGCGTGAAGAGCTGTTCAATTGGTTTGCGATGAAAACTTGACCCGCCCTGAGCAAAAAGTAGATCGCATCGACTAAGGTGATTTTCCTTCCGGCGCTGCAGAACATTCTGGAAAAAAGCGTTCGAGAACTCGGCGCTATTAGGCGAGTTGATTGTGCCGCAAGAGTTTCTCTAAGGGCCACCTCGTGCAATCGATGAGCTTGGGCTCACTTCGGTGTAAACGGGCGATCTGTTGGGGTGTTTCGATGGTTTTGTGAGATGGTTCGACGTCGATTTTCCTGCTTGTGACGATCAATCAGACATCCATCGAGCTTGTCGCTCGCTTGGTGATCCTCGTTTCTTGGTACAAGACGCACTTGCACAAGGCTTAGCTCGTGTTGTTTTGGAGTGATACAAGTGCTGGTTCGCTGGTTTTTGCTCTACAGAAATCACAGCTCAGAGCGCGATTGTGCGCTAACCTCGCAGTTCTCGCTGTTGCACGCTTCTCTTTAAGGTCCACCGGAACATTCGCTCCGGTCCCAAAGTGCATCTCGTCGGGTGTCTGCCCTTGGAAGGCAAAATGGGGCACGACCGAGTTGTGCTGCTCGACGTAAAAGGCAACAAACTTGCGAACCGAATTCGCACTTTCAAGTTCGTTCAAATACAACCACTGGTGCTTCAGCTGACGCCACCATGCTTCGATCATACTGTTCGATTCCACAATATCGACCTGCGCAAGAATGCGCTGGATGGTGCCATCAGAAACAAGCTCATTTACTGCGCCATTCACGTTTTCAACGCCCAAGTCCATGACAGCAGAGGGTACTGTGTTTTCGGGGAGTCCCTTCGCTGCTTCCTTAAGGAGTTCCGCTGTCGTACCTGTTTCAAAGGTGTAATTCAATCTCCATGCGAGAATGCGGCGCGAGAAGTTGTCGAGAATTGCGTGAAGGTACACGCGGCTGCCATCGAGCAATCGAACAATGGTTGTATCGACATGCCAATATTCGTTCGGCTTCGTAGCTCGTAATCCGACGCGCGGTTTCGGTGGGTAGATGCGTTTGCGAGACCGGATCCAATTTCCATTTTGAATTGCTCGGTACCAAGTCGAGGTGCAAGCGTAGACCTTTCCTAAACGTGAGGCCAATCGTGCAATCGATCCGACGCTGAGATGACGATAGTCTTCAGACTGCACCATCGATCGCATTTCGGAGCGTTCCGTCGCAGTCGTTTGCCCCGGCAAAGACCTAGGACAAGACGCGACATCATCGAGTCCACATTCTTGCGAGTTCTTCCAATCGTAGTAGCGCGAAGAAGAGAGTCCAATGCAGGCAAGTAATCTTGACAATCGAACGAAGAGGCTTGCACGATCAATGACCCGGAGGAGTTTTTCTTTATCGCTCCCTTGAGGCAATCGTTGGTAGGTAAGCGAAAAACCCCATAGCCGAAACAAGACAACGCACAGTCGAAGTAAAGCTCTCAATCGTGCTGTGCGCCGCTCGAGAAGGTAGACCCTCTTTTCGAGGCTCTCGACATAATCATCTTTTGCAATCAGTGTCACAACCGGTCGAGGTCGAGCCTTAGTCCAGCCATGAATCGTAGATCGAGGCACACCGATTCGTCTCGCGGTCTCCGTTCTTCCAGATTGGAAGACCAATTCCCGCAAACGGTGATCATACGAGTTCTGTCGGCGTTTAGGTGCGATTTAAAGTCATTCCTGTAAACTTGCATTACCCAGTTCATTCGAGAGCAACTACTTGTTTTTGCAGGGGCTTGGTACTGGTTATTGCTGAGGCGATTCCTTGGAAATAACGTTGACGATATCTTGCGCGAGCCAATCTCGCTCTCGCTCTCGTCCAGTAATCTCTCTGACTATACCGAGACGCTCCAAACGCTCCATGTCCTTTCCTGCTGTCGTTTTGGTGGTTTGTGTATGTTTCATAAGATCGGCAATATTCATTGCTGGCGAAGCAAATAAGGATTCGACGACTGGAAACAACCTAGTTGGTGCCCCATCGGTTTTAAGAAGGTCTTGAAAGCGAACTTGCAGATTAATCAATTCTTCACTTCGCCAGATGGCATCAAGCGTCTGAGTTCGAATAGCCTCCAAGAAGAACCCAATCCAGTCAGACCAAGCTTGACCACCTTGTTGACTGATTCGTAAAAGAAGGTCGACGTATTGCTTACGATTTTCGTTGATGTAAGCACTCATGTAGACAACAGGGTGCTCGAGCAGTTTCTCCTTCACTAGGGATCGTGAAATGAGAACGCGCCCTATTCGCCCGTTCCCGTCACTGAATGGATGGATGGTTTCGAATTGGTAGTGAGTGATTGCAACGGCAAAGAGAGGAGGGATATGGTCATGAGAGTTGTTTACGAAGGCTTCAAGATCGCGAATTGCATTGAGCAACTCATCTCCCGGAGGCATGGGAATAAAGCGAGCGTGTTGAGCTCCAGGTAGCGGCCCGCTCAAGTAAACTCCTTTATCGCGAAACAAACCTGGGCGATGATTTTTGCCGCGAACGCTCTGTAACAATATGGCGTGCATTTCCCGAATGAGTCGTGATGACCATGGCAAGTCAGAATGGATCCCATGTTCGAGCGCTCGGACATAGTTCCAGCTTTCAAGACTGCTATCACGCGGATGCAATAAACGACCAGCCCCAGCCAACACAAGCTCTTCTGCCGTAGTGTGAATATTTTCAACTTCGGAGGAAAGCTTCGCTTCTCGCATCCACAAGGTTCGCAACATTGCTGCCGCATTCCCAACACGCTTGTGCAAACCATTGATCTTCCCCAGCGCCAAGAGCGTTTCGGAATAGCGGTCGAAATGCTCTATCTGCAATGCCTTCCAATCAATTTTGGGAGGAAGAGGGTCGGGTACGAATGCCAACGTTTTTGTCTGAGTTGGGGGCGCCATTGGCCCATTCAAATACTCAGTGAGATAAGTGGCGACCAGTTTTCCAGGGAAACCCTTTTGGTAGTCTGCTTGATTCACTAGTCCAATCCTCGAAACCAACCCGCCTCGCTAGTCCATAAATCTGCGTTTTTGTAGACTAGCGGCTGGGTTTAGTCAAGAAGCCTGGACTTAGCTAAACGTTGCGGAAGCTTGCCATTGCCGAAAGCAGTAAGTTCGAGGGAAATCGTGAGTGGAGCGCACTTTTTACACTCCGAGAGGCACCTTTGAGAAAAATAGCAGCAAGCAGAAACTCCAGTTTGCATTGTCGGCGGCGACTCAGAACGCGATTCACCCGCAGGCTAAAGGTCCATTCCGCGACTCTTTGGCTGGCCCTGGCCGGTCTCGAACTGGCTTGTCTGTTAAGCTGATTTTCCGTAAAGCGGCACGCAGACATGAAAACACCGAGTCGGTCTTGAAAACGCACAACTCCCACGCTAATCCTAGGTTAGCGATCAACGGCTCTCCGAGAAGGTTCCTTATCAGGGTTGATCCGGGGAGCCTTAGTTTTTTCTACGGAAGAAACGCCAAAAAGTTAACGCCGGACGACGAGAGATCGACGCCCGGCGTTTTTCGTGTGCGTCAGGCATGACGCGGAGCGTCATTGACTGACGCTCGCAACTGGCAAGCGAAAGTGAACCAGGAAGTAACTTGTCGGGTGCAAGTCCCGATGGAGGCCTTGATGACAGGAACTCCTAGTCGACTGCAAGGGTGTCAGGGGCAACTCTGAATCTGAAGGAAGCAGCAGGCAAACTCTCGGTTCGAGGTACACGAACCGTATACGAGGCGACGACCCGGTGGGCGAGAAGGCACGAAGATTCAAAGCCCAATGTCATTCGGACCGAGTCGGCGTATATGCGGCGAATATACGAGAGGAAAGTTACGCGTCTTACCCTGAGAGATCTACGGGGATGCTGCAAAGCTAGTTGCCTCGCAAGAGGTTACGATGTCACCGTAGAAGTCAGCAGAGGCCATAGTAGTCGGAGGCTTTAGCTGACGAAGGGCCGAACAAGTTTAACCGTTTGGTGCAAAGTATTCGTGATGTGAGGTAGACGCAGAGATGACGGCTGAGAAGCCTGAGCGGCGAACAAGAGTATGCGGCGGAACCGCTGAGGGTAATTCGTACGCGCGTCAAACACTTCCGGCATGCAATGAGAACACTGAACATTCAGTCACCGTCACGATGGAGGAGGTGCTAAGCCGCAGCAATATGTTGCAGGCGTTGAGCCGTGTTGTCGGTAATAAAGGAGCCGCAGGCGTTGATGGGGTGACCGTCGATGAACTGCCAGGCTACTGCCGAGAGCATTGGGAACGCCACCGGGAAGAACTGTTCAGCGGAACGTATCGTCCGAGCCCTGTGCGAAAGGTAGAAATACCTAAACCCGGTGGCAAAGGGATGCGCATGCTGGGCATACCGACAGTGCTAGATCGCTTGATCCAGCAAGCTTTACTGCAAGTGCTCACGAGGCTCTACGATCCAATGTTTTCGGATTCTAGCTTTGGGTTTCGCCCAGGCCGGAGTACGCATCAGGCGTTGGATCGTGCCAAGGAACACATTGCTTCAGGGCATCGCTGGGTTGTCGACATGGACTTGGAAAAGTTCTTCGATCGCGTCAATCACGACATCCTGATGAGTCGCCTTGCACGTCAGATCCAAGACAAACGCATCCTGAAACTGATCCGCTTGTATCTGCAAGCTGGCATCATGGAAGGCGGCATCGTGAGTCCACGCAGCGAGGGAACGCCGCAAGGCGGTCCCTTATCACCGCTTCTGTCCAACGTCCTGCTCGATGAGCTGGACAAGGAGCTGGAACGCCGAGGCCACAAATTCGTTCGCTACGCTGATGACTGTAACATTTACGTTCGCAGTCACCGCGCCGGTGAGCGAGTGCTTAATGGTGTCGAACGCTTCCTGAGCGAGAAACTGCGACTGACAGTGAATCGAGCCAAGAGTGCCGTGGACCGCCCCTGGAACCGCAAGTTCCTGGGCTATACGTTCACGCACCATCACCAACCGAAGTTTAAGGTGTCTCCTGAATCGGTCAAACGCTTCAAGGGTCGCCTACGCGAGGAACTCCGCAAGGCACGAGGTCGCAATGTGCGTACGGTGCTTGCTCAGTTGCAGCCGGTCCTGATCGGTTGGGTGTCGTACTACCGGAAGAGTGAAGTGAAGAAAACGTTCGAGGAACTTGATAGCTGGTTACGCAGGAAGTTACGCGCCATCTACTGGCGCCAATGGAAGCGTCCGCCCAAACGAGCCCGCGAACTGACTCGCCTTGGCATTGACCGCGTGCGAGCGTGGGTCTGTGCTGGCAATGGTCATGGCCCCTGGTGGAATGCTGGCGCTAGCCACATGAATCAGGCCCTGCCTACTCGCCACCTCACGCAACTTGGGCTGATAAGCCTCGTCCAGAAAGGCACTGAGCTGAATCGTCGTTAGACCTGAACCGCCGTATACGGAACCGTACGTACGGTGGTGTGGGAGGACGGCGGGAGTAATCCCGCCTCCTACCCGATTTCTATCCCACGTTTTGGGCCTTTTCCGCGTCCACAACACCCGCCCCAAATATCTCGGTTAGGAAAGAGAGATACTGGGCAACGACAGAAACGCGAGCCGTCCCCTCCGGCACCCACGATCTCTACTGAGAACTCTCAGGATCTCCGTTTCCAAAGTTGGGTTTGACTAACACAGCGGTAGCAAATCCTAACGCCCAGAAACCTTCTCCAATTTTGGTCCACCCACGCGTCTGATCCCCCACTCCACCAGCGATCCCGTCGCAATGCCGACCGAATAGCAAACGAGATCAGTCCAGAGAAATCCGAACCCCAATACCAGCCCGCCTAACGTGGTCTGCCGAATCGAGTCGATCCACGGGGCGTGATAAAGCTGGCTGATCTCGACTAGGAAAGCGAGAGCCAGCGAAATTCCTGCCCTCGTTAGGATCAGCCGACCAGCCAAAAGCGTGCTGACCAACAAGAACAGCATCAGCGCCCACAGCGTGTCGCCGGCATATTCAGCCAGGAAGGCTGGCAACTGTCCTCGGTTTCTGCGTGATGCCAAGCCGGCAATAACGACAACTATGGCGGCGAGTAGGTAAGCGAATCGAGTTCGAATCAATCAATAGGCTCTTTCTATTTCGGTTGAGCGGGCGGACATTCCTTCGAACGCTTGGCATTCAGTTCAATGTAATGCAGCCACTGCGTTGGCACATTGTCTTCATAGAAAATGGCTTCGACAGGGCACTCAGGAATGCAGGCTTCACAGTCGATGCACTCATCGGGATGAATGTAGACCATATCGGCATCCTCATAAAAGCACTCACATGGGCAAACCTTCAAACAAGCCTTGTCTTTGCAGCCTTTGCATGGCTCAGTTACGACCATAGTCATATTGGAGATCCTCAGCCTAGAATTGTGGAAAACAGAGTGGGTACCGGAGGAGGTGAGAATCTGGACGACAAAGCGGACGTCAAAATTCAAAAAGTTTCGGATTCGAATCTGACGAACCGAGCCAGCCGTGAACTCGTCGAAATGTGGCGGTCGGGTTCACAGGATGCTGCCCGCGTACTTTTGGCCCGGTACGAGGTCCGTTTGGTTGCGTTGGTTGCGTCTAGACTCAATCGCAAGTACCGCGGCGGCATTGCTCCTGAAGATTTGGTTCAGTCTGCTATGGGCAGCTTCTTCCGAGTAACCAGAGCAAATGCCAGTCCATCCATTAAGCTTGAGAGCACGGCGTCCGCTTGGAACATCCTGGCAACATTCGTTCGGAGAAAACTGGCGAGGGCATTGGAACGCGAAACAGCGGCCAAACGCGGTGGCGGACGGACCAGAATATCGCTCGATGATCTTGAGACTGATCTAAGCACGAACCCTTCCGTAACCGAAGCCAATGAATTGTTGGATGAGATCCATTCAATGCTAAATTCGGATCATTCGCGACTTCTCGAACTTCTCTTGGAGAACAAGACTCAAAGGGAAATTGCGGAACAGCTAGGAGTCGACGAACGGACTATTCGCCGACGCATTAAGTCGATGCAAGACATCGTCAGGGGGCAACTCGCTTCCGTCGATCAGCGAAATGGAGTACTGCTCGATCCAACAATTGAGACCATCAATCTTCCCAACATCAGTTACCGACAGTTTGTACTTGGGAAACTCGTTGGCACTGGGGCACTCGGAAAAGTATATCGAGCGATATTGAAGAGCGATGGACAGGTCGTCGCTGTGAAGTTCATGCACAGGCATCTATGGACTAACCCTCATAGCAAACTATCGTTTCTGCGAGAAATCGACCATGCATCGAAGATCAACCATCGCGGCGTTGTAAAATATCTTGGCTGGGGACATTCGCCACATGGTGGGCCTTATCTTGTCAGTGAGTATGTAGATGGACAATCCCTTGCCAACGTTAAGCCAAACGACTCGTCGACCGCAGTGGAATGGCTAGCTCAGATCTGCAAGGCTG
This sequence comes from Pirellula sp. SH-Sr6A, assembly GCF_001610875.1. Lineage (NCBI taxonomy): Bacteria > Pseudomonadati > Planctomycetota > Planctomycetia > Pirellulales > Pirellulaceae > Pirellula > Pirellula sp. SH-Sr6A. The sequence goes on along the minus strand of NZ_CP011272.1, from coordinate 1,333,560 downwards.
TTGCGGCGGCGCATGACGCAGCAGTTGTACACGGAGACTTAACTCCCAACAACATTCTGCTTGATAGCGAAGGACGAATCGTTGTTACCGATTTCGGTTTCTCAACGTACTCGCAAAAACCAATAATAGATGATGCTGAATGTGAGTTGATCGCATCACTTGGTGGAACGCTTGGCTTTGCCGCTCCCGAGCAGATCTCACCAGCCTTCGGCACGATTGGCTTTACTACCGACATCTACGCGATCGGCGGATTAGCCTTCTATCTGCTTGCTGGTCAAAGCCCTCATGATTCCGGCTCACTGCTCGATACTGTTGCCGACGAAGACTTGATACTACCCAACATTCCAGTTACGCCGGCAGAAGCACAGTTGGCAGCAGTTGCCAAAATTACTTTGAAAAAAGCCATCTCTTCCAGGCCTCATTTGGTAGCTGAATTGTTTACGCTGCTTACCGACTAAGTGGAACCTTTTCGAAGTTTCTCTTCGTCCACTCGCCTAGTTTGCGTGTAACCCTACAGATAGCGGCAACTTGGTCCAGCACGTGCTTCGGTTCGAGGTTGTAGGCTCGGCCACCCGCTTCGTTGACTGCGTTAGCTCGCGGCAATCGCCTAGTAAGGATTGCAAATAGCGACTTATTGGCCATGACGGAGTTGTGAAGTTTGAAAGAGTACGATATTCAGCTTTTGGGAAAACCTAAAAGTGAGTGCGATATGAAGAGCGATTTACCTGACCGAACGTTCGCGTTTGCAGAGGGAATAGTGTGACTTTGCGTTTACTTGGATCAGAACGAGCGAGTATGTGTTCCGAAAGTCGTTTTACTCATTCCGCATTTCAAGAAAGTTCAAATCACGAAAATCACCATTGACACATTCCGTAATAGGAATATGATATTGGCATGCCGCCGACATCGAAATCTAACGACATTTTCAGCGCGATCGCTGAACCGAACCGACGAGGGCTTGTATCGCTCTTGGCTCGCCTCGGTCCGATGACCGTTGGTGCCATCGTTGAGTCGACGGAGCTTTCACAGCCATCGGTTTCTAAACACTTGAGCGTGCTTTTCGAAGTCGGCGTAGTGTCGGTCGATCGGCAGGGCAAGCATCGGATCTACAAACTGGAGGCCGCAAAATTAAAAGCCGTATATGACTGGTCCAAGAGTTTTGAATCACTTTGGGATCACCAACTGGCACGAATCAAGACGAAGGCAGAATCCCGCGCCTTTGAGGCTCGAAAGAACAACTAACTGAGACCTTACATTTTTGGAGTATCAATGGTAAGCGGCACTAAACCACAGAATAGCTTTGAGACTTCTGTAATCGAACGAGTTGTCGAGATCGACGCGCCAATTGAATTCGCATTTGCAGCGATTCTCGATCAGTTGGGGCGGGATTGCGAGATGCCGGGCGGAAAGGCGTTTCCGATGCATCTGGAAACTTGGCCAGGCGGTCGTTGGTTCCGCGACCTCGGCGACAACACCGGGCATCTATGGGGGCACGTCCAGGTCATCAAGCCACCGACACTAATCGAAATCACAGGTCCGTTGATGATGTCCTATGCAGCCATCAATCATCTCTCGTATCGACTTAGTAAAGAAGGAATGGCGAGCAAGTTGATCTTTCGCCATCAAGCTGCCGGCCTACTCAATACCGAACATCTTGATGGACTTTCATTGGGGTGGGAGTACTGGATTGACCGCGTCCGCAAACTAGCAACCGTTAAAGCGAAGGATGCATCATGAGTCGCTGTTGCAAAGAACGATCGTCACATCGAAATCGAACTTGGCTAAGTCGAACGAGTGCTGCAATGCAGTGGGTTCTTCCGAGTATTGTCCTCGCGTTCGTTCCGAAGTGCCCGACTTGCGTGGCTGCTTACCTCGTTTTATGGACGGGACTTGGTGTCAGTTTCACTTCCGTAACTTATCTGCGATGGTTCATCATCGGGACGTGCGTGACTGCGTTTGCACTCGCTGCTTGGATGCAATTAGGTGTTCTACGAAAGATTCTTTTGGTGTTTATTCGTCGGGTAACTTGGAGGTAGAGACATGCAACGTGATATCGTAAGTCGGGATGTTTGGATTGAAGCAAGGAAAGGTTTGCTAGAGGCAGAGAAGGAACTTACGCGTCGCAGCGACGAAGTCGCCAAGCTGCGTCTTCAACTGCCCTGCGTACGCATCGATAAAGATTATAAATTCGAAACTGATTGTGGTGCTTCATCACTCGCAGATCTTTTTCAGGGGCGAAGTCAACTGTTGGTGTACCATTTCATGTTCGGTCCCGAGTATGAAGCCGGATGTGTTTCCTGTTCTGCAATTGCTGATTCCTTTAACGGCTTGCACTTGCACCTTGCCGGTCACGACGTAACGTTGTGCGCCGTGTCGAGCGCACCAATTGCAAAGCTTGCCGCCTATAAGAAGCGGATGGGTTGGACGTTTCCGTGGGCCTCCTCAGGTGGTAGCGACTTCAATCAAGATTTCGGTGTTGGATTTACTGAACAGCAGCAGTTTGAAATCGGGCTAAACTACAACTATCGCGACGAACCTGTATGGCTTCAGCGAAGTGATGAAGGCATGGCCAGCCGAATGCAAAACTCGCCCGTTGGAATCAACGCCGCGATGACTGGAACGGACGTTGCAACTTACACACGTGAGCGTCCGGGGATGAGTGCATTTCAAATTGAAAGCGGAGTCCTCTATCACACGTATTCAACATTCGCACGCGGGCTGGATATTCTATGGTCGCAATATCAGTGGCTCGATCGCGCGCCCATGGGGCGTAACGAAACCGCGGTTTGGTGGCGACGACACGATGAATACAAAAAATCTCAAGGCGAAGTCTCATGCTGTTGCGTGTCTTAAAGTTTGTCTTGTCAAGGAACTACGTTCGCTAATGAAAGTGTACCTACGCGTTTAGAGCTGTATTAAGTCCAAGCTGCTTTTTAATCGAGTCACATTGGCTGGACAGAAGGAACGAAAGTGATTCGAATTTGTCCACCCGATTTGCAAACCCGCAGTAGTTTTAATTGTGAAGTTCGAAGTCGGAGAGGGAGTTCATAGTTGGTCCCCCATTTCAAACTTCACACTTCTTAAGCCGATGCGAGCATACATCAGCGTTTGCATGGCAGTAATCACGACCGCGATGCCTCCAAGCAAAGGCACGCTGGCAGGTTCGGTTTTGCGGCGTGTTGGATTCGGGGTGCACAATCGGCTGCGTTTGTCATGCTGCGAGGGAGTCGATTTTTTGCCATGCTGAAGTTGCGGTGGGCGATTCGATCGTTTACGCTTGGCCATCGTTGGCTCTCCCGGGGTCAGTTATGTGTGGTAACTAACTTGTCCCTTGAGGGCCATTTTCGTTTCAAGAGCAATTCTTGCTCAGGCTTGCATTGCTCTCAGGTCTTTGCCTAAAGTGCAGTTACTCTGTTAAAATACGGAAGAGATGAAGAGTTGGCGGCTATGCTGAGGCACGTCTTCCGAAGCGTCGCAGGTCAGTTCGAAGGCAACCGGGCATCGACGTTGCTCGACACGATAAGGAAGTATTTTATGTCCGTGAATCCGATCGTAGGCGAAAACGAAGTCCAAGGGATATTTGCGAAATTCTGGCCGTAAAGCCCGAACCAGGCTCCGTCGCAGACCAATTGCTCACGAAAGGGCGACAGGAGGGACGACGGGGGGGCGAGATCCGAGGCGCGATCAAGGGTGAGATCAAATTGATCCGTATGCTCGAATCGATTCTAGGTGTGCAGCCAGAGGCAACGGACCTTTCTGGTAAGAGCCTTGAGGAACTGCAAAAGATCACAGAGTCCCTCCAAGATCGCATCCACCGGCGTGGCGGGTGAAGATTGATCAAAGGGCTCTTCCACGCAATTGCCTCACTACTAGGAAATCTCCTGGCTCGAATCGAACCTCCCCACTGTTAAGCTGATATTCCGTGACGCGGGACACATAGAAGAAGACACCGGGCCGGTCTTGAAAACGCACAACTCCCACGCGAGTATTGGGTTAGCGATCAACGACACTCCGGGAAGGTTCCTTATCAGGGTTGATCCGGGGAGTCTCTTCTTAACCAAGCGATTGCCGCGTTAGATGCGGCTTCTCCAACCATTCATGCTCCCGATGACGTTTTCGCCCGGGGAGGGTTTAATCGCGTCCACAATTGGCAAAATTTGCCAATTGTGCTAAACTGGACCAATGACTGAACTCAGGCAATCTTGGCCATCGGAGAGAGAGAGTAAATGGCAACGAAGAACATTAGCCTAACGGAACACTACTCGGAGTTGGTTGACTCACTTGTGACTTCGGGCAAGTACAAGAACGCAAGCGAAGTGGTTCGAGAAGGGTTGCGATTGCTTGAACAGCGGACCTCCGAGGATGAGCGACGAATTGAATTGTTGCAGCAACTGGCCGACGTAGGATTTCGACAACTTGATCAAGGCGAAGGAGTTGTACTGAACGCCGGCAGCCATTTAGCTACCCATATCTCGAAATTGGGCCGTCAAGCAGAGAAGCTCGCCAAAAGCCGAAAGAGTGGTTGATCCAAATGCCACTTGTAGTACTTGCTCCGGCTGCTGAGGAAGACATCGTCAGAATCTTAGCGTGGAGCCACGAGCACTTTGGCGAACAAGCTAGATTGCGATATGAAGCATTGTTGACCCAGGCAATTGTCGACATTGCGGAAGATCCAGAACGCGTTGGTAGTGTACCGCGTGAGGAACTGGCTACTGGTGCTCGCACCTACCACTCATGGCACAGTCGACAACGAATCGCCAAATCGGTTGGCACGGTCGGCACCCCAAGACATTTCCTGTTACTTCGCATTACAGCTGAGGGCCAAATTGAAATTGGTCGAGTGCTGCACGACAGTATGGATCTTGCCTCGAACCTTCCTGAAGTCTACTTGCCACGGCCTTGAAGCTTAGGTGTCGCTGACCGGAAGCGAGACGAGTTTACCAACCTATGTGAGTTGGCCGAAATCTGCTTACAACCGGCCAAGCATGTTTCAACCACATTCCTCATTTTTCAGTGGTAGAACGGCTCACACTGCTAGGAATGCCAAAAGCCCACTATTCCCCGGCGATCGTCCGGGCCTTACTATCGCTTTTCGCGACGGTGAGGTTCGCACGATCGAGAATCCGTTTCATTCTCAATTCACCAATGTGAATGAGTCGAATCGTCATGGGCGGCGAGCTCTCAAGAGTACGTTCGGAAAACCAAACACAACGTCAACGCTTCCGTGGACCACCTTGCAGATGGACCGAGCAAACATGACCGTGCAAACAAAACTCGGGAATGAGTAACGCCATCGCTGCATTTCGTGGTGGCTTAAATCATCAGCGGTGGTCGGCCGGCGGCGCGACGGCAGTCGGCGAGCTGGCCACGATGGTGCATCCAGTGCATGGCTCGCATCAAGAACATGTGCCGCCACGTCCCAAAATAGAGCTCGAACTGCGGAGGTACTCCCTCGAGTACTTGATCAAGTTCCTCTTCACTCGTGCTATCAAGCCAAGCCATGAACTCCTCGTCCATTGATCGCAAGCGACCCAATAGCTCTTCGTAAGGCGGGTACCCAGCCGCATTGGCATCTGGCTGCGATCCTCCGCCAAACTTGTTTTGGAGCGATTGGCAGGGATTCGAAAATCCCTCCATCATCTCGCGGTAACGGCCTTCGGAAAAAACCAAATGGCCCAACAGCCAATGGGCATGATTGCCAGAACCGGCAATCGGAGAAACCAACGCCGCGGACCGCAAGTCGTCAAGTAACGGAAATACAAGCCCAGCGCATTGACGATTCGCCAGGATGAGAATTGGTTTCGATTGCAAAGCTAAACCTCGTCGGAAATTTTCATGTTAGAGACCATGGTCCATTCAGCGACACCGAGCAACACGCTGATCGAGTAGCAAGCGGGTTCTGGCTCGAATAACCCATGGCTGAAGGTGGAGAAGTTTCGTTGGGGTACCCACCAGCAGCAGCTCGGCAGCGGTAACAAGATCGATCCTTCCAGCTCTCCCGTTAGTACTGCTTCATAAGAATAACACCCGCTATGACTAGGGCGACTCCAAAAACTCGTCCAAGATTGATCGGCTGCGGGGCGGCGACGAGCACGTTGAAGTGCTCTAGCAGCAATGCTACTACCATCTGACCTGCCACAACCAGACTGAATGTAAGCCCAGGTCCTAGCTTTGGAAAAACGAAAATCACGATCGAGACATAAATCGCACCAAGGATACCTCCAGCCAAATATCCTATTGGCAGTTGCCGGAGCCCGGTCCATGTGACTGGTTGTTTCGTCAGTATGCAGTATACTAGCAGTCCCGCCGCTCCAATCAAAAACGATATGAGTGCTGCATGCAACGGGCTCGTCAGGGTCTTGCCGAGCTTTGTATTGATTCCGCCTTGAATGGGCAATGCTGAGCCCGCGACTAACGCCATTACTATCAACAGAATTTTGATCATGACGTACCTCTATATCTTTGTAGGTGCGATTAAAAATGTTTCTTAACGTACTTTTCGATCGGCAGGCTAACGAGTAGCTGAGAGCTCTGGGTAATCCGTGTATCCATGCGGGCCGACAGAGTAATAGGTGGCAACCTCGGGCGCATTGAGCGCTTGATTTTCTTTAAATCGTCGTGGCAGATCTGGATTCGCAATGAACAACTGGCCAAAAGCGATAGCGTCTGCTTCTCCATCCCTAATGGCCTGGCTGGCTGAGTCTCGGTCGTATCCGCCATTGGCGACGAGCACACCCTCATACGCTTTGCGAATGTGCGGCGTTACTCGTGGCGCATCCGCGTTGAACAGACGGCCAGGTTTGATCGCTTCCGCAACATGGAGATAGGCCAACTGAAAGTCATTCAGTGCCCCTGCCGCTTGAGTAAACAAAGCAATCGGGTCACTATCCGCCATCCCTTGACCCGCCATGGTCGGGCTGAGTCGCACACCAGTTCTATCGGCGGACCAGGCAAGTGTTACTGCGGAGACGACCTCTCGCAAAAAGCGGATACGGTTGGCAATTGTTCCACCATACTGATCCGTTCGCTGATTCGATGCATCACGCAGAAACTGATCGATCAAATAACCATTGGCCGCGTGGATTTCGACGCCATCGAATCCTGCGTCGCGAGCATTGCGAGTCGCAATCGCATAGTCCTCGATGATGGCGGCGATTTCAGATTGAGTAAGCGCATGGGGAATGACAAACGGTTTCTTTCCGGTCGGCGTGTGCGCTTCGCCAGTTGCCGCAATGGCGCTCGGAGCCACGGGCAACGATCCGTTTTGGTAGTCAGGATGCGAAACACGCCCCATATGCCAAAGCTGTAAAAAGATCTTGCCTTGCTTCGCATGCACGGCGCTAGTGATTTTTTTCCAACCCTCGACCTGGGCGGGAGAGTAAATGCCAGGTGCACCGTGCCAGCCGTATCCCTGCTCACTAATGGCTGTCGCTTCCGAGATGATCAAGGCGGCGCTTGCACGCTGAGTGTAGTACTCTGCCATAAGCTCGTTAGGGACGCGGTTCGACGAACGAGCTCGTGTCAGCGGCGCCATCACGACGCGATGAGGCAGCTCAATCGCACCTACTCGCAAAGTTTGGAACAATGGGTTGTCGTATCTCATGATTTGTTTCCTTTTCTGACTTGAAGTCATCTTTTAGTACGTGTTCAACATCGTCAGATTCTAGCGCCGTCTTTGCTATTCGCAAAATCCATAATTGTTGTTGCAGTAATCGCGTTCGTGTATAAATAAGGGATGGAACTAAGACATCTCAAGTACTTTGTGGCCGTTGCCACCGAGCTGAACTTCTCGCGGGCTGCGGCAACGCAATTGGTCGCACAGCCAGCTCTGAGTACCCAAATTGCCGACCTTGAACGTGAGATCGGAGCACAGCTCTTGTTTCGCACGAAGCGTGTGGTGCGATTGACGGCGGCCGGAGTTGTATTCCTGGAGGAGGCTCGCCGCATCTTGGTAGCGGTAGAAGATGCAAAAGACCGCGCCTTGCGTGCTGCCAGTGGAGAAGTCGGCGAGTTATCGATTGGTTTTTTTACAGCGCCGACAATGCGGTTTCTTCCCGATCTTATTCGGCGATACCGTTTGGCATTCCCTAACGTCTCGTTGCGCATGCTGGAACTTACGCCAGACAAACAATTGGAGGCCTTTAAGCAAGGCGAGATCGACGTAGGTTTCACGCGACCATTGCCTCCAGGAACTCGAGGCCTAGCCATTCAGAAACTCTTTGAAGAGCAACTGGTGGTTGTACTGCCCGAATCTCATCGCTTAGCCAAGCACCGTCGTCTCAAGCTTGAGCAGCTTGCCGATCAACCATTCGTGCTACTTGAGCGAAGTGTGGCTCCCGGGCTTCACGATCAAATCACTTCCGCTTGTCGAAATGCAGGCTTCACGCCGCACGTTCAAAACGCACCAACTCTCATGACTAGTGTCTTAATGCTGGTGGCTGCCGAGCAAGGCTTGAGCATTGTTCCCGAGGGGGTGAAGAATCTACGGAGTGATCGACTCGTTTTCATTCCGATTTCACCCAAGCTTGATCCCGTGCCGCTACTCATGTGCTGGAGCGAACAGAGCAGTTCTCCAACGTTGACGGAGTTTCGAAAGCAAGTGAATTCGCAGTTGCATCTCTTCAAGGCAGATTTCGATGTAAAATAGCTGAAACGATACTCAGGCAGTTGTGAGGAACGGTTCGTTACCATTCATCGTGCCGACGATCTCAATCGAGTGTCTTGGGTACTGAAGAGTCACCGGCGCGCCGGTTCAACAGCATGGAACCGGTATTGAAGAGCGATGAACCCTACGCAGTGGGACAAGAGGTTTTTGTAGGTAAGGCAATGTTTTTGGATTCCATGCATTTTCCGACATCCCCTTTGTCCACTCGCCCTGATGGCGTGTTGCTCCACAGATAGAACCCTGTTTCGTTCGGTCTTGCGCGGTAGGGCCCCCCAATCTCGGAGATGCCCAGAAGGCGTTCGTGCTATCCCATCCACTAGCATTTCTGGGGATTGAGACTGAGTGACTGATAGCGATGGAGTCGTATGAGTCTCGAGGCGACTACTCGGCGTGGATCCAGTGAGTTTGTCTGGCCGCTACTTGGCGTAGTTGGCCACGAATTGGCGGAGGAAGAGAGGGTAGGTAGAATTTTTACAATCGTGAGCGAGCCACGGGTGGCATGTGCATTTGCCAATCCTTACCTGTTGCATTCGTGACGTGGAGCGGCGATCGTCGGCGTGCCGATACCGCGTCACTTCTCTATGCGCAAGACTGCGTTGGTGCGTGGGGGTGCCATGAACGATTCGGATCCCACGCAGGGAGTTGGGTGCGAGGAAAACGGTCTCATCTCCCTTTAATGTTACTCTCCTATGATTCTGACACTGAAGTGAGCAGAGCATGCCAATTGTTGGTTTGCTTTCACTGGTAACGCGATGACAAAGGAGCAAACGATGCGACGAGCGTGGAAAAAACCGATTCTGCTGGGGGGAGTTCTGGTTGTTGGAATGGGAATGACCATTGGCGGATTATTGGGGGGAGGCGATCTTTTGGCTCAGGTGGCAATTCCATCGACAGAGGAAGGTTCGACGATGAAAAAGCAGGCGAGGATAACGGCGTTTCTCAAGAATGATCATGACGATGTAGATGGCCTGGAACTGGATAGCGGAGATCGCGTTCACTTCCCACCACACATGGCCAAGAAAATCATGGCTATTGCTAAAGTCGGTGATTCGGTGGAGATTGAAGGCCGAACCAAGATCAGGCCAAAGGGGGATCAAGTCCTCGAGATCCATCGATTAACATGTGGCAATGAGATGGTCCGCGTTGTCCATCCTCGCCCTAAGCATGATGAGAGGGTTAAGAATGACGAACCGTCCATGAGCGTGGAAGGCAAAGTGACCGCCTTGGCGAGAAATCCACATGGCGACATCGATGGCTTGATGCTCCAAGAGGGGACGATCGTCAAATTTCCTCCTCACCAATCCAGTGATTTGCAGGAGCTTGTACAGGTTGGCGATGAAGTGGAAATCGAAGGCCGACGCCATGTAACTCCACACGGTGAGGTTCATCTGCACGCGGACATCATTCGTGCCAACGGTAAGACCGTTGAACGAGAAGGTCCCAAGCGTGGCCCGAAGCCACCCAAACACAGCACATGGGCCGATGATTCGAAGGAGCCCACCAACGTCGAAATTCTTCGCGAACTCCGAGAGATTCGCAAGATGCTCAGCGAGCGTCGGTAATACTTCACTTTTTGCATCGATTAAGTCCTGTGAGAGCAGGACGAAATCGTAAACGTTTAAACTGGTAAATTCCTAAGTAGAGCACCATGCGAATACTAGTTATCGAGGACCAACCCGAGCTTCGACGCTTGCTGTACGCGATGCTTGATGAGGAAGGCTATGCGGTAGATCTTGCAGCTGACGGCGAAGAGGGTCGGGCGAAGGCGACGACTTGGAGTTACGACGCAATCGTACTCGATTTGATGTTGCCGAAACTGGACGGCTGGAAGTTGCTTGGTCAACTGCGAGAGACGCACAAGGTTCCTGTTCTCATTCTGTCCGCACGAGATGGGCTCGACGATCGAGTGCGCGGTCTTGATTTAGGGGCCGATGATTACTTGGCCAAACCGTTTGAACGCTCGGAGTTGATGGCCAGGCTCAGAGCCTTGATCAGACGTTCTGCTGGACAATCTTCATCGAGTCTACGAATTGGGAATATAACCATCGACCTGCGTGCCCGACAAGCATGCGTGGGTGACGAGCTCGTGAGTCTTACTGCTCGGGAATTTGGGCTGCTCGAATATCTTGCCGTACATCGCGGCAAGGTTATCTCAAGGCGTGAGATCTACGAGCATTTATTTGATGAACTCGATGATCCCGCGTCTAATATCGTCGACGTGTACATCTCGTATCTGCGTCGCAAACTAGGCACCGAGCTGATCGAGACACGTAGGGGGCAAGGCTATGTCATCAGCTAAATCACCGCATTTTCGACGGGGACGCTTTTGCAAGTTGCGATCGCAGATTCTCAGGGCCAACTTGATACTGGCAGGACTGATTGTGGCAACTTTCAGCGTATCCATGTTTGCGCTATCGCTGCATGCCACCTACAGGCGCGCCGAATCGGACCTCCTGGCCGCCGCCCAGGAGCTGAATCAGCAGCTGAAGGATCAACCAGATTCACCTTCGTTAGAAGTTTCCGACCTGTATCGTCATCGATTTGGTATGGCCCCACGGGATCATGCCTACATCGCCATGTGGGATCAAATGGGCAGAATACAATTCGCGACGCCTGATCTCCCCGCTCATGCGGTCCCTGCAGATCGTCTGCCGGGTTCCGGCGGTCCGCATCCTTTCGTCGCACGCGCGACCGGTCGATCTCTCGATCTGATTGTTCGAACGCCGCAACGAGGCCAACTTTTGATCGGTCGGCGGTTAGCCAAGGAGTGGGATGGACTCCTTTGGCTAGTTGTCCGATTGCTGGGGCTCAGTGTTTTATGTCTGGCGGGTGCAGCTCTGCTTGCCATTTGGTTGGCAAAGAAAGTGGCTGCTCCGATCGATGAATTAGCAAAAGCGGCCCAGCGCATGACCGATCGGAACTTGAACGAGAGGCTCTTCGTCAACGAGAAATCTTCGATCGAAGTGTTGCAGCTTAGCGATTCACTCAATCAGTTGGTCGAGCGGTTGAGGTTGGCACTTGAACGACAGACGCGATTTGTGGCCGATGCTTCGCACGAATTGCGCACGCCGGTTGCAGTCATTCTGTCACAGGCAGAGCACACGCTTCACAAAGAACGCGATACGGAGACATACAAGGATTCGCTGCGTATGTGTCTTCAATCCGCACGCCGAATGAAGCGGCTTACCGATGATTTACTCTTCCTAGCTAAGGCCGATTCTCAAATGCTTTGCCTTCATTTGGAGCCCCTGGATCTGGGGCAATGCGCCGCGCATACCATCGAATTGCTACGGCCGCTGGCAATGTCGCATTCGGTTCAGATCGAGTGCGAGCTACAGCCTGTGACCATCTACGGCGATCGCGACAGGTTTACTCAAGTGCTTACCAACTTGATTACCAACGCGATCCGCTATAACCGGCTACAGGGTCATGTCACCCTGCGAGTGTTTGCTCGAGATGCAGATGCGGTCATCGAAGTGCAAGACAACGGGATTGGGATCTCCAGTGTCGATTTACCTCATCTATTTGAAAGGTTCTACCAAAGCGATCAGGCCCGTACTCATCATGCTGAGATGGGAATGGGATTGGGGCTGAGTCTCGTTCATGAAATTGTCGTAGCCCATAATGGAACAATCAGTGTTCAATCGGAACCGGAGAAAGGAACGACTTTTACCGTTGTTATTCCTCGAGAGACATGCGTCTAAGTGGAAGAGTCATTCCGGGTGTACCCGGACTGTTGATCGACAATACGCGGAGGACCACGTGTGTTGGTTGGGGTGGGAGCTGGGAGGAGCGGTTCGATTCTCCATCCGTCGAAGGAAGTCGGCGCGAGCTCTCAGTCCGTCGTCACCTTGGTTGGGTCTAGTCAGCGGCAAAGCGCCGAATTGATCAGAACACGAGCGAGCCTTTCCAGGTTACCAGGCAAAGTAGCCCAAGCAATCGTGTCCTATTGAATCACTCTCGCTATTCGATTAATATGCAACCGAAAGGTTGCGGGTAGGGGTGACCACCACGCGACAGAACTTAGGCTTGCATTGAGAGAGGATTTCCATGACGACGAGTAGCACGGACCAAATCAGACGACAGATTGAATTGAATGCTCCGCCAGCGCGCGTTTGGGAAGCACTGACCGACTATCAGAAATTTGGAGCGTGGTTCTGCGTGAATCTGGAGGTTCCATTTGTCGTTGGCAAAAAGGCATACGGACAAATGACTTATCCGGGCTACGAACATTTCAGATTCGAGGTTGAAGTGGTTGCAATCGAGCCCATGACACGTTTCGCTTTCACGTGGCATCCCTATGCCGTGGATCACAATGTGGACTATTCCAATGAAGCGCCAACCACGGTAGAGTTCCAGTTGGAGCCGTCCGGTGTCGGAACCCTTCTGACGGTGGTCGAATCCGGATTCGATTCGGTCCCGGAATGGCGGCGTAGCGAAGCATTTCGCATGAACGAAGGGGGGTGGAAATCGCAAATGAAGAATATTGAGAAGTATCTTGAAAACAAGTAGTTCAACGTGGAAACAGTTTGCCAAGAACGCGCCACTTTTTGCTGCTTTGGGTGATGATACTCGCTTGTCGTTGCTACTTCAGTTGGGAGAAGCAAATCTTGCATCCATCACCCAGCTTTCTGAAGGTCGACCACAAACACGCCAAGCGATCCGTAAGCACTTGCAAATCCTCGAAGACGCTTGTCTCGTCAAGGGCGTTCGTCGCGGTCGAGAGAATCTCTTTCAGGTGAACCCAAAGACGATGGCTGCAGCTTCGCAATCGCTCGCTGCTATCTCACGGCAATGGGATGATGCTCTAGCAAGATTGAAATCGTTCGTGGAAGAATAGCGATGTTAGCCATGGATGCTCCTTGCTTTGCCGTCCCGCAGTGAGTCCATCGGAATGACAGTCCAACTATTTTGATGGCGCGAATGGGGAAACGCTCGATCTTTTAATAGAACGAGCTGAGAACCGGACCGTGGATAACGACGAGCTATTCCAACTGATTGCAACAGGTGAGCTACCTGAGCACGAACAACTGGTTGTCGTACTTGGGCAAAAATCGACTGAAGCTCAGCATGGCCTAACCAAAAAGCCCGCGAGTCGGAAATACGACCCGCGGGTGTTGCGTTCCCATTTGCCGACATTGGATTGGAGCCCAACTCGCGCGAGCAGTGGGATCGTTTCCGATGCAGTCACGAATCGCTGGTGGTTGGCGACTTAGGCTTCCCAAAGTTTCCTCACAACGGTCGAATCGTCTCGAGGTGCTCGGACCTCGCTGTTAACGAAGGACAACCATGATGATTAGGACGCCCGACCGCTCCCATTCTAAAAGTCGGAAGAACGCCTTCTATGTCATGCCGCGTCGATCTCAGGGACACTGATGAACATGGCGTACCTTAACTTGGTGTACCTTCCACAATCCATCCACGATAGATCGCGCCACGTTTCCGGAGGTTGACGGCATCCTGGTATGCAGGGCTATCGTACCATTGGCGGGCAATCTCAACACTTGGGAACTCTACGATCACCACTCCTTCTACGTTGGGGCCCTCGAGAGTTGTATGGGGACCATATGAGGAAAGCACCTTGATGGGAACACCTTCGAGTGTCGCAGGAGCTTTGGACCAATATGATTCGAGTTCAGCGCGATCGATCGTTTTTTCACGAATGAATATCATGTATGCAGGCATAGAATTGTCCTGTGATGGATGAGCTTTGATGGATAAGATGAGCGGTCATAGACCGCCTGTGGCGTGTATGAGTTCACCTGTCAGCCAACTAGATTCTTCGGATGCCAGAAAGACTACCACTCTCGCTATGTCGAGGGGGGGACCAATACGTCCCAGTGGAGTCATACTAACCAACTGTTTCTCGAAGTCGCTGTCGACGCCATAGAGTCCCGATTCTTTGGTACCCTCGCTTAATGTTGCACCTGGGTTGATGGAGTTGACTCTTATTCCTCGCGGTCCTAGCTCCTTTGCAAGAGCGATTGTGACGGCGTTCAAGCCACTCTTGCTGGCTGCATAAATCGAATACATGGGAGCAGGCATCCGAGAAATCGCAGAGCCAATATTGATAATGCTGCCACTAGGACGGAAGTGTTTGAGCGACTCTCGAATCATCAGCAAGGGACCAAGCAGATTTATATGCATTTCGCGGTGGAACTCGTCTTCCGTAACATCCTCGATCGCCATAGCCTGATACACGCCGGCATTATTGACCAGAATATCGATCGCTCCGAATGAATTGGCGGTTTGGTCAAAGATGCGCTTCACATCGACGGCGTTGGAAACGTCACCTTGAATCGGTATGGCCTCGCCGCCTTCGGCAAGGATGGAGCGAACCGTAGCTTCTGCGCCCGTTTTGTCAGAAGCATAGTTAACCACTATCGATGCTCCGGCTTTGGCTAGTTCTAGAGCGATACCCGCTCCAATCCCCTTGGATGCGCCCGTGACCAAGGCTGTTTTTTTGTTCAATTTAGACATGGTATGTCCTCCTGTCCCTTTTGACACCATGGAGGAGGGACTGTGACAAACCCGACGCAAACAATTCTCAGTTGAGATCCAATGAGTCACGAAGACTACGATGTTCGAGCATTTTCCGAAGCCAAGAAATTTGATCCTTGGGTTCGAGGAACGGATGATCGCGAAAGATCGCCGCGTGTTGGTGATCTAGTGACGTGTCGATTTGAGTGTAGGCATCAGCAGCTACCTCTCGTATCTGGCTCAAACGCGGTAGCGAAAAAATCATGTTGTGGGGATCGACATGACCGGCATCGATGAACCCTCTCGTCTTCTTTGGACATCGGCAGGGGATTTTTTCATTGATCAAGCCGCACTGGTTATTCATGAACTGGTACAAATCTCGCCGCGCTCGCGAAAGTGACTGCCGAAAGTTATCGGGTGTCATCTCCAGGATCTCGCTACCGACCGAGTCGCTAACGCCAAATATTTCAGCCAGGACAAATATCAGTCGTTGTCTTCGATCGAGGCACAGAAGCATGCCCATGGTGCAAGAGATCTTCGCTTCTTCCACCAAGAGTGGCACATCCACAGGCACCGACTTCGGATCTGGAAGATTGAGATCAGGTGTTCCGTTGATTGCATCCGCATAGCTTGAAAAAGTGAAGCTCTCGCGATCAGCACCGCGGCGTTTCATGTTCAAAATGTGATTCGAGGTGATCCGATAGAGCCAAGTTCGAAACTTGCTCTCGCCATGAAACGTGCTCAGCCCTGTGATCGCTTTGACGAGGACCTCCTGAGTGACTTCTTCGGCATCATGAGGATGGAAGACCATGCGCACCGCAATGTTGTAAATCCAGGCTTGATGACGAAGAATCAGTTTTTCGAGCGCAGCTTGGTTTCCGCTCTTCGACTGTTCAATCAATTCCCAATCGGTCGACTCGTCGACGGCCTCTGCAAACGGGTTGTGCATCTTTTCTATCCTTCACACTTTATGAGCCCAAGGGGATAAAACGTCGGTCGATCCTTGGACACCAATTTTTGCAGACCGTGACAGAGCAAGCCGTGATTGGGGGGAAGAAATCATCAGTTCTCGGTTTATTCAAAGAATTCCCCATCCAGGATGGCCCGGACAAAGAAATGAATTTCCGAGCTTCCATGGAATTCAGTTGTGCCGGTTCCCTGCGCGATTGATTCCAGTTTATTGGAGAATCGATGGCAATCGGTAGAGAGGACGCAACAGATCGAGTGCATCTTCGCGTCATCGAAGCGACGTAGATCCATGGTATTCAATCCCTCGCACTTTCTAGAACAGGCTTGGATACATTTTTGGGAAGGCAATTGAAATTCACTCTGCGTTTGAGCTCGGATGGAGAGAATGGATTGACGCCAGCGTCGCTTCAAGTATCTCTGTCGAGAGTTCTTGATCATCGACAGCTCGAGCTAGCACCAATGCGCCTACGAGACTTGAGTAGACGGCTAGAGCTCGTTCTCTTTTCAATCGTTTGGATTTTGTGGGTATCAGTGTTGATAGCACCTCAATGGCAGAACGAATGGCCTTTGTAAACGCAGCGCGAACGGGAGAGCTGTTTCGCGCCACTTCCGTACCTAACGCTGCTATCACGCAGCCCTCTCCGGGATGGTCTCGATGCGTTGTCGATAGATATCTCTCCGCTATGGCGCCCAACGCGTCCTTTCCGCCAAGCTCCACCGTTTGGTTGAGGATGTCCTGTGACTTTTGAAGAGCTCTCGAGCACGCTTGTTCGATCAAATCCTCTTTTGACGCAAAGTTCCCGTAGAAACCTCCGTGGGTTAAGCCGGCGGCCTTCATCAAGTCGGCGACGCCAACGCCATCGAATCCTCGTTCACGGAATAGTTTCGATGCCACATCGATGATTCGCCCCCTATTTAGGGCGGCTTGTTCCCTGCTGACTCTCATCCGTTGGAAATCCTCGTTACTGGAAAAATCGATCGTTTCGCCGTTGACATTATACATGATGGCCGTAATCTATGCTATAGATGACGGGCGTCATGTAAACGGCGGGCGTCTTCTGGTGAAATTTTGAACATCCAGATATCGAGGTCTGACGTGACGAAACAAGGTGAGAACGTAAGAGTCGCCCTCGTAACAGGTGCATCCTCAGGAATTGGAAAAGCGACAGCTGAGTTGCTGGCGAAGGTTGGTTATAAGGCTTTCGGAACGAGCAGACGGGGGGGCTCTTCGGGTGCTCAGCCATTCGAGATGCTTCCTTTGGATGTGACCAACGACGATTCGGTCAATGCGGCCGTAAGTGAAGTGATTCGGCGCGAAGGACGAATCGACTTGTTGGTCAATAACGCAGGGTTCAGCCTAGCGACGGCAGGAGCGGAGGAAAGTTCGATCGCACAAGTTCAGGCGTTGTTCGACACGAATTTCTTTGGGATCGTTCGCATGAACCGTGCGGTCCTGCCTCAAATGCGCGATCAACAGAGTGGTCGTATCATCAATATTGGCTCCATCGTCGGATTTCTACCTGCTCCGTTCATGGCGTTTTACAGCGCTTCAAAACACGCGGTGGAAGGTTATTCACAATCGCTTGATCATGAGATCCGAACACTGGGTATCCGAGTTGTCGTGATAGAGCCTGCTGGGACCAATACACAAATTGATGCGAATGCATGGAAAGCTGATTCGCATCTGGAGGTCTACCGAGAGGGACGCGAGATAGTTGGCAAACGATTGACCGCAATGATCGAGAAGGGAGATAGCCCCAGCGAAGTTGCTGCAGTTGTGCTGAAAGCTGCGACCGCCGCACGGCCGCATCTTCGTTACACCGTTGGCAGAGAAGCCAGAAAACTCCGTTTGTTTAGCAGTTTTGCGCCGGCCCGACTGTTGGACGCGGCTCTTCGCAAGCAAATGGGACTCAACGCATTAAGGAGACGGTAGGTTCTCTCGTAGGAGTAACCTCACTCCCTATTTCAGATCAATTCGCTTACGCATCATCCAGGTAGTGCGTGTACTGCGTCAAGTACACGAAAGAAGACGCCTGCCGATTCTAATTGTCTCCTTGGAAAAGCAGAGAAACATGAAAGCACTCGTGCTGAGTCGATATGGCAAGATCAATAATATCCGCTTTGCCGATATTCCTCGGCCTGTTCCCAAACCGGATGAAGTAATCGTCCAAGTGCACGCGGCCGGATTGAACCCCATTGACACCATGATTCCAAAAGGAGTGTTCAAGCCGATCATTTCGTTGCCATTGCCCTGCACGCTGGGCAGCGATTTGGCGGGGGTGGTTGTTGAAGTAGGCGTCCGCGTAACGCGGTTCAAACCAGGCGATGCGGTTTTTGCAAGCACCTTTGATATTGGCATGGGCGCTCTCGCCGAGTTTGCAGCGGTGCCCGACGACGTCGTAGCATTCAAGCCCTCGAATCTCAGTTTTATCGAAGCTGCGTCGATTCCCATGGTTGGGCTCACATCATGGCAGGCGTTGAAGGTACGTGCGAATCTCCAGCCCGGTCAAAGAGTATTCATACCGGCGGGCTCTGGGGGTATCGGAACGTTCGCAATCCAACTTGCCAAACATCTCGGAGCGACCGTCGGAACGACAACCAGCACAGGAAATGTCGACTTGGTTCGTAGCCTGGGAGCCGACGAGATCGTTGATTACACGAAACAAGCGTTCGAAGATGTGCTGAAAAACTACGACGTAGTACTAGGGACAATAAGGGGCGATGCGATTGAAAAATCGGTGAGGATTCTACGACCTGGCGGTAAGATCATTTCCCTCGTCGGCCCACCGGACCGGGTATTCGCTCAAGCACGCGGGATGAACTTTCTCATGCGATTCGTTTTCGGACTGCTAAGTCGCAAGATCATTCGGCTGGGAAGAATTCACGGCGCCGAGTATTCATTCTTGTTTGTCCAGCCTGACGGTGAACAACTGGGCGAGATCAGCAATCTACTCGCCGGTGGACGTGTGCGACCGGTGATAGCCAAAACATTTGCATTCGAAAAAGCGAACGAGGCGCTGGCCCATCTGGAGACGGGCCGGGCCAAGGGCAAGGTTGTCGTTGAAATTGCGAGTAACGTCTAAGCACGGGTGCATCCATGGCAACATGTAAACAGGACTTCGCAAGCGGAGGTTCACGGTTTTGAATGCCGTTCATCGGCAGTAGGGCCCGGGGCCAAGCCTTCTGCAAGCCACATGCTTGAGCTCGACATTTGCATGCGACGAGCTCACAGAAGGCCAGGCCGTCAAAACGCATTATGCATGGACGGACCATTGCAGTGGTTGCTCATCCGACTCTCGTTTCACTTCGGTACTGCGTTGTTTGACCAACTGCTTTTCCAACTTTTTCTCGACCTTGGGGTCCCGAGAGTTTCCTTCTGCAACCTGGAGCTCTTGCCCGTTGGTTTCTTTCACTTGCGCCTGCGGGTCGTCGATGTACTCCCAGCATTCGTCCTCTGGCCAAGGGCCATTTCCCTCGTTCCAGGGGCCACGTGCATCCTCGCCTTGTGACATGTTGAAGTAGCTGTGCGTGAATCGAACATCCCCTTGGAAATTCGCGGGCGGGAAATTCGGCTGGATCGTTTCTAACGCTGCTGCGAATTGTTGGAAGTGGGCGATTTCACGCGTCATGAGAAAACGAAGAGTCTCATGAACGTACGGATCGTCTGTGAATTTGAGCAGATTCTCGTAGACGATTTTCGCTCTGGATTCAGCTCCAATATTGGATCGAAGGTCGACCGTTAAGTCTCCGTTCGCATTGATGAATGACCCCGTCCAGGGTACGCCTCGACAATCGGTGAGCAGGGGGCCGCCGCCGGATTCCAATAAGAAGTGCGGGTTCTCAATGGCTTGAGCGATCACGTCTTTCGTCTTGATGGAACGCGATCCCATTTGAGCCACCAAATTACCCTCGGCTGCTCCCTTCAACTCACTGCTCACACCGTCCAGGAGCAGCGTGATCGTCGCGCCCACGATCTCTAAATGACTGAATTCCTCCGTCGCAATATCCATCAGTAGATCGTACTTGTCTGGGTACGCATGACGGCATCCAAAGGCCTGGATGAAGTATTGCAATGCTGCCTTGAGTTCTCCATTCCCGCCGCCAAATTGCTCTAAGAGAAGATTCGCAAACTTGGGATCGGGTTCGGTAACTCGAACGTTAAACTGCAGGTCCTTTACGTGCTGAAACATCTCTTTTTCCTCAACGGAATGGAACGGAGATACTCATCAGAGTAAGGAAGGATGACCGTTCCGTTCGCCGCAAATTGCATTCCGTCGTGAAGGGCATCCTTCAGCGTGGATAGCCAGCTAAACAAGAATTTGTCTGAGAGTGAACGATATCGCCCTACCTCCATCTACTGAGAGTCTACTTTCGCGCTGGACCCGTATCTTCCAGAGGGGAACGTGAGCAGCCAATAATGGTGGTTCAGCATGCATGCAGGATGGTGACCCATCAGCATATCGAATCGGGCTTGAAACTTTTGTGGGAGGATAATGAACGATCGCCATTGAGACTTAGCTTCAGCAGGTTTGTTTCATGTGCGGGCCCACCCGTCCATATCGGAGGAACTGGACACACTGGCAATTGTTGTTAAAGGTCCACCTTTTGCGTGCTCTGCCACAGACTTCGTTACGCTCGGCCATGTCGGTCAAGGGACGACTCGAATCCATTCTTCAGGGAGCACTTGGAAATGCGGACGTCAGACACTCCAATACATATCGATCATGAAGTCGAACTGGTCGACCCTCGGACCGCCTTCGCAGTCCCTCCCTTCAAGAAGCAGAAGGCGATCAAGATGCCCGGTCTGAATCGCGAAATGAATCCTGTCCCAGATCATGGCGAGGATAGCTATCAGGGGCACAACCGATTGCGAGGACTTAATGCATTGGTGACCGGAGGGGACAGTGGAATTGGTCGCGCGATTGCGATTTGTTACGCTCGCGAGGGGGCGAACGTGGCCATCAACTATCTATCCGAGAGCGATGACGCGAACTCGACGATCGAGTTGGTGTCGGAAGCGGGGGTGAAAGGGATTGCAATCGCAGGAGACTTGCGAGAAGAATCGTTCTGCGAGCAAATCATCCAAAACACCATTTCCGAGTTAGGCAGCGTGGATATTTTGGTGAATAACGCAGCGTTTCAGGATACGGCCGAAACGCTGGAGGAGTTTTCTACGGAAGTTTTCGATCGAGTTTTCAAGACGAATATCTACGCACCGTTTTGGTTGTCGCGTGCGGCGCTCCAGCACATCAAGCCAGGCGGGAGCATCATCAATACCGTTTCCATTCAAGGCTACAATCCGTCGGACATGTTACTCCCTTACGCCACGTCCAAGTCCGCTTTGATTGGAATGACCAAGGCCTTAGCGAAATTCGCGATGGAGCGAGGCGTGCGGGTCAACGCCGTCGCACCGGGACCGGTTTGGACGCCCTTCATACCGTCGACGATGCCGTCAGAAACGTTCCAGAACTTTGGTGCAGATACGCTGTTTGGCCGCCCTGCTCAGCCTATCGAATTGGCTCCGTTGTTCGTATGGTTGGCATGTCCCGAATCGAGTTACGTGACCGCCGAAGTCTTTGGCTGCACGGGTGGAAAGACGCCAGTTTAGTGGCCTTGCAAATCAACTAACCCACGACGCATCGTTGTTCTCGAGGGTGGCTGCGTCAGCGCGCTTTTCGGGAGCCAAGACGAATAGAGGGGGTGCTGGAGAGATCGCTCCATAGTGCAATCGCGAGCGACGGGATGGTTCGCATACTAAGTGGGCCACCGCAAGCATCGGTTGTGCGCTCGATGACTTTGACGATTGCCATGATCTTGTCGAATATCCCAAATACTCTGTTTTTGGGAACGGTAGATGCACCATCGATTATTCCATATGGCGACCGAGTGGTTGCCATCTTTTCTTCACCCGACATTCAGGAGTTACTGCGATGTCTAAGTTTCGTTTCAGCTTTGCTTGCCTTGCGATTAGTACACTCTCAGGCCTATCGATTGCCAACGGGCAGCAACCTGCCTCCGGACAGCGGGACGTTCCCATTCAACAAAGGCGTTCCAACGATGGCCAGCCTCCTGTCCAAACGCCAGGGCAAGGCCAAGTACAGCCCGGCACACCCGCCAATCAACGGCCCGGCCAGGTAGGTCGTGACGAAACGCGTCGCAACCGCAGCGACCAGCAAGCGATGACGGTTAAGGATGCTATTGTTCAAAAGCTGCAGAAAGCGAATGAAGCAGAGATTCAACTTGCGAAACTCGCACTGGAAAAATCTGACAATCAAGATGTCAAGAAATTAGCCGAAACCCTTGTTAAAGACCATCAAGAGTGCGTCCAGAAGCTTCAGCAAGGGATTGGGCAGCCACAACAGCAGGACACGCCACGCGTGGCCGGAAGCTCCGTAGCCTTGGTGCCACATGAGCTTTGCAAAATTGCAGAGAAGGCATGCGAGAACTCGCTCGCGATGACGAAGGAAATGCTGACCCAGTATGAAGGGAACGATTTCAACATGGCTTTTCTTGGTCAGCAATGTGTCGCGCACACGATGATGCTTGCTGAGTTGAAGGCGATCGAGAGCGATGGACCCAAAGAGCTCAACGAGTTCGCAAAAGAAGCTCGTAACAAGGTTCAAGAGCATCTTGAGAAATGCAAGCAACTCGCAAAGCAGATTGAGAAGGATAGCGACTCGAAGTCGTAATCGATTTGACGCTTCATTTGTTGAGCCGCGAGCATGAGGTCGAACTCAATCACCTGTGTGATAGAGGACATGCGCGCGGCTTAATTGTTTTTTTTCTCACTGCGAATTACCGGGCGATCCGGGGGGCATGAGAAGGACTGCAGTTACTGGAGAAGTATCTTGTTTTCATGAGAGCCGGGCAAAGCATAGGTGCAGTGCAACGCACAACGAACAAGTTCGGTTCTAGGTACCGCAGCCACAGGACGTAGTCCATGCTCGTCCATCTGCCGCCATGATTGTTTTATGGTTGTGCTGCGGAGGAGTCGTAAGGCTGTTATCGTAACCCCCATAGAAATGGACGGGCGACCAATCGGGACTGATAGGGGGTAGGTCGGGAGCCAGATGTGCGTAGTGCCCATTTGCATAAACTGCTTTTCCACCCACCATGGTAAGAACGCTTTCGATGCTCCGAATCCCGTCGGGCTCTACGGTAAAGTAGTCTTCGGACAGTACAGCTAGGTCCGCAAACTTGCCGACCGATAGTGTTCCTTTTCGGTCATCTTCGTTGCTGAACCATGCGCTGCCGTGCGTGTAGAGTTTCAGAGCTTCTTCGCGGGTCATGCAATCCTCCGAATCGTGCATGACGGTGCCTCCAACCGTTTGGCCTGTCACCATCCACCATAAGCAAGTCCATGGATGGTAGCTGGCGACTCGAGTGCCGTCGGTACCAGCACCAACGGGTATACCCATTTTGAGCATCTTTCGAATGGGAGGGAGTTGCTTCACTTGCTCGACCCCGTATCGGCGAATGAAGTATTCGCCTTGGTAGGCCATGCGGTGTTGAATGGCGATCCCGCCACCGAGACGTTGAATCCGTTCCAGGTTTCGATCGGAAACTGTTTCAGCATGGTCGATAAACCAGCGTAGTTGATCGATCGGGTGCTCACGGTGGACTCGCTCGAAAATGGTAAGAAACCGGTCGATCGATTCATCGTAGGTTGCGTGAATTCTCCAAGGCCATTTGGCTTCGGCCAGCTTCATAACGATTGCTTCCAATTCGCTCTCCATGATGGGTTTCAAATCGGGGCGAGGCTGGAGGAAATTCTCAAAGTCCGCAGCGCTCCAAGCGAGATTCTCTCCAGCTCCGTTGACTCGCAGCAAATCGGAGCCTTGACCAGGTCTTGTCATGCCAAGCCATCGGAGGTAGTCATTCAACTCTTCGCCCGGCTTCTGCGCAAAGAGGCTGTAGGCGATACGCAAGGTGAGGTGACCTTCTTTTTCAAGTTGATTGACAACTGCATAGTCGCTCGGGTAGTTTTGTCCGCCACCACCTGCGTCCGAGACACTTGTTACACCGAACCGATTCAATTCCCGCATGAAGTGTCTGGTGGAATTCAGCTGATCTTCGAAGGATAATTTGGGTGCATTGGCGATCGTTGAATAGAGGATGAGTGCATTCGGCTCGGCGATCAGCAAACCCGTGGGGTTACCGCGTTGATCCTTGGCGATCAATCCTCCCGGCGGGTTCGGGGTATGTTGACCCATGCCTAGCGCTCGAATTGCGGCCTTGTTCAGCATGGCCGAGTCATAAAGGTGGAGCAAAAAGACTGGGGTATCCGGGGCCGCATCGTTCAGCTCTTGAAACGTGGGCATGCGTCCCTCGGCAAATTGAAACTCATTCCAACCGCCGATAACCCGAACCCATTGGGGAGGGGGAGTGCGTCTCGCTTGCTCCTTCAATTGTCGGAGTGCTTGAGTCAGCGTCGGTGTACCATCCCACCGAAGTTCAAGGTTCGCGAACAACCCCGCTCGGATAACATGGAGATGGGAGTCATTGAGACCGGGAATGACACGACGGTTATCGAGATCGATAAGCTGCGTCGATGCGTCAGCTAGACGCTTTATCTCATCATCCGATCCAATGGCTGCGATATGACCATCGGACACTGCCATGGCGGAAACTTCGGGTTTGTTCAAGTCTTGAGTCGTAATTCGGCCGTTGTACAAGACCGTTTGAATGGACATGGGAATGCCTCGTTGCATGTAGGGTTCTACACGCTTGTGGGAGTTTGCGGGAAAACGTAAAGAGATCGCAACTAGACGCGATGCAACCAATTGCGAAACAGCTTGGTGAGCGCAGGCATCATTACCCAAGCGAGCGTTGCAACGACGGCCGCATTGATTGTTAACACACCGAGCAGCCAGTGATACGCTCCAAGAAGGGGCCTCAATGTGCTGGACCAGAAGATGACGGACGGTACGACACCCAAATAAGTGATTACTGCCATTTTCCAGCGAACGGGTGAAGGTCTCCCATCGTTACGAAGAAACGATTCAAGCCCTTCGAGTCGCCGAATGCTCGGCGCCTCTTCGACAAGGTGTGCCGTTTCCGATTTGTATTGTTGATACATGTCCGAATGGTAGAACTCCTCGCTATACCTTTCGCTCTCGAAGGATCGAAGCACTCCAAAGTCGCGGCAGCCGGTTCCGGGCACTGGATAAATCAAATGTACCCCTGTCGTACCTCGATGTTCGAGGGAACGACGCGCGAACTGTGACAGCGCCGCCGCAAATTCGGACTCTCTTCCCTCGCGAACACGAAGAGTGATCGCGAGATGGATTGGCGAGTCGTTCGAATGAGATTGGGAAACGGGCATTTGCGAGCTACGCCTTTTTTGCATCCTGCAGCATATTGAAGCTGGTCATCAGGTTTCGATAGTTCGGCAAGTGATTGGACAGCAGTGTTCCGAGTCCTTGCATGTCGTTGCGCCAATCCCGATGCAATTCGCAAGCAACCGAGAACCAGTTCATCAGTTGGACGCCAGCGGCTGACATGCGTTGCCAGGCTGCTTGTTGAACGGTGGTATTGAAGGTACCTGAGGCGTCGGTTACGACGAAAACGTCATAACCCGCTTCGATGGCCGAGAGGGCAGGAAATGCGACGCACACGTCTGTTACAACGCCTGCGATAATGAGTTGCTTTCGCCCCGTCGCCTGAATCGCTTTAACAAAATCCTCATTGTCCCAAGCGTTGATCTGCCCAGGACGATGAATGAAAGGAGCGTCCGGGAAGCGTTCAACCAGTTCCGGTACGAGTGGTCCATTTGGCCCTTCGTCAAAACTGGTGGTAAGAATCGTTGGCAGTTGAAAAAACCGACCAATGTCCGCCAAGGCGATCACACTGTTTTTGAAATCGTCTGGCGAAAAGTCTTGAACGAGCGAGATCAGGCCTGATTGGTGATCGACCAACAAAAGGACGGCGTCGTCCTTGGAAAGCTTCTTGTACGGTTTTGACATGGTCTTGGTACCTTCGTTTGTGAGAGTTGGAAATCACGATAAAGACGATAACTTTTAATCCTTTATGCTTTGGACAAATGCGAGAACATCTGCGTTGAGTTGGTCACGATGGGTGGATGTCAGTGCGTGAGGTGCTCCTGGATAGACTTGGAGAGTCGCGTTCGGAATAAGTTTAACGGCCACACGAGCGGTAACATCGATCGGAACCACTTGATCGTCATCGCCATGAACGATCAAAGTTGGGATGTCCATTTTCTTGAGATCATCGGTTTGGTCCGTCTGAGAGAAGGCCGCAATACAGTCGTAAAGGTTCTTCAGGCCTGCCTGCATTCCTAAAAGCCAAAATGCGTCTACTGCTCCCTTTGAGACAGAGGAACCGGTGCGGTTGGTACCGAAAAAGGGACCACAAAAGTCTTTGAAAAGTTGTGAGCGATCCTTTAAGAGGTTCGCACGCAGCGTATCGAAGACATCCATTGGGACTCCTTTGGGATTGGTCTCTGATTGGAGCATCACGGGTGTGACAGCACCGATGAGCACTGCTCCTGAAACACGTTCGGTTCCATGCCTTGCGATGTAGCGAGCGACTTCACCACCACCGGTAGAATGTCCCACGTGGACGGCGTTGCGGATGTTTAGGACATCCATGATCGTCGCTAGATCATCCGCGTACGTATTCATGTCGTTTCCGTGCCAAGTCTGGGTGGAAAGTCCGTGACCGCGCCGGTCGTGTGCGATGCAACGATAGCCGCGCGAAGCAAAGTAAAGCATATGCTCGTCCCAAGCGTCGCTGCTGAGGGGCCAACCGTGACTGAACACCAGGGGCTGACCGCTTCCCCAGTCCTTGTAGTATAGGCTGGCTCCATCGTTCGTAGTCACTGTAGGCATTGGATTCCTCACTGGTTCGGTCGGTCTTATAGAGACATGAATTGCTGCAATCGCCCCGATCGCAATCGCCGTACCTCCGTGCGTCCCGGGGTTTCCTCAAACATTTATTTACTAAGGGTAGAGTAGGCCCCAGTCGCACGTTGATCGATGAGCTGCTGCGACTCTTTCAACGCCTGCTTGACTCCCGCGATCGTTTCTTCGTAGTAGGTCGGCCCAGCCTCGACGATCCACGTATTCAATTTGAGCTCGGGTGCAAATCCTTGATTGTGCAAACGGACTTGGGTGTCGTACGCCAGCAGAACGCCTCGTATGACAGCGTTTTCAACATCGCCTGCAGGCAACGAATCGTTCCCTGCATCCTTGATGAGGGGCGCAAAAGCAACTTGCGTCGCACCGATTCGTACAGCTTCGCGAAGTGCTGTGCGTCCAACCGCTTCCATCCGATCTAACGTTAAGTCCGCCTCACCACCGAGGCCGATTAGGAGTAGTTTTTTCGGCTTGATCGAGCCTACGGGAGGCTCGAGAAGCATTGTCTCCAATGCGTCGCCTTTGAACTCCACGCGCTGACGCAGTGAAGTGATGATTCCACCAAGTCGCGTGTCCAGTTCTACGGGAGCACCAAAGAGCTTGGATTTCGCGTTCGGCGTCTCCATAAAGTAGCAGACGATTTGCAGAGGGACGTCCGCATCGTAAGGGCCTTGCATGCGTACAACGATGGGCAGGCCACTAGGACTATCCATTCTGGTCTCCGAAGGGAGACTCTCTTGCGAATGCGTAATGGATGGGAGCCAGTTGGACGCCGCTAGAACGACCAAAATTGTTGCGTATCGACTTTGAAACAAGATATTCCCCTTCGTTGATGAAGTGCGTAAGGACTGGGACTGATCCCATTCACCTGCCGACGTCCAACTAAGCGTTGAGGTAGGACACTGACTTTTGTCGACGATGCTGCTAGAATTGGAATCGATGGCAGAAGCGATTGCGAAAACGCCCGTCCCGCACCGATGGAGTTAGTTATGCTGTCCTATGATGAAGGAAATACGACCGCAATCGTTCGAGAGTATGTTGCTCGTTTGGCCGAATGGCCTTCGGAGATTCCACAAGATGCGATGGTTCGCGAGCTGTTGGAGCGCGCGGTTGGGAGGCTGCATCTTCTTTGTGCAACGGTACTGTATCAACGCTATCCTCGACTAACGCAAGCTCCGCTGAATCTTCAGGTTGAGGAGCTACTTAGCTCGGTCGTCGAACGCTTGATGAAGGCGATGCGAAACGCTCGACCAGCTGGTGTGCGTCAGTTTTTCGCATTAGCGAACCAACATATGCGATGGGAATTGAATGACCTTGCTCGACGCTTAGATAGAGACGATCCGGACGTGCAGTTGATGGAGTCGCTCGCGGTAGCCCCAGAAAGTAGCGGCAGTGAGCTGAGTCAAAGCGCTCGGAGGATGCTGCAGGCCATTGACGAGCTTCCTGAAGAGGAAAGAGAGGTTTTCAGTTTGATTCGCATTCAGAATGTCACGCAATCGGAGGCTGCAGAGATCCTAGACGTATCGGTAAAGACGATTCAACGCCGGTTGAATCGGAGTTTACTTTTGTTGACCGAGTCACTGGAGGATCTTGACTTTGGTACCAGCAACATGGAAGAAGAGCGATAGACGACGGAAGAAGACGGTAGGTACGCAGAAATCGGAGAGCATCGTGTTTGCCATGTTACCTAACTATTTGATGACTTTAGTCGACCTGATGAGATGCGAAAACAAGAACAGGTCACGCGACTACTAGAGTTGATCCTCGAGACGCATTGCGACCCCGCTGAGGCGTGCAAGGAAAGTCCGGAACTCTTGCCTGAGGTGCGTCGGCGATTGAAGCAGCTGAGGAGAGTTGAACAGCAGCTTGATGGTCTATTCCCGAGTTCGGAAGCGTCCAAACCGACCACTACTAGTCGAGAAGCTATTCACCGTCAGCGGCTTCCAACCATTGATGGATATGAAGTCGAAAGCGTGCTAGGAATCGGTGGCATGGGCGTGGTCTATAAGGCGCGTCACCTGAAGCTCAATCGAGTCGTCGCGCTGAAGATGCTTCGCGCCGGGCAATTCGCGACGGAAAGTGAGTTGACGCGATTTGCCCGCGAGTCACAAGCGATCGCAGAGTTGCATTGTCCGCATATCGTACAGGTCCATGACGTAGGTGATGTGGAGGGGCGTCCTTTCTTCACCATGGAGTTGGTAGAGGGAGGGAGTTTATCGGAGCATCTACAAGGCGCACCCCAGGCATCAAGCAAGGCGGCCGATATGGTGCGGATTTTGGCGGACGCAATCCAGTCTGCGCACGCCAAGGGGATCATCCATCGCGATATCAAGCCCGCGAATATTCTGATTACGCGGGACGGGTGTCTCAAAATTGCGGATTTTGGTTTGGCTCGACATGTCGAATGCGATCAGCCTTTAACACTAAGCGGTACTCCGTTGGGAACCCCTAGCTATATGGCGCCGGAGCAAGTTCTCGGCGGGTCTGATTCCGTTGGTCCCTCTGTCGATGTCTATGCATTGGGAGCCGTCTTATACGAAATGCTGACGGGGCGTCCTCCATTCCGAGCAGAATCGGCTGTCGAAACCCAGCGGCAGTTGATTCAGGTTGATCCTGTTCCACCGTCTCGAATCAACACCAGCGTACCTCGCGATTTGGAGACGATTTGTCTCAAGTGTTTGAGCAAGCAACCCAAGAATCGCTACGCGTCTGCCGAGGCCTTGGCATCCGATCTCCGGAGATTCCTTCGAAATGAACCGATCCTCGCTCGTCCGGTGACTCATCTCGAACGCGCGCTTCGTTGGATTCGACGCAATCCCGCTGTTACAGGATTGGCCACAACGGCCGCTGGCTTGGTATTGCTTGCCATCGTTTTTGGGATGCGCGAGTATAGTTCCGCGAAGCAATTAGCGGCCGAATTTGAGCGTTGGGAGCAGCGGCTGGAGTTCGTGAATCGTGTGGAGCAAGAAGGAAGATTCACGGAGGCCCGCGCCATTCTTGGTCGAATGCCTGACGGTGGCTCGGATGCACTTCGCCGTCGAATTCACCAAGCGCAGAGTGAACTGGATCTGGCTGAGCGACTAGACGAGATACGGATGAGTCGAGGAACATTCACTCAGGGAGGTGGTATCGACTACGAAGAATCATGCCGCCGGTATTCAGACGCTTTTAGGAGATGGAGTATTGGAGAGCGCGATGCAAACGTCGACGAAGTTGCTCAAAGAGTTCGACAATCGACAGTTAGCTTCGCATTGATCGCCGCACTGGACGATTGGGCTGCTTGTTCCGATGCAACGACCAGGGATTGGATCCTCCAGGTGTCACGCCGTGCAGATCCCGACCCCTGGCGGGATGAAGTTCGCGATCAAAGCAAGTGGGCAGATATCGAGCATCTCAAATCGCTGGCGGAATCTGCGGAGCTTTCAAAACAACCGATTGCTCTGTTGGTCGCCATGGGAACACGCTGGCGTCGATTAGGTGGTGATCCGAAAGAGTATCTGCAACGCGTTCACCGCAGCTACCCTGACGATTTCTGGCTCAACTTCGAATTGGCTCATCAGCATTTTTCCGACGATCCCGTATCCGCTATGGGCCACAATTTGGCGGCCTTGGCAATACGTCCCAATGCAGCATTGGTGCATTTCAATCTGGGAATGTCGTACGAGCGATTGCAACGTCTCCAAGAAGCTAGTTTTCATTTCCAGCGGACGATCGAACTGGAACCCACGCATAGTTGGGCCGAGTACCGTCTTGGAATCGCGCTCGCAAATTCAGGCAAACTCGAGGAGTCGTTAGAGCACTTGCGGAAAGCCATTGACCTCGACCTGAACTATCACGATGCACGAAACGGACTTCGCATTACGTTGATAAAGCTTGGTCGGTTGGAGGAGGCAGCCATTGTCTGGGAATCGACTCTGATGGATCCCGAATCGACTCACGAAGACGTCGATGGTATCGCAGAACTGTATCTCTATTTAGGGCATGACGAGAAGTATCAAGGTGCCTGCGAACGGATGTGGAATCGCTTCGGTGATTCAACCGATTCGCTGGTATTGGAACGACTGGCACGCGCGTGCTTGTTAAAGCCGCGTTCATTGGAGATTACCAACCGAGCGTCCGAACGGATCGATCATTCGTTAGCTAGTTTGTCCGAGGAGCAAGAGTGGGCAAGGCCCTTCATTCATTTCGCAAAGGCGTTGAGCGAGTATCGCAGGGGACGCTTTGAGGAAGCTATCTCGTTGTTGCAGGGGGACACCCAACATGTTCTCCGGCCTGGACCCGACTTGTTGCTGTCGATGTCACTATTTCAGTTGAATCAGCCTGGTGAGTCCAAGGAGAGACTGCGGATCGCGGAGGAAGAAATGAACCGGCAAAAAATCGTTTGGAACCGAGAGGCTTGGCTCTTTGCCATTCTTCTACGCGAGGCAACGGAACTGCACCAATGCGATCGGTAATGAATCGGAGGGGTGGCAGTCTCGGACATTCCGTTTGTGATGTCGTGCGAGGATTCAAAGAGGGAAATTGGGGGTTGATCGATCACTCGATTGCGTTCCAGAGCTCCAAAACGGATCAATAACCCAGGAGTCGCACGGCGGAGCAGGACGATTGCAGCAATTCTTAAAACAGGATTGCTCGGGGAGGTGAGCGATCATCGACCACATAGGTGCTTCAAGGAGCAGGGCTTCACCTTGTTTCCTTTCTGAGTCCGGTAAGCCGCGA
The DNA here is from genome assembly GCF_001610875.1 of Pirellula sp. SH-Sr6A. Taxonomy (NCBI): domain Bacteria; kingdom Pseudomonadati; phylum Planctomycetota; class Planctomycetia; order Pirellulales; family Pirellulaceae; genus Pirellula; species Pirellula sp. SH-Sr6A. The sequence continues at coordinate 1,301,850 of NZ_CP011272.1, read as the reverse complement.
GGAGCCATGAGTCAGTTGAGATTTCTCGCCTCGTTAAACTTTCTCGCGAGTCCATCCCGTTTGCTTTTTATGGTGCCCAGGAAGGAAAGGAGAGTTCGGGGTCTACAATAGTGTACGAACTTATTTACGTGCAGGATGAGATAGCAATAGAGCGTCGGCGTCCCCATGGGAGGGTTGGAGCTTCTCCTTTTTCATCGGCTCTCTACGGAATGGGTAAGTCACTGCAAGGGGGAGGGGGGAGTCATTCGCGTGTTTTATGCGAGAGCGAGATCGTGCCAGGGAGGAAGGTTGTAACGACGAGTCAAACTTTGCTGGTTGACTGCGGCCCTGATAAATAAATTCGCTGGTGCATGATATAGATGGAACATGATTTGCGTAACTTGCCGAGACCATCGCGACTTTCCAAGTGTAAGTACGCATTGCTACAATGGGGCTACCGAAAGCCTTAGATCACCTTTCGTTCGCGGTAGCCACAGTCTCAACCTCGTGTCGAGCATGCCAAGAAGTTCAACAAGACACACCGTTGTCGCAGTCCATTAGCACGGCCGGATCGACTGTTCCAGGCAATGCGAAGATCGAGAAAACGACAGGCCAAGAATTTCGGAATGAAAGAAGATCCACCCAGGAATGTGACGTCTGATGCTATTGAACCGTCTATGGGCGATTCGAGAGGACGGGCGTCGGTCGAAGTCGATTCGACAGCGAGCGAGCGGCCCTACAAGAAGTCAATCATCGTGGGAGTGGGGGCTTCTGCTGGTGGTCTTGATGCATTGGAGCGGATGTTTTCCGTTATGCCGGGCGATACCGGGATGGCGTTTGTCATCGTGCAGCATCTTTCGCCCGACTTCAAGAGCCACATGGACAAATTGTTGTCGAGGGTGACCAGCATCCCTGTGAAGGTCGTTACGGACGGCGAGGTCATTCAGCCAAACACCATTTATCTCCTGCCAACGAAGAAGGAGATGGTGGTCAGCAATGGGAAGCTTTTGCTGACCGAACGCGCTTCCGAAAAGGTTTTGTCCCATCCCATCGATCAGTTCCTGCGTTCGTTGGCGCAGGATGTCGGAAGTCTGACGGCAGCCGTTATCTTGAGCGGTACAGGTAGCGACGGTTCGCGCGGCGTCATAGAGATCGACGAACAAGGCGGATTGACCATTGCGCAAGACCCGGCAACGTGCAGTTTCGATGCGATGCCCACGAATGCTTGTGATACAGGGCGAGTTCGAATGGTGCTGGCTCCGGAGGAGATTGGTGCCGCGTTGAAGAGTTTTTGCGATCACGGGCTTCCTGCGACGCGAATCGACCCGTTGCTCGAGTCCACCGAGATCGAATCGGATGGCTTGACACGAGTCTTTCAGCTGCTGCAGCGGGCGCACAAGATCGATTTTTCGTTGTACAAGTCTGGAACCGTCGGACGGCGGGTACAACGTCGCATTGAACATACCAATCGAAAGAATTTGGAAGAGTATGTGCAGCTGTTGCTCGAGGACAGCAATGAGCTTGACGAGCTGTACAAAGACTTATTGATTGGCGTGACCAAGTTCTTTCGCGATCGCGATGCTTTTCAGTTGGTCAACCAATCGATCATTCCGGAGTTGATCGAAAACTCCAAAAACGGAGTGATTCGAATTTGGGTTTGCGCTTGTGCAACCGGCGAAGAAGCCTATTCGTTGGCGATCCTGCTGTCGGAAGCTATTGCACGGGCCGACAAGAGCGTTGAATTCAAGATTTTTGCGACCGATGCGCACAAGCGTTCGTTGCAATTCGCGGCAACTGCGATCTACCCCAAGTCCTCGCTGGAGGAAGTTTCGCCAGAGCTTCGTGAAAGGTATTTTGTCGCGAGAGAAGATGGATACATGGTGACGTCGGAGCTCCGGCGAACCATTGTTTTCGCTCCGCACAATGTGCTAACGGATCCTCCGTTCACACAAATGGACATGGTGAGCTGTCGCAATATGCTGATTTACCTTCAGCCGCCAGCTCAACGAAAAACGCTTTCTTTGTTCCATTTTGCTTTGAAATTGGGTGGTATTCTGTTTTTGGGGCCGAGCGAATCGCCGGGTGACATCAGCGACGAGTTCGAGCCCGTTGACCCTCACTGGAAGATTTATCGCAAACGTCGTGATATCCGATTACCCGTTGATCTTCGCATGCCACTGAATTCAAGTGGCTTGATCATGCCGCAGGTGAATCGGGGTATGAACCGTGAACCTGCACGAGTCGACGCGCGAGATCTTTTGCCGCCGCTCTATGACGAACTGTTGCGGCGATTTATGCCCCCCAGCGTCGTGGTGGATGATCGATTTGAAATCTTGCATGTTTTTCCGGGCGCTGAGAGTTTTTTACGCGTCGTGGCCGGGCGTCCTTCGTCGAATCTGCTGGATCAAATTCATCCTTCAATGAAGCCGACTTTGGCGGGTGCGATGCGACATGCTCAGCGTGACAACACATCCGTGCGTTACCAGGGAATCGAGCATCCTACGTCCGAAACTCCTTGTTTAGTACAGATGGTCGTGACACCCATGACCATTCAAGCCACCAAATCGTCGTGCTTGCTCGTGCAGTTCGAAAGCGAACGCAAGCCTCCCAAGGAAGCGGGAGATGCTCCGATACCAGTGCAGGACGTCTTGGTCAGCGATATGAACCAAAGTCGCATCGAATCGTTGGAACGCGATCTCGACTACAGCCGTCAGAATTTGCAGGCCACCATTGAGGAACTGGAGACTTCGAATGAAGAGCTGCAGGCCACGAACGAAGAGATGGTTGCAGCCAATGAGGAATTGCAAAGCACTAACGAAGAATTGCATAGCGTCAACGAGGAGCTATACACCGTCAATGCGGAGCATCAGCGTCGTTTAACGGAATTGGATCAAGCGAATGCCGACATGAATAATCTGTTGGCCAGCACGCGAGTGGGCGTCGTTTTTCTCGATAGTGACTTTTATATCCGTCGTTACACCCCAGCGGTCGGGCGGATGTTTTACATGGAGCCACACGATATTGGTCGCAGTTTTGCCAGTTTCCTAGAGCGAATCGGTGACAAGCAATTCATGACCAGACTGGAGGAGGTCAAGTCCAAGCGTGCAGAACGGGAGTGGGACATCAAACTGGATGGCGACGCCTATCTCGTACGGGCTCTGCCATACTGGACGCAAAATGGAATCCTGGGCGTTGTGGTCGCATTCATCAATGTTCAGCCTCTGGCGAAGGCCACGGCCGACTTGGCTCGCTTTAAGTACATGTGCGATGCGTCCTACGATGCGCAGATACTTACGGATAGCGAAGGGAGAATCGCGTATTGCAATTCATCGCTTGCTGAGAAGCTCGGTTATACCGCTCAGGACCTCGAGGGATTGCCCGCCGCTCGATTCGACCGCGAGTTCGAATTGACGAAGTACCAAAATCACTTTGAGACAGCACAAAAAGAGGGGGGGCAGATTTTCGAATCGCGACACATTCGCAAAAATGGGTCCAGCTATCCCGTAGAAGTTTCGTTGACGTACGTGGTTCTCAACGGCGAGGCATATCTTTACTGTCAAGCGAGGGATATCACCTCGCGGTTGGAGGCCGAATCGCATCGGCGACTACTGGAAAGTGCAATCGATCGCGTTGAGAATGGGATCGTCATTACGGATGTTACGCTGCCCGACAATCCAATCACATTCGTTAATCCAGGCTTTAGCCGCATGACGGGCTACACGCTCAGCGAGGCTCGGGGACGCAATTGCCGGTTCCTGCAAGGGGCAGATACGAGTGCGGAATCGGTTCAGAAAATTCGTGAGGCGATTCGGGACGGAAAGTCAGCGAAAGCCAGGTTGTTGAATTATCGCAAAGATGGGCGCAGGTTTTGGAATGAATTGAATATCTCGCCTGTGGAAGACGCGCGCGGCAGAGTGACTCATTTCGTCGGTGTCCAAAACGACGTAACGGAACAGATCGAATTTCAAAGGGCGGTCGAGACCAGTGAGCAGACCATCCGCGCTTTGTTGGATTCGACGGCGGAGGGCATTTACGGCGTCGATCTAAATGGCAATTGTACTTTTTGCAATCCTGCGGCAGCGGAGCTTCTCGGTTACCCATCGCCCGAGGAGCTGATCGGGAAGAATATGCACGATCTGATTCACCATACGAAGTCAGATGGATCAGCTTACCCGCTCGAAGACTGTCCGATTTACCGATGTCTCCATGATGAAGAGCGTACGTCCCAATTTAGCGAGGTCTTTTGGCGTAAAGATGGGAGCTCCATCCCGGTTCAATATTGGAGCCATGTCATTCGGATCAATGAAGTGACATTGGGAGCGGTCGTGACGTTCATCGATATCAGCGATCGTTTATCCGTCGAAAAAGAATTGCGGGAGGCACGCGATCTAGCGAATTCCGCTAGTCTGGCCAAGAGCCAGTTCTTGGCGAACATGAGTCACGAGTTACGCACACCACTGGCTGCTATTTTGGGGTTTACTGAAATACTTAGTCAGGAATTCGATCATCAAGCCGCCAGAGAGAAATTAGAAGCGATTGGACGAAATGGACATTATCTACTTCGGCTATTGAATGATGTATTGGATTTGTCTCGCATCGAAGCGGGCAAAATGAAGATCGATTGCAGTGTTGTCGAGTTGACTGCAGCTCTGGCTGAAGTCGATCGGTTGATGCAGATACGAACTCGGGAATACAAGAATGAATTGAGATTTGTTTTTCAAGGTAAATTGCCCAAGACCATACAAACCGATGGAGCACGACTTCGTCAAATATTGATCAACCTCATCGCAAACGCATTAAAATTTGCCCCCGAGGGCATAGTCGAAGTCCGAGTTTCGATGGTTGACAATGAAACCATCCGATTCGAAGTGGAAGATAACGGTATTGGCATTTCAGAAGATCAGCAACAGCAACTCTTCCAACCATTCTCCCAAGCGTCCGACCAAATTTATCACCGATACGGCGGTACTGGCCTAGGGTTGAGCATCACACAAAGGCTTCTCGATGCTATGGGAGGACAGATCTCTGTCGAAAGCCAGCTGGGAGTGGGGAGCATCTTCACGGTAACTTTGCCCGTCGGACAGGTCGGAGAATACACGGATGTAAGTTCCGGGTCATTGAAGTTTGAACGGGAAGAAGCGATCGAATCCGCAGAGACTGCATCGGAGACGAAGTTAGACGCAAGGATTCTGATCGCAGACGATATGCGAGACGTGCGGTATATTGCCGAGCATGTCTTGAAACGCGCCGGTTGTTCGATCACCGCTGCAGAGAACGGTCAACAGGCAATTGAGTTTATCGAGAAAGCCAAGGCCGAAGGGCGCCCATTCGAACTCGTATTGATGGACGTGCAAATGCCCGTCATGTCGGGAGAGGAAGCCGTGTTAGAGATTCGAAAGCGAGGGTTTAAGACCCCCGTCATCGCCCTTACGGCAGATGCCATGAAGGGAACTAAAGAGCGACTAATCAAAATCGGTTTTAACAACTATCTCAGTAAGCCTGTCAATTTCGCCCAGCTCACGGCAATCGTCGCTCACGAGTTAAAGCGTCGTACGAGCGACGCGTGATTACGAGGCCGTTGCGAGGACTACGAACAATTGCGTCCTAGCGAGATCTCCATGATAAAGCTCGCTATTTCCTGCGCGGTTCCGACGAAATCGACGTCGACATGCGATAAAGCATTGGTTGGCATCGACGGAAAATCGGCATCGGCAGGTGATTGGACGATGCAATACCCACCGGCATCATTAATCGCTTTCAATCCTTCGACCCCGTCCGACAACATACCGGACAAGATCACTCCGACCGCGTCCTTGCCGGCGCTTTTCGCCACCGAGGTGAATAGATCGTCGATGCGGTGGAGTCGGGCATAGCTGGATGAATCCGTTTCGACACTAAATTCCTCTTGGTCGACTTCGACACGCTCGTTGGCTTTGCCAACATAGATCGTAGTGCATTCCAATTGTGCTTCGTCTGTGGGTTCATCGACACGAATGCTTGCCCGTTTCGCGAGAATCTCCGCGAGGATATTCGGCGAGCGAGGATCACGGTGAGTCGCAACGACCAGCGTTCCGGCGAACCAAGTGGGCAACGATTCGACGATCGTGACAATCTCCCTCAGGCCACCTGCCGACGCGCCAATCGCAACCAAAAGCCGGTCGTTGAAGTGGGGAATGTCGTCCATAGTCATGGCTTACTCGCGATCGCACCGAGCTCGATGGAATGGTTTGGGGGCTGAAATCGACATTCTAGCGAAAACGGATCGAACGGCACCCCTGAGGCTGGTTTTCGCGGTCTACTCGATGAAAGTCAACGGCTTTCTTTGCGGTGTACCTCCGTCGTTGTTCCGTGTCGTTGCAGGCTGCGGAAGTAGAGAATCTTGTGTCGAAGATAACTTTCACAGAACGCTCTCGCCTCCGGGTAGAACGGAATCTCGGTACCGGTCGTTATGGATAGGCTCTGTAACCAGTTCAGGTGACGCTGCAATGCAACCGATCGGCCTTGGGTGACGCAGTCCTCGCGAAACCGAACCATAGCGCGTTCAACTTCCCGAAAGCGACCACCGAGGGGGATGTCGACATACTCTCCTTTGGGGTTGGTCCAAATGTTTGTCCAAGCCTTTCCCTGAGAGTAAAAACGTTTCAGCCAGAATGCCGCAAGATCCGACTCATCCACGTTGGGAGCCGTCAATACCGCGGCGCGAGCGTACATCAGTTCCTTCTCCACTATTTCGGGCTCGTCGCGCCATCGCTGAATCAACGTTGCGTTGACCTGCGATTTGTCTTGTGACGGAAACAAAAAGCGATCCACGAAAATCTCGTGTTGAAATGACATCGCTCGCAGTTGTGGGAACTCGCAATAGATGGTCATTTCCGATAGTGTGCTCGCCTCGTGTTCGTTGTCGCGAATCTTGTTCTTGAAAGTGACTGGATCGGTGCATATGTGAACGAGATCCGGACCGTAGGGCATGGTTGCCGCATGGCAGATCTCGTGCAGGTAATACAAGTCTTGTACCAACGCGTTATCGTATGTCCTCAACTGAATCCCACCCCACCAAGGCGAAAAATGGGGCGCTTCGACGAACTCTCGGTGCACCACACCTTCCGAGTCAACGACTTCGACGTACTCCTCGGATGGTTCGTAAAAGAAGCGTGGTCTCCGAGTGAAGCGTTGAATCAACTGGGCAATCAGCCCCCCTTCGTCGTAAGAATCACGCAACATTTCTGTCTGCAGCAGTTGTTCGCGAATGTAACGACTACAGTCTCGGGAATTTGGCAGGGGAATGACGTTTCGCATTGCTTGGGAGGTCTTAGGCCAAAGTCTGGAATCTAGCTGGTCCACTTTTCATAATGGCGAGCTTGAACATGAGGCGAAAGGCGTGGATCGATTTGATGAGCCATCTTGGCCGTCAAGCAAACGCGGACAAGAGCTTCTTCTCCGGGGCCGCGAAGCAAGAATCGTTCTAAATCGGAAGGAGGTTTGCTGGGCTCCCCAATCGCCAGCAGTAGGATATCTGCAGGTCGCAAATTTAGACCAAGCTGTTGTCGGAGTGAATCGACTGCGATCTGCTGCTGCGGGGCATACCGTCTGGGCAGCTCCTGCACCCCATACCGCGACATGAAGGCGCTGCCGATCAACAGAGAAGAGACGTTTTTAAACCACTTGTTTCCGAACAGACCAGGATATTCTTTGCGTGACCACATGCCTCCGATTCGGTGGTAATACATCCCGGCTGGTTTGCTGAGTGAGAAAAAAACGGCTGCGATGTTGGGGGAGTCCGCGAAGACCTGAAAACCGCGTGCGACGCAACCGACATAAGAAAGATCGAGCATGATCTGGGCGTTTGGAACCCGATCGGCCAGTTCGCCAACGAATGAGTCGCAATCGTCCCAAACATTGCCGTCGATTCCGGAGGGTTGACTCAGATACCACTGATCTGTTGCCTTGGTTTCGTCGATCGCCTGACGCCACTGAGACCTACGGTGCGTCTTCAGTCCAATTCCAGCCGCCCGAGCGTAGGCAGCGTACCCCTCGTATTCTCCCTCAAAGACGTGGATCGCTGGCTCAAAGCCCTCCAGTCGAGCCTGCACGCCGTAAGCATGAATCGCCTCGCGTAGTCCCTCGCTAGCACCCGAGATGGGATAGCGATGGGGGAACTGCTGCGAGTTGAGTTGAACAATGGGTTTCGTCCAAGCGAGCCAGAGATCGAAGAAGGACTCGTGAACCCGATCTTGCTTCTGCGTCCACGCTTCGCGAAATGCGCTGCGATAACCCTCTCGCTCGGCCGATGAACGATCACCGAGAATGGCATCGATGGTCGCCTCGGTCTCAGGCATTACGAGGGCATACACAATTTTGGAAACCCCAGCTTCCGCTAGGCATGTACTAAGTGTTAGGTGTGAAATATCCATGCAATGATTGTCCCAAAGTTTCTCTGCCGGAGGTAGAGTGTCTCCAACCTGCAGCGCTAGATCTTGGTCGCCACCTCGAAAAGCATCGATCGAGTCAAGAATACTCAATGCTCGCCCAAGCCATCTTCCATCGCGATGCTTCACGATATTTGGAAGCAAGGAGTCAATCAATCCGAAAACCCGGCGCACAATTCGAAACCCATGAGGGCATCTGTGCTCAGGGGATCGATGATTCGATTATTCGTCGCTCCTCTTGCAACCCGGCGCTTGCACGGACGACTCCAGGTAGCCCGCCGAGCGAGCTTCCCCTAGCCGTAATCGTACAAGCAGGTCATGGATCGCCTCGCGACAGGTTGGAGCGTTGGGCAACGATGATTCCGCGTAGGATTGTTCTAAATCCCTCGTGAGCCGTTCATATTCACGTTGAAAAAAAGCGAGGTCAAAAGAATCGAGGACGCCTTTCTCTGCCCCAGTACGTTTTCGATCGGTCAGTTCGTCGAGATAGCTCAGCTTGGCAGATTCGTTGAGACTGCAGAGGTTCGCTTCGAGTTCTCCGGTCCTCATCAGATGAATTCCAGTTAAGAGTACTCGAAACGTATACAGCAACGGCTTTACTCTCGGTGGAGATTCTTTCTGGAAGAGTCTCCACTGGGTGGCTGCAAAACCAAGATAGTGGTGCGCGTGATGCCGAGTGAGGCAGGCTAAGGCCAACTTCTTCAGTTCTTCGTGAACGGGTGTCGTGTAGATAACCAAGGGCGAAAGAAGCTGTTCCAGGACGTAGCCATTCCGCTTGAGCATCAAACCGAAGAACTTTGCCGCATCATGCGTGACGAGGTCGATCTCGAGGCCGTCGTAAACTCCCTCTTTCTCGATTGTCGCTGGACCTTGATTCAAACCGATTACTTTCTCAAGGGGTAGCAGGTGGACACCCCGAAGATCGAAGTCCGAATCAGGCGAGGGAAACCCGTACAGATGGGCGCCGCTGATTGTGGCAAAAACAAGTGGAAATGGATGCGACCTCACGTGGGTCATCATCTTCTCGTAATCGATCATGGTAGTTCTTTCTGCAGGGCACGCTCCCTCGCTCGGATCAAGAACGCATTGGCTCGTTCGTAGTCGGGACGATCCGGTAGTGTTGTTTGCTGGAAGGCTTGTTCGAAATCTAGCTGTAGTCGTCTTCGCCAGGCTTCTATGTCCTCGAAGGGGACTTCACCCCTCTTAATCGATAGCAATCGCTCGCGATTCTCACCGACCTGAACGGCAACCTTTTTTTCGTTCAATATGTCGATCCCCGAGTTCAATAACCGGATCAAGTGCATCACATGCTTCCACTTGACGCGACCTTGATTACGAATATCCGACTGCATTTTCTTGAACTGGGAGGCTACATATCCCGAGTACGTCTGAAAGACCAGTTTGGACAGGAATGATTCACGCATAGCGATCAGTTCCATGGCCAAGGGTGTCGCAAATTCAATGATGGGAGAGTAGAGGCATTCCAATACGTTCGGGTTCGCTTTGAGCGCGAGGACGATGAACTTTTCGATCTCCCAATAAGCCTCCTGAGTCTCGTCGTTCTCCAATTGTTCAGGGACGCCAAAGAGTGACCAGTGCATCTGTGCCGTGGGTAGGAAAATGCCGCGGCGGTCCGTATCGGATTGTTCGTCCTCCAATCCGTAGGCTCTCGATCCTATGACGCAACGGTAGATGATCCGATTCTGAAGATCGGTTCTCGAACAATCCACGCTTCCTACGGCCTGATCTCGCTTGAATTCGGATAAACGCACCAACTGGTCGTGATGGATGGCCGCTTCAAAGCCGTCATTGAATTTGACTCGATAGGCATGCGATCTATCGACAGGTAATCGAATAATGACGCCAACGGAGCCAGCCGGATGCGCAACTCGGTGATTCGACTGGTAAGTGTCTTTCAGGATGACAACTTGGGTGCCTACCGAAATGATGTGTGATTCCGTCACGACTTGGGTTTCTCCTGTTCCCTCTTCTTCCTTGCATCGGCGGAGTGGAAGTATGCAGCCAGGAATCAAAACGAGAGATGGGCGGGACGCTCCATCGCCTGGCAAGCATTTTTGCGCCCCTCATTCCTTGGGTGTTTGAATTCTCGATTAGGATTTAAACGGAAGAGTCACCGCTCCCCCCTGCACTCCTCCCTCGAGGACTAGTTTCCCAGTCTACTGGTTCGATGTCAACGTTCGTCGCTCTTCAAGAATCTCCGTGGGAATGGCTTAGAGGGAAGGGTGGCGCAGAGGAAAGTGTCGCCCGTACTCACAGCTCCAAGCATTGCCGACGGCGCTGTTGAAGAAGCTGTTGACGGCCGCCGTTTGGTGTGTATAGTTTCCTAGGAAACAAATGGAGCGTGTATGACACCGAAGAAGAGGCCATCGGAGCTGAATGATCACTTGGGATATTGGTTGCGGTATGTATCCAGTCACGTGTCGCATGCTTTCGCGGTAAAGGTGGAAGAGCAGGGCGTTACTGTTGCGGAGTGGGTTCTGCTTCGTGTTTTATTCGACGTTGGCGAAGCGAAACCAAGTCAGATTGCGGAAAGCATAGGCATGACGAGGGGGGCGGTTTCGAAGCTGGCCGAACGCCTTTGTCAGAAAAAACTTCTGGTTCGCGAGTTATCGGATGACGACCGACGCTCTCAGACGATCGGTCTAACGTCGGCCGGTAAGCGACTTGTCCCGATATTAGCGAAGCTCGCTGACGAGAACGATCGACATTTTTTCGGTCATCTCCGAGCGGACGAACGTCGCATCCTGGTAAGCACACTGGAAGGCATCGTTCGCAAGAATGGTTGGAAAGATTTACCTATTGAATGAGACGTGGTTTCGATGGAAAGGACTACCTATGGATTGCCAACTGATTGAGATCCTCCAAGAATGTGCCTTCGGTTCTTTGAATGGAGTGCTGACTTTCCCCGAGATTGTGGGGAAGCTCGCATCGATGGGTGTCGAACGGTACCACGCTGACTATGTTCGGCGAGAAACAACCTATTACTTGTCAGACAGCGAGTCGTATGTGGTCAGCATGCCACATCCTTGGTACCCGATTGCCAAGACTTTCTCGGGTGCAGAGGTGGAATCTGCGGTACGCCAGAGTCAGAGAAATGAACACACCTACCTGGACTTTTTGCGGAAAACGTCGGAGGCAGGGTGCGTTGGGTACTTCGTGCAAATCACCGGGCGTCGCGTTGTTTATTTCGGCCGCGAAGGTGATTGTCACGTCGAAACCTTCCCGACCGCTCCAATCGAAGCCACGCTTTAGGGCGTCAGCTATTGGGACAGCGTGTATTGGTCGTTCGCAGCCAGTGCGGTTCGCGGGGATTTGGCGTACCGAGGGGCACGGTGGGGAGCCGACGAGAATGCGCTGCGGTGCACGGCGCGTTCTAAAAACGGATAGAATTCCAACGGGTGCAGTGAGAGTCTTGAAGCGAGGTAGACCAATTTCGTCATGGCGAGCGAGAAAGCAATCGTTGGGTGTATCCTAGGCACCGCAGTGGGCGATGCCCTGGGCTTGCCCTATGAAGGAATGTCGCCGACTCGCGCTTCGAAGCTGTTAGGGCCCGCAGTCCGTTATCGATTCCTGCTTGGCCGCGGAATGATCTCGGACGATACCGAGCATACATGCATGGTGTCACAATCTCTCATCGAATCCGGCGGCCATGTGGAAGCCTTTTCGAGGCGATTTGCTTCCCGACTGCGCTGGTGGATCTTGGCATTGCCCGCGGGCGTTGGGAAAGCGACGGCGCGCAGTTGCATCAAGTTGTGGTTGGGAATCCGCCCATCTAAATCAGGGGTCTATTCGGCTGGTAACGGCCCGGCCATGCGTGCTCCCATACTGGGTGCGACGATGGACGATGTGTCGCAATTGCTTGAATTTGTTCGAGCGTCATCGCTGATAACGCATTCGGATCCCAAAGCGGAATATGGAGCTATCGCGGTGGCACTAGCTGCGCGCGAATCGTCGCGATGTGAAAACGTCCAAGCGGAACGGTGGCTTGAACTGGTTTCCCAGTCGTTGCCTCGCGAAGCAACCGAATGGGTGGAGATCCTTCGATCCACCATCCGATCTGTGGCACAGCACGAATCGACTCTATCCTTCGCGCAAGGACTTGGTTTGGGACGCGGAGTTTCTGGTTACACCTATCACACCGTACCGGTTGCCATCCATTGTTGGCTCTCGTTTCCCAACGACTTTCACAAGGCGGTGAGCGAGGCCATCGCCTGTGGTGGCGATGCGGACACGACCGCCGCAATTGTTGGCGGAATTGTGGGAGCACGCGTTGGAAAGGAAGGAATTCCTGCTGAGTGGCTCACGGGCATTTGGGAATGCCCTCGAACTGTTCGTTGGATGGAGGCGCTCGGAAGAAATCTTGCCCATTCGTGGCCAGTTCCACAGCCCGGACGTGCACCCCGCGCCAATCCTGGGATGGTGCTCATGCGAAATCTGCTATTCCTGGCGATCGTACTCTGCCACGGTTTTCGACGTCTCGCCCCTCCTTATTAGTAAGGTAGAAACGCGTAGGGTAGAAAGAGAATGGGACCGAGTAAAATCTCGATCCCTGGGAACTGCATAACCTCTGATCTCGGAGACGAGTTCATCTCCGATTGGAAAGTACCACCGTTTTCTTGACGAGAAGTTAGCACATGGCAGTTTTGCGTTTCTTTCCGATCGCTCCGCGAGCCTCCACTTTCCGAATGTAGTCCGGTGCAAACGGAACATTGCAGTCGGTGTTACCCATTTCGACTGTCAACACACCGATTCGATTTCCTGTCTCCATAGCTGTTTCGGTGAGTGAACGGATATAGCTTCCCACAGCGATCACAAACGAATTCATTTGGTAGCGCACTGCGTCTTTTGTCTGAGAAATTTTCCCTTCGACATCTGCGAGTAAACGTTGGTATTCATCGAGGTCGAGTTTCTCATCCGGACAGATACTGGCGATGGCGGAGAGTGTTGACCAACCTGCAATGTTCTCGATTTCCTTCTTCGACTGGATCCAGGATAGGGCGAGGGACCAGCCTGCTGGACTACCAGCCGCGATTGGACCGACAACGTAGCTCGCGATCGGATTGGACGCGGATGCGACCCAGCCGGTCAAGTCTGTCTTCGTCATCTGTTCCGGGTCCGCGATCAATCCAGCGAGATACATCGCGTCGTAAATTCCGGTTCCGTAAAGCTCCAGAGATAACGAGTAATTCTTTTTGAGACGCTTTTGTATTGGCTTCAAGTCACCAATTTTCACTCCGAGGCATGGATCATGAGCTCCATGATTTCGTAGCACGCGAGCCGTCCCCTCGTTTCCCAATCGCTTTAGTTCCGCGACAATTTCCGTCGATGTCATGGGGGCTTCTCTCAAAAATGGATGCAGGCCATTCGGTGAATTGGGGCGTGGATTCGAAATCGGCAGGACGAACTAGCGTCCGAACGCAAACAAGTCCGCATCGGGGGAGTCGCCATGTTGCAGGAACTCCACCATCATCGTGGCAGCAATGGCGCTAAATGTGATACCGTTCCCTCCGAAGCACAAGGCCATCCAAGCGTTCGGGATTTCATCGGTGCGACCAATGTAGGCGAGACCATCCTTGGTTTTACCAAACGTTCCCGCCCAGCAGTAGTCAGTCTTCCATTTCCATTTGGGGAATAGTGCACAAACCTTCTTTTCGATGATCGCGACTTTTTTTGGGATCGATTTGTCGCGCCTCGAAGGGCTATGGAATTCATCATCCTCTCCCCCCACCAACAGACGATTGTCGTCGGTGATTCGCAAATAGAGATAGGGCTCTTTCGCCTCCCAAAAAATCCAATCTTTACTCCAAGGGGCAGTGTCCAGGATCGGTTCCGAAACAAGAGCGTACGTGTTGTCGAGATTGACGATTGGCTCGCGAATCATCGTCTTGGACTCATACCCGTTTGCATAGACGACGTGCTTTGCCTGAATTTTGACCTTTTCGCGTGTTAGGAGCTCCGTCTCGCTGCCAATGTTTTTGCGGCTAACGATTTCAGTGCGGTCAAACACTCGACTACCGCGTTGAACGGATCGATGGATCAGGGCATGGCTTAGGCGGTAGGGATCGCAGGAGGCTGCTTGTTGGCTGGAGAGTGCCGCTTCACCGTCCAATCCAAATCGTTCTCGGGTGGACGTCTTGTCATGGTAGACAGCATCCAAGCCGATGGATTTCCTCGCACGAGCCTCGTGGGCGAGTTTCAATGCGGACGCCCGATTGTCCGCGAAGTAGACACTCGTACGGCGTGCGAAGCCCACGTCCACATCGAGGGAGTTCGCGATTTGTTCCAGTCTGTCGATCGACTGATGGGATAACTCATACGCACGCGCCGCGCGCTGCTCACCGATCAGTGCCTTCATGTCCGTTAGCGACACATCGATCTCGTACTGCAACAGGGCTGTGCTGGCCGAGGTACTGCCACTGCAAATGTCACGGCGATCCACCATCGTTACGTCCAATCCTGCGGACGACAGATGATCCATAAGAATCGCACCTGTGATACCACCACCCACGATGAGTACTTCGCAGTGAATATCATGCGTGAGTGATGGGTAGGTATGCATCATTCCGTTTTTCAGCAACCAAAACGGAAAGTCTGAGGTCAGTTTCACGCGGCTCCCTTTCTTATCTGTCCACTTGCTATCGAATCGATCCGAACGCTTACGCCGTGTGCGCGTCTAAAGCAGGCGGCGTGCCACGAGCCAAGATGCCCCATACCGCCAACCGTTGTTGGAATCAAGAAACCAGATGCTGCATCCAGCTTCCTGAGACATTCACGCATACCATGCGAGATCGATGCTTGCATTTGCATGGGATCAGACGGACTTAACACGGCTCTCCATCGATTGCCCAGCGGAGAGTGGCCGGTTTCGGATGCAGGGCGATCAGCTGTACTCTCAGCGATCACCCAGGTAGATAGTAGATCAATTGGATCGCGCGCCACCAGGCGATAGTGTTGTTCCCTGGTGTGATTTCGCGTGCTATGTCTATTGCCGTCTTGATCGCCAACGCGAAAGCATCCGAACCGCTTGGACGCAGGAGCGATCGGCACACGGTTTGCGAATGGAATCGAGGTAGTTGCCTTGAGACCAACGCATTGCGGCTTTCGCAATCGGTGGGGTGCTCGAGTCGACCGACGAATTCACCTTCCCTATTAGCCTGACGGAGCTTTGGTCATGAGACTCGATTCCTTAGAAAAACTGTACGTACACGAACTCAAAGATCTCTACAGCGCCGAAAACCAACTGCTACAAGCGTTGCCACGGATGGAGAAGGCAGCTACGGACAGCGATCTCAAGGCGGCATTGGCGGACCATCTCAAGCAAACGAAGAATCACGTCAAACGCCTGGAAAGCATCTTCTCAGGAATGGATTACCAACCTGGCGGGCATAAATGCGCCGGGATGGAAGGGTTGATTAAGGAAGGGGAGAGTCTTTTGGAGGGAGACGCCGACAGCAATGTGTTGGATGCCGCCTTGGTCGCTGCGGCGCAGCGCGTCGAGCATTACGAGATGGCTGGTTATGGGACCGCACGGGCTTACGCAGAAAAGCTTGGTCGCCAAGCGGACGCTGACCTACTTCAGGAGACGCTCAATGAAGAAGGGTTGTGCAATCAATCCTTGACAAGGCTCGCTGAACGACGGCTGAATTTCATGGCCATGGCGAATGCCTAATCCGTACACCTTCGTCCGCCGGCGTCTCGTGCGGACCCATTTGCAAGGTCAGGCAATCACGACGGTCCGGTCGCGGGCACGAGCTCGATTCATTTCGAGGTTGGCCCGCACCGGACTTGTCTTCAGAATATTCCAAGCCCTAACGCCACGATTGGACCATCTACGCTATGAAACGCATCCAACTTCACGTCAAAGATAGTGGTGGGGCCGGGACCCCGATCGTCATGATCCATGGTTTCCCACTTTCGCACGAAGCCTTTCAACACCAGTTCGATGCTTTCCGAAAAGCAGGCCTGCGTGCTGTGGCCTACGATCGTCGAGGATTCGGCTCCTCTAAAAAGGGTGAGGGACCGTACGATTACGATACCCTAGCAGACGACTTGGAACAGGTTCTCGTCGATCTCGGACTGGAACAAGTCGTTTTGCTCGGATTCTCGATGGGGGGTGGAGAGGTAGCTCGTTATGTGTCCCGTCATGGCGAGGATCGGTTGCAAGGGCTGGTGTTCGCTGCAGCCGTGACTCCTTACATGGCGAAATCACCTGATAATCCCGCTGGTCCCTTGGACCGAGCCACCGCCGAGGAAAAGTTGTCGGCGTTGCAAGCGGACCGCGACCGCTATTTCGAGAGCTTTGTGAATAAGTTCTACGAGGTCTCCGGAGAGGTTGTTGTCGAGGAAAGCGAAATTCAAAAGGCCATTGCACTTTGCAAACAGTGCGATCAGGCGGCTGCAATTTCCTGTATGAAGTCTTTTGCGACGACCGACTTTCGAGAGGATCTGGCGGAGGTGACTGTGCCTGCGTTAGTCATTCATGGGGATTCGGATGCAGTCGTTCCTTTCAAAGGTTCGGGGCAGCTGACGCATGCTGCGATTCGACACTCGGAGCTTGAAGTGATCCCGGGCGGTCCTCATGGAATCAACGTGAGTCACGCCGACCACTTCAATCGACGAGTCATGGCGTTTGTCGAGGCAGCGGTTCGTGAGAGGGTTTGAACTGTTCGTGTATTATGGGTTCCCTCTGGGGCAATAACCAAACTGAACTGTCCCAAATGATTTCGCACCATCAACTTCCCGAATCCGTGTCGGAAAGCTCGAGGACGATTGTCGTCTCCTACTTGAGCATTCGCCGCGGAATTGGCTACATCGGGTTGCTTCTGCCGCTCCTCTTGGGGCCTGTGGGCCAATTGATGGGGATCCAAATCCAGGACAACATGAGCAGTTACTATCACACGGTCTTGCGTGACGTTTTCGTCGGTTCGATGTGTGCGATAGGTGTCTTTTTGTTTTGCTATCGCGGCTATGATTGGATCGAGACTTGGACAGGCCGGATGGGAAGTTTTTTCGCGCTCGGGGTCGCGCTCTGTCCGCTCGACGCGAACAGCGATCCTATGTTCCAAAGAACGATCGTAGGTTATGCACACACCGTTTTTGGGGGTGGGTTCTTTCTGACTTTGGCCTTTTATTCCCTGTACCACTTTCCTGTCGAACCCGAGGATGGGCCGCAACAGGGTCTTTCACCGGTCGATTATGAACGGAACCTTGTGTACCGTTTGAGTGGTGGGGTCATATTAATTGCATTGCTAACGATGGGAGCTTACCTCTTTCTCTTGCCTCTGGACTGGCGTGCCTGGCTGAACGATTACAACTTTCTATTCTGGACTGAGTGGATAGCTGTTTGGGCGTTCGCCGCGGCTTGGTTGACCAAAGGTCGCGCGATCTTCACAAGCATCGTGCTCGACATTTTGTCGACATCGCGGGTCTTCGCCGGGCATTAAAGCAGCGAGTGCGACTTGGCGCAGGAATTGGTTGCGATGCAAGCTCCTCAGAAATCGGATTGCCTGCGGGTATGCTCAGTTTCGCGAGGATGAGCCACCCGTCGAACACCGAAAATCTTGTAAATTGTGTCGTCTCTGTCGATCCTATCGCTATGAATTCGACCAGTATTATATTTACGAACACAAAGACATGGAGTAACTCAATGTTTGCAAAACCTCAAGCGGAACATCAAAGGCTGGAACAACTCGTGGGGACTTGGCGTTTCCGGCATACCTGCAAAATGCCGGACGGAACGGAGTCGACGGAATCGGGCACGATGGTTTGTCGGACTCTGCATGGCATGTGGCTTCTTGCAGAGTCAACCGGTGACGTGTCGTCTGACACGACGTCTTGGTCGAATCTGCTAACGGTTGGCTACGATACAGAGAAAAAGGAGTACGTAGGTACTTTCATTAGTTCCATGATGTCGAGCATTTGGGCGTATCGCGGCACGATGGATGAACCCAGCAAACAGCTTCATCTGTATACCGAAGGCCCGAAGTTCGACGGATCGGGGATCGGCAAATACAGGGATACGATTGAATGGGTCGATGATGACCGATGGCTTTTTCTCAGCGCCCTGGAGGGTGACGACGGCGTATGGATTCCGTTTATGGAGTCGGAGCAAAAGCGAGTGAGCTCCTAAGTGCTGGACTGCCTGGACTAGGGAGTCTTCACATAAGGGACCCACTCGATGTCTTTTGGGTATTTGTCACCGTCCAACCGGGTGGAGTGCATGAGTTGAATTTTCCAGCGATCGTTTTTTTGGACCAGTACGGCGCTTTCGAGCCAGACGACGATCCGCATCGCTCCATCGCGTTGAATTTCCGCTTTATTCCAGTAGCTAACCCAAGCGACATCGCCCTGCTGCCTAGCGTGGATCTGGCTGAAGAAATTTTTCCTCTCATAGGGCTTCCCTTTGGGTTGCACCGCATCGATCAGTTTCTGCATGGTCCAAACTTCACCATGTTCGAGCAATTGAAAGTCGTCGGTTGCAGTTTGCATCATGGCCGCTCCATCATGCTGGGACATGGCGGCGAATAGTTCCTTCACCGGTTGAAGCGCGGGATGATCCGCTGCCTTACCGATTCCGCACCAAGACAAAACACCGAAGAGCCATACAACGACAAGCAACATGGGCCGCATTGGAATACCGTCGAGCACGCATGGTGCTCCCTGAAGGGTATAGAGGGCAAACCGGGCATTCTACCCCGAGAGAAGGTTAGGTTTCGAGCCCCTGCCGATGCCGAGATTTCGTAAGCTTTGTCGAGTGCTTGCGCGGGTCGCTATCGTAAGTTTTGCGGGTCGCTATCTTGCGATTGGGAGAGTCGACTGTGTGGCAGTCGATCGCTTTGGAACAGTATCAGGGAATTCTCGGTCGTTTCGCATCGTGCTCGAGATTCGACAAACCTGTATCATGTTCCCAGATGGCGGTGTGATCCGAAACGGTTCGAACGCTTGGACCGCTGCTACATTCGGACCCTCGTTCCCCTGTTTGTCCGCTCGCTCCCTTTTTCATGGTTTCTCATGTCCAGCCATCCATCTGACCAGACGCCGGTTACGCCAGAAGGGGCCAAGGAAGTTCGCAACTTGCTGGACGAGACGAGTGGATTCGATTCCTTGCCCAAGCACGACGAGACCAGCGCGTTTAGTTCCCAAACGAAACAAACGGACACTCCGGAACGCGCGGGGAAAAAGCAGCCTCGTCATCTCGCTGGGTATAAGTTGGGTGAGATGCTCGGGCAGGGAGGCATGGGACGCGTGTTCCGCGCGGACGACTCGACAGGGCGCTCGGTCGCACTCAAGTTGTTGTCGCCTGATTTGGCACGATCCCCCGAGGCGTTGGCAAGATTCAAGCAGGAAGGGTTGATCGCCAGCCAAATCAACCATCCGCATTGTGTGTTTGTCCATCGAGTCGACGAGGACTCTGGCATCCCCTTCATTGCGATGGAGTTGATGACCGGCCAAACGCTTAAGGATCTGATTCTCAAGAGGGGGCCTTTACCTTATGGGGAAGCGGTTCGTTTGATCTTGCAGTGCGTCGATGGGCTTGTCGAGGCACACGCGTTGGGAATGATCCACCGAGATATTAAGCCAGCCAACTGCTATCTCGATGACGATGGAAATGTGAAGATCGGTGACTTCGGATTAGCGCGATCCCTGGTTTCGGACTCCGAACTAACCCAAACCGGTGCGTTTTTGGGAACACCACTCTTTGCTTCCCCTGAACAGCTTCTAGGCCAAACCATCGATGCCCGGAGCGACATCTATTCGCTTAGCGCAACATTGTATTATTTGTTGGCAGGGAAAGCCCCTTTCGAATCTCCGCACGCCGCGCAGGTCATCGCGAGGATCGCTTCCTCGGATCCTCCCAGCTTTCGATCGGCGGGTATCGAGGTTCCTCCCCAACTCGAGCAGATTGTGATGAAGGGGCTTTCGCGAGACGCCTCCAAACGATACGCAAGCCTTGCAGCGTTGCGCACCGATTTGCAAGCGATCATCGAACCAATTCCAGAGCCAACGACTTTATCGCGTCGGTCGGTGGCATGGTTGCTGGATTATTTCATCCTGACATCCATCGTTGCGGTTTTGATGTTTTCGTTCGCCGACCCAAGGGAACTGCAGGAGAAGTCGGTCTTGACGAACGTGTTAGGGATGGTCGTCGTCTTTGCCTATTACGTTTTTTGTGAAGCCATCTTTTCCGCGACGTTGGGCAAGGCAGCGCTGCGCGTGAGCGTGGTAGATGCTAAGGCGGGGGGCAGACCTCGTTTTTCGAGAATCCTTGCTCGAGCCGCCTTTACCATCTTCGCATCCAGTTTCCTTTTCATAATCGCGAAGATTGTTTTTCCTGGAATGCATCCCGCGGTAGAAGGATTGTTGGTTGGAGCAACGTTTCTGCTCAATTTGGTTATCCTCTGTTCGACGTGGACCTACACGGGGCGTCGACAGCTTTCAAACGATTGGATCAGCGGTACCGAGTGCCGCACGCGAACGGGATTGCGCGCGACCAATCGTTCCGTGATTGCGTTGCCTGCGTGGAAGTTGCCGATGCGAGACCTTGGGACATCGGAGGGACTCCCATCCCAGCTTGGTCGGTTTGAAATAACAGGTGAGATTGATTGTCTGCCATCGACGGGCAAGGTCCGATGGTTTACGGCGCTGGATAAGCAATTAGATAGATCGATTTGGATTGCTACCTTGACCGATCCAGGATCGTCATTCGATGAACGTCAGATTCACAAGCCTAAATCCTTTCGGTTGCGATTCATCGAAGAGGGTTCATCGCCGACATGCCGTTGGTTTGCGTTTGTGGCTCCAGAGGGTATCCCCATCTTGGAATGCACCCAAAGAGGGACTCAGTTTCCATGGCCTATCACGCGTTCCCTTTTGGGAGAAATCGCGGAGCTGTTCGATACCTCCAGCAATTCGAACCGAACCTCGGCGTCGACGCGAGATGTACAATCCGAGGCTCTCAAAAGCATCGACGCAAGACAGTTGTGGGTGGATCCCGCGGGACGACTGAGTCAAGTCGACGTTTGCGTCTCCCCTGAAAACGATGCGAATATCATTCTTCTCGTTTCCAAATTGGGACTACCACCGCGTCATCGGCTTCGGAAGAAGGCGGGATTCCCAGTTGGGGCTGGTTCCTTATTACCGATCGAATCCCTTCCTCCGTTGAGCGGGATGCGACTCTTGGAGCAAATTGGCTCCAGGGCACATGCGCCCTCGTCTGCTGAGTTGCGGAACATGTTAGACAAAGTCGACAAGCAATCGCATGAGCTGACCCCGAGTTCGAGATTTGTCTCGGCGACCGCATCCTTGGGATTGCTGTCACCCATGAAGTTTCTCGCAATCATTATGCTTGTTATTCCCTCTGTTATCCTGATAGCAGACGGACTGTACAAAGAGATTCGTCGATTGAAATCATTAGCGGTTTATGTCGAGCAAGCTCGACAATTTCCAGACTTCTGGAAATTCGCAACCGAGGAGCAGAAGTCTTATTGGAGCGACCCCAAGAATCAAATAGAGATTCAAGAAGCGTTAGCGGTTCAAACGAATCGGATGGCCGTTGCATTGGATCGCGTTGGTTCTCTGGAAAGGATGATCTTGACGAGCATCCCCAATTTGAACCTCGAAGCTCCGCCAATTTATGGTTCGAAACGGGTTGAGGGACAACCCACGGAGCAGGAGGGGAGCAGGGAGAATGATGCCGAAGAACGCAAAACAGAGGATCCTACCACAATCACTGCGGGGCCAATGAATGTGGTTGAAGTGACATTCGGGCAGGAGCTGATGGATTCGGAGTTGGTTCAAAACATTTTGGGCAGTGTGGAGAGAAGCAAGCAGTTGCCGAAAGCGAAAGAATCGATACCTGATTTCTTGATCGTTGGCGTGGGGATTGCAATTTGTTTCCTGTGGACCACGTTCACTTTTGGCGGGATCACGAAACACTTCACTGGCATCTGTTATTTGCAACGCGATGGCCGTGCCTTGGGAATTGTTCGGAGTTTATGGCGCGCGATGCTACTCTATGCTCCGGTACTTCTGTTGGTGTATGCCATTTCGTACTGCAATCAAATGGGATACGACTACTTGGGATGGGGAACGTTATGGAAAAGAATCTTCATCGCCATCCCGCTGGTCTATTTGGTAACGACCCTTGTCTGGTATCGACGAACCCCGCTGGATGTTCTGTCCGGCACGGTGGCTGTTCCGCGTTAAGTTCTCAGCAAGCTGGAGGCCTCCGTTATGGGGTTCGGTTGCTGTCCACGGATGCGAGGAACTGATCGATTAACCCATCGGGTGTCTTGACGATATGTTCGGGGCCGGGGAATCGTCCGTTTTGGACATCCGCGATGAAATCTCGAAACCCACCGACGCGTTCTCTTTGTAGGGCTTGTTCCATGTCGTATAGGTTTCGGTACTGTTTGGTATGACGTGGAAAAGGAGGCGCGTGATTGCCCAAGATATCTTCGGCGAACATGAATTGGATGTCTCCGCCACTTCCTGCACCAATGGAGGAAGTTACCAAACGGGTGTGGCGAGAGATTTGGGCCAGCAGATCGGCCGGGATGACTTCCACCTCGACTGCCCAGGCGCCCACTTCTTCAAACGCCTGAATCTGGCGGAATATCCATTGAGCTTCGTCGATCGTTTTTCCAACCGCCTTGAGGCCACCGGTCCATGTGCTCAAGCGAGGGACGAGGCCCGCGTGGGCTTCGACGGGGATACCAGCATTGGCGACCGCTCGAATGAACTCAGGTCCCCACTGACACATGATTCCATCGGCCCCGATTTCCATCGCATCGTAACCCGCGCGAATCGCTTCGGCCGTCGTCGCGATCTTGGTCAAGCCGATACAGAAAGTCATGAAGGTGTGGGGCGCTGCATGGCGGATTGCTAGGGCGCTGGCCGGGTTCGCCGGGTCGAATTTGACCTTCATCAAATCGATGCCAGCTTCTTCGGCAGCCACGGCTTCGCTCGTTGTAAAAGGCATGGTCTCGGTGAGAACGGTTTTGCCCTTTAAATCTTGCAAGTGTTTGACGGTGTAATTCCGCAGGGCATAGGCCCCGCCGAGAGTCATGGTTCGATGCAATCCTCGTTTGTGGGCATCTCTCGGGGGCAGGGGATTGGACGGAGCAAGTTCGTTTGGTTTCATTGATGTGGATTTCGATCCGAGAGGCTTCTTCGCTGGTTGGCATCGTCGCGGGTGGGTTGCAATGCCATTATCGAGCGATTCTAAGCGAATGGATGTCGGCGCCCACGATGGCGGGTAGATTACGGGTGATTTTGTCGATCGGCCAGTGCCACCACTCGATCCCTAGCAGCTCGGAGACGATCTCGCTGGTAAATCTTGGACGGATGACTCTTGCAGGATTTCCCCCCACGATTGAGTAAGGGGGGACGTCGCTCACCACAACGGATCTCGAAGCCACGATGGAACCATCACCGATCTTGACGCCAGGCATGATCAATGCATCGTAGCCTAACCAAACATCGTTTCCGACCACCGTATCGCCCTTGTAGGGCATGTCGCCTGGCGAGGGCGTTGTCGACTCCCATCCGTTCCCAAATATGAAAAACGGAAAGGATGAAAAGCCGCTGATTTTGTGATTGGCCCCATTCATAATGAACCGGACTTGGCGAGCCAGCGCGCAGAACTTTCCAATAATGAGTTTGTCTCCCAGGAATGGAAAGTGGTACAGGACACATTTGGATTCAAAGTGTTCTGGACCTTCCGGATCGTCGTAGTAACTGTAGTCACCGACTTCGATCATCGGGTTCCGAACCAAAGGCTTGAGAAAGCCGACTTGTGGAAACCCAGGCATGGGATACGGATTGTTTGGTGATGGTCCGTTCATCGTTTCGCTCCTCAGTCAGGCGAAGGGTCGCGTTGTCATTCGATTTATGCGTTTCGAAGCATGTGTTTCCACATCGTTTTGCCACTACGCTTATCAAGTCGAGCCAGCTGATGTTTTCGCGTATCGAACGTCTTGAGCTTGCCATTCGAGCGTTTGGTATAAACGAATGGGAGGCATACGGCGATTACCTGGAAGGGCTCGCCCGCATCGGAAGGGAGATAGCGTAATCGAACCAACTCGTCCTTTGGAGTCGCTGTCGAATCGCAACACCAAAGAAACGATGGGAGTTCGATCATTTCGGTTAAGGCAGTTATGAAGTCACCCTTTCTAAGGTCTTCGCCAGCGATTCGCGCAGCAACATTTGTGTCGCATACGGATGGGGCGGTATCGGATTTCATGGGCCTACCTTTGTTCAGAACGAAGAGTGGAAATCAGTTGCCCTTCAAGCTTCGATGAAAGCCGGACGAATAGGCCAACCAGGCGCCGGTTCCCAAGACCAGCTTTGGAACCTTTCCCATGCGTAGAACGCGAGATGATAGGGGATAGGGGCCGAGAGTCTATTCGCGGTTTGGGCGTGGAGCGTGTACATTAGGGCAAGCTGTTCATAGGAAGACAGACGTCCCTCGATCGCGTTGGTTCGCCGGATTCTCTTGGGTCACGAAGATTCTTCCCATATGTGCACGTATCCAGAATCCTCCAAGGCAACTTCGATCCCATGAATCCATTCGAAGAGTTTATGAATGCATCCACCTTCGCAGTGGCTGGCGCATCGCGGGAGCGATCAAAATATGGCAATCAAGTCTTCCGTGCTTTGCTCGCCTCGGGTCGCACGGTTTATCCACTCAATCCGTCGGCCGTGGAGATCGAAGGCTATACGGCATTCGCATCCCTTTCTGAACTACCAATTATCCCAGAGTCTCTGTCGATCGTTACCCCACCGCATATCACTCGCCAGATTGTCGAGCAAGCGATCGCAGCGGGTGTGAGCAATCTATGGATGCAACCGGGAGCAGAAGATGAACAGGCTAGTCGAGCCGCTCGGGAGGCAGGACTCCGTGTCATCGACGACGGAAGTTGCATTCTGGTGTTGTTAGCTCGTGAGAGACGGCATTGAGTTGGTAGAAGAACTGCTAGAGGGTTTGGCGAACCACGGGGGCGTTTAGCAAGCTACCAGCAAGCCGTCTTCTACGACGAGTTCGACGACCTGTTCAATGGTTGGAGTACGCTCTAGTTCACCCCGAAGGACTTTGACGTTGGATGGAGCGACAATACCGAGCGAGATTCGGTTCCCTTGAATTTTGACGATTTCGACGGTGATATTGCCATCGATTACCAATCGTTCACCTACTTTTCGACTCAGAACTAGCATTTGGATTTTTCCTTGCTCTCGAATGTAGCGGCATTGCGGGAATCGTTGGTGCGCCGCGTCCCAACACATTCGTTATCAGCCTGGGGCGTGACACCATAGGTCCAAGCTCGCCGGAATGAGAAAAGAAAATGGAACTTCGGCTTCGAGCATACGACACGGGACCAACACCACGATCCTCCGCGTCCTCCGCGGTTGACGATCACCGATTGCATATCGAAACCGCGCGAGCGGCAAACTCTGGGTAGAGCTCTGGAGCAGGGGGGCGAAGAGGGACTTACCGCGGAGATAACGGAGATGCGCGGAGGGAGAATGATGAGGAATAGGTAGCGCCCACCTTTTGGGGTAGTCGAGCCTCGGATCGGAGGAACCGATCAAGCGAGATGGGTACCTTCGAGTATTGCTCGATGGCATTGTGCTCTTAGTCCCGATAGGGACGGCATACAACAGCCCAGCCTTTCAAGGCTGGGTATGCGCACAATCATCGAGCCAGTCCCGGTAGGGACGAAAGAAAATACGGCTGGAAAGATGCGATCAACCTAGTACCGTTGTTTTGGGGCACCCACCTTTTGGGGGAGTGTCCTGATTTCTCGATGGCACTGTGCTCTTAGTCCCGGTAGGGACGGCAGACAATAGCCCAGCCTTTCAAGGCTGGGTTTGCACACAATCATCGAGTCAGTCCCGGTAGGGACGAAAGAAAATACGCCTGGAAGGATGCGATCAACCTAGAAATGATCACGAAGCGTGAGGCATAGCACCGGATCGGTTTACTAGCCGTTCGGAGCATCGAACCGTTGTTTTGGGGCACCCACCTTTTGGGGGAGTGTCCTGATTTCTCGATGGCACTGTGCTCTTAGTCCCGGTAGGGACGGCAGACAATAGCCCAGCCTTTCAAGGCTGGGTTTGCACACAATCATCGAGTCAGTCCCGGTAGGGACGAAAGAAAATACGGCTGGAAAGATGCGATCAACCTAGAAATGATCACGAAGCGTGAGGCATAGCACCGGATCGGTTTATTACCCGTTCCGAGTATCGAATTACGTTTCGTACCTTGCACATTCTCCCCCTCATCCCCAGCCCTTCTCCCCCAGGGCGGGGCGAAGGGAGCCAGAGATGCACGCTCGCTCCGCGCGACGCGCCGTCGAGGATGACATCCCCGATTCGAAACGCTGCAATCGAAATTGTGATCCGTTACAATCAATGTCTATGCACACCCAAAACGCCGCCATGGAACCTGCTCATGGGCTCCGCTCCCCGCGCTCTCGCACGGGAATAGGGAGGCACCCACCTAATCGCGGAATAGTGGGCACCCAGCTAATCGGGGCGATTAATAAGGGAATAGAAGGCACCCACCTTTTGGGGGAGTGTCCTGATTTCTCGATGGCACTGTGCTCTTAGTCCCGGTAGGGACGGCAGACAATAGCCCAGCCTTTCAAGGCTGGGTATGCGCACAATTATCGAGCCAGTCCCGGTAGGGACGAAAGAAAATACGGCTGGAAAGATGCGATCAACCTAGAAATGATCACGAAGCGTGAGGCATAGCACCGGATCGGTTTATTACCCGTTCCGAGTATCGAATTACGTTTCGTACATTGCACACTCTCCCCCTCATCCCCAGCCCTTCTCCCCCAGGGCGGGGCGAAGGGAGCCAGAGATGCACGCTCGCTCCGCGCGACGCGCCGTCGAGGATGACATCCCCGATTCGAAACGCTGCAATCGAAATTGTGATCCGTTACAATCAATGTCTATGCACACCCAAAACGCCACCGTGGAACGTGATCATGAGCTCCGCTCCCCGCACTCTCGCACGGGAGAGCCAGCCGCAGCCTTCGGTTGCACCGAAGCGACTATCGCTTCTTGGCAGTACTTCCATGTGCATTCTATCAACGCCAGCTCTGGTCCGTCCCCTGCCGAAGCCACCACTGCCACTTGGCATCACCAAGGAAACCAGCAGTATTCTGTCACCGCAATCACGACATCTACGGGAGCAGTTGCTGAAAGGTACGCCTACAGTGCGTATGGAGAGCCAACGATCCTAGATGCGAGTGGTACCGTACTGTCGAGTTCATTGATCAACAATCGCTACACCTTCACGGGCCGCGAGTGGGACGCGACCGTTGGCTTGTATCACTTTCGAGCAAGATGGATGAGTCCGAAGACGGGGAGGTTTTTGGGGAGAGATCCGATCGGGTACGAGGGAAGTGAGTGGGGGCTGTATGAGTTTCTCGAGAGTTCGTCAGTCTCACAACTTGATTCACTCGGAACAAGCTGCGAAAGCGCACGTGATGCAGCGCTTGAGTTGTGCAACGCTCGAAACATAATATGCAACCGCAACTGCGTCGCCTCAGCTCCCCCGTGGTTCGTCCGTCCAAAAGGAAGTTGGGCACACCGTAACTGGTGTGAGGGCTTATGCCAGGGCTCTTATATGTCTTGCTATTCACTCGTGGAGGCGAGCTACGCAGCTTGCGTGGCGGAGAGGAATAAGGGCATAATTTGCGGAACTTGTCTCATCGGCATTGGAGGGGTAATATGCTGCCTCGATACTCCGCTCCCAGGTCCCGCCGATTGCTTGGGAGCTCCGATTGCGGCATGTGGTGCCGCCTTGTGTACAGTAGATGAGGATTCAAATGGAAGATAGCTTTGGGGAGTGCGATAACTTTGCATCCGTTGGTAACGCTTGCCGTCTGATTGGCGAATATGCATCGAGTCTTCCAGCTGATTCAACCGAAAAACAGGACTTATTGAATTCGGTAGTTTTACTGTCTCGCCTAGCAATGATTGAACAAAGGAAGCGATTTGAACATTTTCAAAATTCGAGAAGGGGCTTCTTCGACAGCAGGAAAGAGAAATATCTGAATGACAATCCCAATTTGGCTCCTGGCTCTATCGTAACATTTGACGGAGCAAACTATGTTGTTTGTATAACTGCAGATCAAGAAAGGCAATTGGCTCGTATCGCAATTGACTAGCTGCGCGTTCACTAATAAGAACTAAACCAACTCATTAGACGAATCCGCCAATGTGCGGGTAATTCCCCCGAGTCTATCGCTCGAAGTGCCGCAAGATGGCGGCTGATGAGCCGATTGCGAACAAGATGATGCACCGAGAACATGGAACGAACTTCTTTGCACCGGAGAATCATAACTTGCGCATACGGATCATCTTCGGTGAGGTGAGTATGCCAGCGGCTGTCTGATAAACGATGGGTTGATGAGCAGGACAAGAAGATTGCATGGGCGTTTACGTCGCTTAACAATCAGCCCATAGGCGTACTCGTATGAATGCGCGAGCAATTCATAAATCAGGTTCGTTGGTGGGAGTAATCGAAAGAGCGACCCCGATTCCCTCGCATATCATTCGATGGCATGCGGTTCTTCGTCCTGGTTGGGGCGGCATAGACTCATCTAGCGCAGCGGCGCTAGGAAAAACCAAAGAGCGGGTGAAGGGATTCGAACCCTCGACTTTCAGCTTGGGAAGCTAACACTCTAGCCACTGAGTTACACCCGCATCGACGCTAAATATACCCGGTTCTCGCGTTCGCTCAAGAACCGATCTTGGGAATGGATTAAGGAAGGTTTGTGACGTTGACGAAACGGCTAGCGCGCTACGTCATGGACGGTGGCGCCGAAGGGGTCGAGGTGCCGGATGTGTAGAGACGGAGTATCGGCGGCGTAGGTCAATTCAAGCTCGAGGTAGCCTCCTGCCACTCGAAGGAATTGATGGAAATCGGGCCGGAAATCCTCTTTCTTCCATCCTCCCGCATGACGGTTGCTTATCGGCCCGACGGAGAACTCCTGCAATCCCGTTTCTGGATCGATGCTGTGGTATTGCCAGTGCCGATCACCACAGATGACCAAGCAGCCGGGAATCTTGGACAACGCCGCCCGAATCGCTTTCCCTTCCGTTGCAAATACGGAATTGGAATGGTTGTCTTTCTTGGATTCCCGATCAGGCCCCACGATGGGAGTCGGGGAGATGACGACGCGGTACTTCGCGTGCGACTCTGCTAGTGTCTCCATCAACCATCGTTTTTGTTCGACACCAAGAATCGATTTTTCATCGCTATCCGGCGCCACATTGGGGGTGCGAAAGTCGCGACCTTCCAGCATCCAAATCTGCAGATCGCGTCCCATTCGAAATGTTCGGTAAGGAGTGTCGGGCAGGCCGGTTTGGGTGCGAAAGATGCGTTGCCCGTCTTCGAATGTGAAGTCATCGGTCCACTTGGCTCGTTTTCCCGGCCAACTATCGTCGACGTAGGTGTCATGATCGTCTTTGAGAAAATACGCCGGAATGTTTCGGTGGAAATCGACGACGCTGGGCAGCCCGTAGGTTCTCTGCCAATGATAGAAGGCCAAAGGGACTGACCTGGCTAGCTTGTCGTAATACACGACGTCTCCCGCCATGAAGAAGCAATCGGTTTTGCGCTTCCGCATGGTTCGATACGCCTCGAATCCGAAGGGACCATCACGATCGTCGAACTCTTGGCACGTTCCCACGGCCAAACGAAGGGGCGCTCTCTCATCGGGGAGGGGCAATGTTTTGAATTGGCCGCTGTGCACCGAGACCGGGCCTTTCGCGGAAACGCGCGCTTCGGTTCGGACCTCATACAAGGTATTGGCGTCCAAATCGGATAGGGAGGTTAGAAGGGAATAGTCGGTTGACTCGTCGGCTTGCTGCCAAGGAGATGCGAGCCAAGTCCCTCGACCCAATGGCTTCCAACGGACTCTCATTTCGGCGGGCACGCCAGGCACACCGAATCGCAACCCTGCAATGGAGTCGGCAGGCAATATGGCTCCTTGCTGACGCTGTCCCGAGGGAGTGGTTTGGGAGAATTCGACTTGCGGTAAGTCTCCGAGGTTCGGCAAGGGCCATCGCGTCGACCGGCTCCAGACCGTCGCGCGGTGCGACCCCACTTCGACAATCTTCATCCCAGTTGATTGCTGGGGTTCGTTCGAGGGGTCGACCAGTTCAACGGGGCCTTCCTCTTCGCTACCCGTCAATTTGGTCACGGTAGTTCGATCGCCCAGCCACTCGACGATTTGACTGTACTGCCACTTGGCCGCGAAACCGGGGAAGACGCTTTGCAATCGCCAATCGTCGTTGACGTTTCGGACGACTACTTCGGGAGCTGTCGCGTTGGTGGCCTCGTTCCAAATAGCTCGCCAGGTCAAAAGCGTCGCCAAGATACCCGCACGACCATGTCCAATGATCTTCCAACTCGCCAATGTGTCTCGATTCAATTCCCGTGTTACGTCTGGTCGAGCCCAATCCCAAAATCCGCAAGCGTCGCGGAATTGAAGCTGTTCCAAGGAGTCTCCTACCAAATAAAGACGTCGATGGAACTGCGTGCGCGTTTTCACGCCAGGGAATCGCGATTCCAGGTCCGAGCCTCGTGGAAGCAAGATCCAATGGGTTGCCGTCGGAGCGGACTCCAATTCCTGTGAGATCGTTCCACTGGTCAAGATAGCCCGGATCCATTCGCTCCCAGCCGCATCGAAACCATTCTCTCGCGGCGCAGAAATACCCAGGTGCAACAAGTGGTTTTTCTCCGTCGAGGTGGTATCTTCCCCGACGCTCGCGTTGGGTTCGACACGCAGCCATTCGGCTGGCCAGCCCGATTCCTGGGAGGTGCTATAGCGAGTCCATTTCCATTTGTCTCCGGTGCCACTCTGTAGCATTTGGGCATTTTCGAAAGCCCCTTTGCGCGATTCGAACGGTTCAATCGTTTCGATCCGCTTGATCCAGGCCTTTCCTTCGCTTTCCCAATTTTCAGGTCGGGGGGAGGTGTCTTTCGATGCAAACCACTGCGCTGCTCCGGTCACTTTTTCGTCGAGAGGGAGTTCTTGGGGGAACGCTACTAGTTGATGCGGGGCGAGTTCTTTGGTGGCAGCACGATCGACGAGGATCTCCTTCCCCGTTAGGTGCAAATGGAGCCACTTGAAAGCGCCTACTTGCAGTTCCTGCGAATCCTTGTGAGGACCTGGCCCGATGAGTAGCCCATAATCTTGAGGCTTACCCACTTGGCGATACAAGGATTCGAGTTGACGATGGATTCGAATTACACCATCGAGAGGGAAGATAGAGTCGGAGTCTGTGTTGGTCAAAAGAAGCGGGCGTGGGGCGATCAAAGCTGCGAGTTTGCCGTAGTCCCAGCGGAATGTATTGACCATGTACATACAGTCGCAATGACCTTCGACGCAGCCATCGAGGACATGGTTTCGAAGATCGGTGATACCCGCGACGGGAACAACCGCGCGGATGCGTGGATCCAAGGCTGCGGCGTACCAACTGTAAGCACCTCCTCCGCTTCGACCTGTAACACCGATCCGTTCGGAGTCCATTTCGATTCGAGACTCCAAGTAATCGATCGCTCGCATACAGGTCCACGCCTCCACTCCAGCGGGCGTATATCCTTTGCTGATCCAGTCCCAGCGTCCCAGTTTATACGTCCCGTGGTGTTCTCCTTGAAACTCCCCGAGCTGTATGGTGTCGACGATCAAGCATGCCATGCCGTGGCGAGCGAACCAAATACCATGATGTTGGTAGCTCGTTTTGTTCCCGGCCAACCGTCCGAACTCATCGACTCGCGCGTGTCCGCATACATAAAGCACGACCGGCCAACCCGCGTTTGGACGTTCACCCGTCGGCAAATACAAATTGGCACCCACGAACAGTTTGGGGCTGGGTTGGAAATGAATGTTTTCGACGCGATATCCGTCTCCTTCGAGAGTTGCGGTGACTTGGGCTGCAAGCGGGGTCTTCTCCGGCCAAGGCTTGAGGCCCAGCATTTCCTGCAATTCAGCTCGCCATTTCTGCTGCAGGTCGCTCCAATTCTCACGCGTGATCTTGCTCAGGTCTTGCTCCGTTTGGGCTTCGATCTCCTCGACACGACTAGTGAGGTAGGGGGCCCAAGGGAATTCGTTCTTCTCCAAGTCCGATTGCCCGGATGCCGACGGCACGAACAAGACGATGCACCCAAGCCAGGCGGTCCAAGTCAAGAGATGCGAGGAAATAGTCCAGCAGCGAGGGCATGTGTCGTGCAGTCGTACCATGATCTTGGGGAGCTTCAAAGAGGGATAGGACGCAAGGTCACTGAGGCTGCTTGGAGGAGGCCATCGGTACTTAACTGTGGGATTCCGATTAGCGGACGATACGGATGGCGACAGGGAGGGTGGTCGGATTGCCATCCACACTGGCTTTGATATGGAAGTGGCGGACTTGCTCAGGCACGAACTTGGCCGCAGTGATAAAGACTTCGCGCGTGGATTGCCCGGCAGGTATGAGGAGCCCGTTGAGACCGATATTGTCCACGAACACGCCGTGGGGGAGGTTTCGTCCTGATTCCGCATTTCCGAACGAGATATCCCCTTCGAGTTTGCCGCGATCGATGACGAGTTTTAAGACGCCAGTCGTACCTGCTTGCAACGTAAATTCACGAATGGGTTCGGCGTCATCGGGATCGGATTTCCCAACCAACTTAAGAGGCATGGTTTCTTTGGCCACTTTTTTGACCTTCAAGGTGAGGGTTTCCGACTGCGGCTGGGGGTAGTTGGCAGAGTGGGACGTCGCCTCAAGTTGGATCGAGAACGCGTCGGGCAGTTTGGAAAACGCTTCGGGGGTCGCGGTGAAGGTGGCAACGCATCGGATTTGGTCCGATTCGACGTTTAGATCGCTGGTCATCGCGAGGCCTACCGGAAGGTCGACCGGTCGGATGTCGATGCGTTCGCGATGCCCCTCTCGTCGATTGGCAACCAGGCTGAACTCGGCTCCGCCCGAAGATCGCATGGTGATTTCGGCAGGTTCCAGTTGGAGTGAAAACTGAGGGTTGGGGCGCGTGATGACCAAACGGTATCGGTAGGCGTCCCCGAATTGCCCGCGTGCATCGCGAACGCGAATCAGGTAGCGGCCATCTTCGGGAGGGGTGAAAGTCAATTGACTGTCCTTGCCAAGACGTCGGGTCGATTCATCGTCATTCGAATAGTAGATCGGGAAGACTGGGAGTCCGTTTGGGGTGGGAGCTTCGTTCGCTTGCAATTCTCGGACAATCCAAGCGGGCTCATTGAGAGCGTGGGTCGTCGCTGTGGTGTCGAAGTAGGTCCAGCGACTGCGTTCCCCCGGGTAGACCTTGAACCCCGAGTCAGGACCACGGGGATAAAGCCATAACCGCACTACTTCGCCTGCCGCATAGAGGTATTCGTTGAGTTCCATGTCTTCCCATCGATGCATGCGGAAGTCATCTGCGATGGTGGAGTCTTTTCCGCGGAAGGTAAAGTAGGATTCGCGAAGGGCTTGCAATCGCGTGCGGAGCACCGGTTTTCCGCTCGCATCGAGAATATCCACAAAGCTATCCATCGGCGATTTTTGGGTCGCGGCTTCGATAGTGATGAGCCATGGCTCGCCCGCTTTGGCGTCCAAGGAATACCAGTCTCCAGGGGCCGCAGATCTCGCGTCCGATTCGGACAAGGCCCCTGAGACGCGGCAGGGTGGTTGGAGATGCTGGGCCGTCGCAGGGGAGCGAGTCTGAGTTACTTCCCCAAATTCGAGCACCGTTTGGCCATCACTAGGATTGCCTTTACTGGTTTTGCCTTCACTGGGATTCGAGACAGAGTGGTTCTCCGACGCGGCAGGTGGCAGAGGGGTGGTTGGATTGATCGGCTGGGATGGAGTGCTTGGTGAAACAAACTGATGCACCTTTCCGTCGATCGATGACGCGACGAATGTTTTGGCATCCTTCCAAAAGAGAGAGGTCGGAACATCGGTGATCCGTCCCGCTTCACCGAGTGGTTCGATAGTTGGCCACGTCCAAGCTTTGATCGAACGGTCTTCGCCAGCCGTCGCGATTCTGGTTCCGTCGGGAGAGAAGGCGACGGCGACCACAGCCGCTTCGTGGGCAAAGACCGAATGCAACATTGGGCTGACAGTGGGAGTGGTCAGAGATTGGATTTTCCAGACGCGGATACGCCGATCGGCACCAACCGCTAGTACCGAGTCCCCGGAGGGGGAAAAGCGAACAGCGTATTGTTCGGCTTCCCCCTGACCCATGGTATCGAGTCTTTCGCCGGAATCGACGCGCCAGAGTTTGATCGTTTCGTCAGCGCTCGCCGTCGCGATAACTTGTCCGGTGGGATCGAAGTCGACGTCGTAGACGGCTCCATTGTGGCCGGAGAAGGTTCGCACAAGCTCACCGGTGGCAACCGACCACAGGCGCACCGACTTGTCATACCCGGATGTCGCTAGCGACTGACCATCGGGGCTCCACGCGACGCCATAGATGGCATCCGAGTGACCTTCGATAGTTCGTCGATGGGTCAAGCTTCCATTTTGGAATTCTGCAATGGTGATTTGTCCTCCCAAGCCGGGGATGCCTGAGATGATTGCCACTTGCTTTCCGTCTTTGGCAAAACGCAGTTTGGTAATTCTCCCCGTGATGGGGAGAGACTGGCGTTCCATCCACTGGGATTTTTTGATGGCGACATGGTCTTGGTATCCCATGATCCAAGTATCGGAGGAGGCGGGAGCCATCGCGTAAAGGCCTGGCGGATTCGAAGCGGATGACGATCGAGGGAGATTCCAACGCTCGCGAAGAGAAAGGGATTTGGATTCGCCCAAAGCACCTTGATCGATCCAGTCGCGAAGGATTTGTTTCTCGACGTCCGTGGGTTGCGTTTCGTCGACGGGGGGCATGACAGGTTCCAATGAACCTTCGATCAGCTTCCAAAGTTTGGAATCGGCCGCGTTCTTGGGAACGATCAATCCCGCTGCCTTGTCCGACGATTGCAGGGCTTCGAGCGAGTGGAGTTGCACATCCGCTTCCGCATCGTCGTCGTTGTGGCATCCGCTGCAGTATTTGGTCAAGATCGGTTGGACTTGCCGGGAGTAATCGATGGTGGCAGCTGCCGACGGGGCAGGGGATTCCAGGCAGAAACCAACCGATGCACCAAAGTAAGCAAGCGTGAGGGCAGTGGCAAAGGAGAATCGCGTGGCAAGTCGTTTGGGTAGAACGGTAACCATAGATCGGTGGTGAAAAAGGAGGGAGTTCGGAAGCAAGTGGGAGCGCGGATTGCGGCGGGGCTGGGGGGCTAGACGCCAGTATACCACGGCGTGGGACGGGATTCTTTCCGTTGGCCAGGAAGGAATCAAATCGATTGACGGGTTGCTCGCGATTGTTTACACTTCGGGGGCTCTTGGTGGCAGATCGCTCGCAAGCGATTTTGCAAACAGGGAACTCCGGTGCGCTACGATTGATGTGGCAATTCCGGGACGGTCCGGCCGCTGTGTGCTGCCCGAAACGCGAATCGCGTTTCAAACCATCGCTCCTTCTTTGGAAGCGCCATTGCTCGAGATTGTTCGGGTGAGAAGGCAATGAGGGATGGTTGGCAGTGAGTCAGAAGACCTACTAAGAGCTAGACAGCTAAGTGCCCTCCAGGTTTGGGGCGGCTGTTGCAGCAGACTTCCTTTGCGGAACAACCCGCTGGTCCATTGTAATCCTTTAACGGCTCCAGTTCGTACTTCTTAAGTCAGGTACCTACCGTTCGATGCTGCGCGACGATTCGATCGTTCGCAGGTTGGGCTGGATGGGCATCTCGCTGTACGCATCGGGTCCATGGATGTATGCCGTCTCGTGAATAGCCCTGAACCCGCAGTGACTTCGTCCGTTTTCCCGACTCGCGTTCGACCGGTTCCGGCTGGTGCCGGCTCGAATGGTTTACGCCCTTCGGTGTCGTCCCCGTGCATTCGAGTGTGCGAGCTGAATGCCGAGGAGCAGTGTTTGGGGTGCGGTCGAACCCGCGCCGAGATCGGAGCTTGGAGTTTGGTTTCAGACCGCGTAAAGCAGTCGATCGTGGAGGCCAGTCGGGAGCGATTGGCAAGCTTGTTGAGCAATGGTGCCCATCGAAGCGGAGAAGGCCAGCCCGGCGGTGGAGCCAAGTCTGGATTTACGCTCGTTGAGTTATTGGTGGTGATTTCCATTATCGGCGTCTTGGTCGCATTGCTCTTGCCTGCCGTGCAAGCGGCGAGGGAGGCCGCGCGTCGGCTTCAGTGCGTCAACAACTTGAAGCAGATGGGGATCGGTTTCCATAACTACCACAGTCTTTACAACAGGTTTCCCTTTGGAGGGGCCGGTTCCGTGAGCGAGACTTCGGCCGCGATTCGTGCTCGTTGGAGGCCGAGTTGGGGGACGGTGTTGTTGCCTTTCATCGAGCAGCAAGCCATTTACGAGGAGATGGATCTTCGGCTCCCTTATATCGATCCTGTGAATCATGTGGCGGGTGCAAGGACTATCCCCATTTACCTTTGTCCGTCGGCGCCGAAGACGGTGATGGCACGTCCCAATGGAGATACGCCCAATTCGACGGTTCTCTTTGGGCGAACGGATTATGGCGGCAATTATGGAGAGCGCGGACTGCGATGCTACCCAAATTTGAATTGTCAAAACAACTATAGCGAG
This sequence comes from Pirellula sp. SH-Sr6A, assembly GCF_001610875.1. Classification (NCBI taxonomy): domain Bacteria; kingdom Pseudomonadati; phylum Planctomycetota; class Planctomycetia; order Pirellulales; family Pirellulaceae; genus Pirellula; species Pirellula sp. SH-Sr6A. Next base: position 1,264,767 of record NZ_CP011272.1, on the reverse strand, counting down.
CAAGGAGATTTGTCTGGTGGTGGACGGGGCGTGCTTTTGTTCGGAAGCGAGCGTCAGATCGGATTGGTCGACATCACCGACGGGTCATCCAATACGGTCGTGTTGGGGGAGGCACCGGAGGGGCTGCATTCGATTTGGGTTGGGCACCGAAACCTCTTTGATCAAAGCACGCCGATCAACACCCGAACGGCGAACAGCTCCAGGTGGCCATCATGTCACACGGTGTTCAAGAGCCGGCAAGGTAACTTCTGCGATTTTGGTCAGGAGTTTCATAGCTATCACACCGGCGGTTCTCTTTTTCTGTTTGGGGATGGTTCTGCTCGCTTTGTCGAGGAGCAGACCGAACCGCAAGTACTCGCTGCCCTCCTTTCGCGTCGGGGTGGGGAAGTCGTGACCGACTAGTTTATTCTCGACCAAGCTAATCACCTGTGGATTTGTTGCGCCTTACTTCTCGGTCGCGACTTTCGGACCGAGTGCGCCTTTCCACGTTACTCGCATTGATCCCTATTCTCGTAAGGACTTACACCATGAAGATTTCCATTTCCATATTGTTGCTCGCGATCACTTTTATCTTGGCCCCTTCTTACGCGTTATCGCAGACCACGGTTACGTTCGATGAGTTTCAACTTTCCCCTAATAGTTATTACAACGGGTCGGATGGTGCGGGGGGGTGGAGCAGTCAAGGAGTTTCTTTTAGCAATTCGTACAACGCGAGTTGGGGAAGCTGGAGCGGTTGGTCGTATAGCAACGTAGTCGATACCACGACTGTAGGGTTCACCAACCAGTATGCGTCCTATGCAGGGGGCGGGGCCAATGGCGTAGGTGGCGTTGCGATCGGCCAGAACTATGCGATCGCCACGGGTTCGAGGGCCACGATCAATCTACCTACCATTTCACTTCTGCAATCTGTCGATATCACAAACTCCACTTACGCAGCGCTGTCGATGGCCAATGGCGATCAATTCGCGAAGAAGTTTGGGGGGGTGACTGGGAACGACTCCGATTGGTTCCAAGTCACCCTCAGGGGATATGACGGGCTCGATGCGACGGGGAATCAAACAGGATCGGTGACGGTGGATCTGGCCGACTATCGATTCGCGAACAACGCGCAAGACTATATTTTGGACGATTGGCGTACCATCGATTTGTCGATTCTATCCGGAGTCCGATCCGTCCGTTTAGAGTTTGCTTCCTCGGATGTTGGGTTGTATGGCATGAATACTCCCGCCTACGTCGCCATGGACAATCTGCGATTCAGCGCCGTACCCGAGCCAACCAGTTTTGCGCTTTGCGGTGCGATTGCGATCGCTGGATGGGGAGTTCGACGTTGGCGCACTGGGAAGCAGTGCGGCTCCGATGGTGATGCTACCTAACGAAGTTCACGTCCGCTTGAACATTTTATCGAGTTGCTCGCGTGAGAAAAACAGTGCGGTCGGTCGTCCGTGCGGGCAATGGTGGGTGTCGTGATAGAGGTGGCGTTGGGATAGGAGCGACGAAATCTCGTCGCTGGTAAGCCGGTCACCTGCCTTGATTGCCGCTTTGCAAGCCACCATGTTCATGAGTTCGTCGAGCAAGTTTCGGACGTCGGGTTTCTTTCCGCCGCTCATGAGCGGGTCGAGCACTTGACGCAGCATTTCGCCCGGTGAGATTCCTTGTAGCATGGCTGGGTACGAGGACACGAGGAGGGTGTCCCCTCCGAAAGGCTCAATGTCGATGCCGATTTCCCGCAGAACATCTTGGAATTCCAACGCCATCGCCGTCTCGGCGGCAGAGAGGGTGATCGTTTCGGGGACCAGCAATCTTTGGACATCCAGCGTCTTGGCTAAGACTTTATTCTTGATTTGCTCGTACAAGATACGTTCGTGAAGGGCGTGCTGATCGATGATCACCATGCCTTGCTCGTCCTCGGTGATCAGGTAGCGATTGTGAATTTGGAACCCGATGTTTGCTTTCGTTCCGTCAATCGAGGACTTGTCGATCCCACTGTTCGCGTAGGAGGGTGCGAGAGGGGCGTCGGAATCGATCGCTTCGGTCTCGTCATCCATCAACGCGACAGGACGATCGGCAGACCAGACCACCGCGGTGGGAGGTAGATCCGATCCGGTCGGCGATGTCGACCAGGGCGTCGGTGCAACGGTGGGTAATGAAGGACCAAAGAAGGGATCGTCGAGGGATTGCCCTCGGGAGGTGGGAGAGAAAGGACGAAATTCGGGCAAGCGGCTTGGGAGAGCGTTGGTAGTCGTTTTGGCCCAATCTAGGAGTTCGTTGGGATTGGGGATTCCACGTCCGGCAGCGAGGGGGACAGGCAGGCTGCTTGCTGCCGTGGAGTCCACTTGATGGGAGGTGGAATCGGAGGTCCTGACGCGGGCGACCAAATCGCTATTGAGGAATTTAGTGCGCAGGCCGGAGAGGAGGCGGCTATAGATGGCGCCGCTATCTTCGAAGCGAACTTCGACTTTGGTGGGGTGGACGTTGACATCGACGGTTTTAGGGTCGATATCGATGTGCAAGAAACAGACTGGCATTCGGCCGACCATAAGGAGTCCGCGATAGGCTTCTCCGAGGGAGTGTTGAAGCGCTCGGTCTCGAATGTAACGACCGTTCAAGAAGAGGTACTGCATACGGTTATTGCTGCGAGAAACCGATGGATCTGCGACGTAACCTCGAATCGAGACGCGTTCATCTTTTTGGTCGATGGAGATCAAGGCATCGGCAACTTCGTCGCCAAAGAATTTTCGGATCCGTTCGGACCAGCGTTCGGTTGGCGGCAGATCGTAGAGGGTACGAGAACCGTTGTTTAGCACGAGATGGACATGCGGGTAGGCCAAGGCGATGCGGGTGAAGGCTTCGACGACGTGCCCCATTTCCGTCTGTGCGCTTTTCATGAACTTGCGACGGACAGGGGTGTTGAAAAATAAGTGCCGGATCTCGATGGTGGTTCCGATCGGTCCCGAAGTCGGTTGAACGGGTTCCGCTTCTCCACCCTTGACGCTGAGAATGGACGCGCAGTCACTATCGGTCGTGCGGCTTCGAATCGACATATGGCTGATTTCTGCGATCGAGGCCAATGCTTCTCCGCGAAATCCTAGGGTTCGCACATCGAAGAGATCGTCATCATGAGGCAGTTTGCTCGTTGCGTGGGGGGCGATGGCCAAGGGGAGTTGTTCTGGAGCGATTCCGCAACCGTTATCGGTGATGCGGATCAAGTCAATTCCGCCACCTTCGATCGAGACCTCGACCGAGCCCGCACCGGCATCGATGCTGTTTTCCAGCAGTTCCTTGACGACGCTCGCAGGTCTTTCGATGACTTCGCCTGCAGCGATTTTATTGACCAGCCCGACGGGGAGCTTTCGTATCGTTGGCATGGCGTGTTTTCCCTTAGGCGTGCGAGTTTCTGGTGTTTGCGTCTATTTCATAGAGTACCGAAGCGGGTTCAAACGGGAAACCTTCGGTGGTTCCAAGAACCGGGCCACCTCCTCTTTGGGAGCGTCGCAACTAGAACTATACTAAGAGCTGGCCTAGGCCTCCTTTCCCCTCCCCCCTTCCCACCACGGGTCTCTCCAAAACCCCCCGGGCATTCACGCCTAGTCCCGTATTTACCAGGGCTAATCCATTGCTAGCTAATAAGGATCCGTTTATGAAATCTCGATCGCAACTGCGTTGGGCTTTGCACGCCGCACTCGCCGTATCGGCCTTGTCGTCGGTGGGCATGGCGCAAGAAAAAAACTCGGCACCGTCATCTTCTCCCAATCCATCCCCTGCGTCGAAACAAATCGTGCCAAGCACTCCATCGCAAACTGCTGCGGTCCCCATCGAATCGATTTACGAGCCTCGCGAGTATGTGGGTGCGAGCAATCAGACTCTTAAGTACCGACTGATGAAGCCCTATCAGTACAGCTTTGGCAAAAAGTATCCGCTCGTCGTTTTCTTGCACGGAGCGGGTGAACGCGGCGATGACAATGTCAGTACTCTCAAGCATGGTGCCAAGGACTTTGCCGACGAAGCCCGTCGCAAAGAGTTCCCAGCGTATGTCCTGATCCCGCAGTGCCCCAAAGACAAGAAGTGGTCGGAGGTGGATTGGAGCAAGCCTTCGAGCGAGCTACCCGATCAAGCCAGCGACTCGATGCAGCTTTTGAAGGAGCTGGTGGACGAGATGGTCGAGAACGCGGGGGTCGACACCGAACGGATCTATATCACAGGACTATCCATGGGTGGGTATGGAACTTGGGATGCTATCGCTCGTTATCCCAACTTTTTCGCAGCCGCCGCACCGATATGTGGTGGCGGTGATCCCAAAACGGTCGAGCGGTTTCGCAACTTGCCGATTTGGTGTTTCCATGGTGCGAAAGATCCGGTTGTGAAAGTGATTCGATCGCAGGAGATGATCGAGGCATTGAAAAAGGTAGGGGGCAATCCTCGATACACCGAGTACCCTGACTTGCAGCACGATAGTTGGACCGTCACCTACAAAAACCCTGAGTTCTACACTTGGTTGTTCGCCCAACGGAAATCGAACGTTTCGGAATAAGAATAAACTGAACATGGCATATCCATCGAATCATTCCCCGGCGAGTCAAAACCATCGGTTTGCAATCCGGTGCGCGCTGCTTTTTGCGGCACTCGTCTCGTTGCACTTCGCGATTCCCACCAGCGGGGTTTCTCAAGATCCCCCCGACGCGTCGACGGCCGAGCCCGTACCGGCCGGAACTACCGAGCCTCAGCAGGAGACGGAACCCAAGAAGGGGATCGTCGATTTTGCGAAGGATATTGCGCCGCTTTTGAAGTCCGAATGTTTTTCGTGTCATCAAGGGGAGAAGGCGAAGGGAGGGTTCGAAGTTGGCGATCGGGAAGCCGTGTTGGGTTACATAGAGCCTGGGGACGCTTCGGCCAGTTCGCTCTGGACCGACTACTTGATCCAGCCATCCAAGACAATCGATACTGAGAGTTTGGTCATGCCGCCTGACGGGCCCATGGCTCCGCAGAAATTGGCGCTGCTCAAGCTTTGGATCGACGAAGGAGCGATTTGGCCCGACGGGGTAACATTGGGAGTCGCGACCGACGCGGCTTCACCGGTCGCTCCCGTGGCGCCGGTCGTGGGCGGATCGTTTTGGCAAAGAAGCTATCGTGCGATAGGGTATTTTCATCCCGCGGTCGTACACTTTCCCATCGCACTTTTTATTGTCGCAGGTGTCTGCTCGTTCCTGTCGTATTTCCTTGGCAAACGCTGCGAAAGCATGGCTTTTCATTGCTTGTGGATCGCCACGCTCTCCACGATCGCGGCGGTCGTGATGGGCTGGTCTTTTGCGGACCAGCGCGGCTACCCTGCGTGGAATCAATCGCTCGGGCGAAACGCGTCGCACGAAGAGATGACCTTGTTCTACCACCGGTGGGTAGGAAGTCTGATGCTCCTGTTGAGTTTGGTCGTCGTCATCATCGGCCTTTTCTCGGGGCGAGGTGAATCCACCCGATTGCGGAATTTCTGGAAAGTCGGCGCGATGCTCTTGGCCCTGATGGTGAGCATTGTGGGACACCAGGGTGGAGAGTTGGTGTACGGAGAGATCTTTGACAAAGCGATGGAGCAATTCAGCAAGTAGTTTGCTCTAACGACGGACATCGCGATTCGCGTACGCGGAGGCTTGGGCAACGAAATCCAAGCCCGCGAACTCGATCCAGCGTGCCTCCAGTTCCTTCCACTTCGCTACTCCCTGTTTGGACCCAAGAGATTCTCCGTTCCAGCGTCCGATGGGCCATATCAAGCCGGTCGATCCCAGCATGATCGCCGCGTCCGCCCGTTGAAGGTCGTGAGGGGTAAGCGACTTTTTCACGACGGCTTCCCCAGACTCTGCCAGGATGCGAATGGTTTTGGCGAGGGTTGTCCCAGGATGGCACTCGCTATCGAGCGGCGTGGTCCAACCCGATTCCTCACTCCATAAAGCGATATTGGCCAGGGAGGTATCAGCCAGGGTTCCTCGGTTGGTTTGCAGCAGCGCTATAGCGTCTGGTTCTTTCGCTTTGGCTTGCTGATCCGCAATCCAGTAAGGGAGCCGGCTTCGGTGTTTGATGGCGACCGGTATGCAATCCGCTGAGGGAGCCCGAATCGATACCGAACAAAGCGATGCACCTTCACGATACCAATGGTCCAGTCGCGCGAAGGGGATGGGGAGGAGATACCCCATGGCTTCCCAACCGGTGGCGGTGGGTGAAAAGAGAGCGACAACGCTGGCATCCCCGGAATCGGCAAGGAGATTGCGATTCGCGTTCAGGAGAGATTCGACGAGTTGGTCGAAAGTCTCGAGGATAGGTTGGGAAGACCATCCAAAATATTCCGCACCGAGTCGCAGTCGAATGCGATGTTCTGTGAGGGGCAGCGCCTTCCCGCGGAGGGTTCGGAATCGTTCGACGAGGAAGGCACCCCAGATGGGCCCTGTGTCGGAGAGTGACCAAACGGGAGCGTGCGGATCGAATTCGCGCAATGCGCGGTCTTCACTGACGCAGCGGAATGCCGAGCTATCGGCTAACAGTGTCACAGATCCGTTGGCCAAGATCGTCCGTGTTCCAAAGTAAGGTATCGATCATGATTTGAAAGTAGGGGCATTCACCCAGGTAGCTTTTTTCGCTGTGGGTGCTACCGATCGCGCGGCTGCAATCGTATTGTTTGACCAAGAGGCCTTGGCCCCCGTTTGAAGTAGGGGTCCCGGTGACGTTGAAGGTGGATGTTGCATCGGTGAGTCCTTCGAAACCGGCAAAACCGCCCGCGATGGGGCGAGTCAGTCGATCGATAAATCGAAAGCGTCGCAGTACAGGATCTTTTGAATTGTACATGTTGATGAAGTGGGAGACTTGACTGAGGGCCAGTTGGTGTCTGCCGCAGTCGTCCAACCAAGTCTTGTCGATGGCCGGTGCAATCAACCCAACGCGATAGGGAAAGAGGCGTGGGGAGTCCGGTTGGCTCATAGAGAGGGAAGGGATGCTTCCTCCTGCGTCGAGATGCAAAGCTCCGGTCGCGGTTCGTGCACCGAACGAGAAAGCCAGGATACTCACTCGCGACTGAGAGCGTAGCTGTCGCAGTATCCATGCCAAGTACAAAGCTTGGTCCTCCGCAGACTCTGCATTCTCATAGACATCGCGAATCGGACGGGATTCTCGTTGGCTAGGCCATGAGAACAAAAGCAGTCGATAGTCTTCTCTGGCATTTCGTTTGAGGTAGGCGTCGATAATGCGGACGCGCTCGAGCGTATTGTTTCTCTCCATGAAATTGCCATGCACATACACGATGGTCGGCTTGTCTGGCAGCGGTGCATCGACTTGTCCGAGTGCAGCATGGAGCGTGGATCGTTCCCAACAATTCCCCGTCCAAGCGTTGACTTGGAAAGGGGGTAAGTCTTCGCGGATGGTGCAGAAACGATCGGGCAAGTGCCTCGTCGAAAGTTCGTAGATTTCTGATTGGGGGGAGCATCGAACGGAGATCGGCTCATCGGTGAGTTCGATGTCTGCCTGGGTGTTGGCAAGGTCGTTTGCTCGAACATCCGTATGGAGATTGACTCCGATAGAAAGAAGCAGTGGGTTAAGGAGAAGGAGCGGTAGCAGGGATGCGAGCGAGCGCAAGCTCGATGTGTGGCATCCCTTGTTATTACCAGACTCGCGATTGCATGGCAGCCAATCCATGATCCTGACCCGTCTACGGAGGTTCGAACGTGAAGCAGTGCGAAACTCTAGCACTTGAACTGGATTGGGAGGGTTAGGAAATCTGGAATAAATTCGAAAATTCCGGCGGCTCAATTTGCCTTGTAGAAACGGCGACGTAGAGTTGTTCGCTTTTTCGTGTACCAGGTTGGACACAATCGAATTGAGGATAAAGGGAATGAAGAAACTTACCATACTCTACGCCGCTTTCATTATGGCGTTTGCTGGATGCACGACGGGCCAAGGCTGGCGTCCGAATATTCTGACCCGTCTTCACAATCGGATTCATGGTCCCGCGAATTACGGTGAACCATGTGATCTTGGATGCGCACCGGCGGCTCCTGCACCGGGATGCACCACATGCGGAAACGGCGTTGCATCCGGATACGGGGCTTACGAGACCGATTATGTCGGAGAACCGATTTCAATTGGCAGTGCTCCATCGACCTATGCAACCAGCCCTTCGGCAGGTGAAGTGGTTCGCCCCATGCCAGCGCCTCAGCGCTAAGCATTACGCCCGATCGATGGGTCTTTGGGATTGGCGGCGATTGCGGTAAACTGGGCAAATCGGTGGGAGTGTCCCACCGCTGAAAACCCCCATCGGACGATGGTGTTTTCGATTCGCCCGAACCGTCGATTCCCTGCATGGATTGGTGATGAGCAACACCGTCAACTTGGACCTGCAAGAGGCATTGCACCAGTTCGGCATGGCGGAATTCCGGCGAGGCCAGCGCGAGGTCATCGACCACGTCATCGCTGGTAACGATTGCTTGTGTGTTATGCCGACGGGTGGTGGCAAAAGTCTCTGCTACCAGTTACCCAGCCTTGTCCGCACCGGGTTGACCATTGTCGTCTCCCCCCTCATTGCCTTGATGAAAGATCAAGTCGACGGGCTGACCAAACGGGGCATCACGGCGACCCTGATCAATAGCACGCTGAGCCCCTCGGAGCAAGCCTACCGATTGGAGAGGGTTGCCGGTGGGCATTATCGGCTTCTTTATGTAGCGCCGGAGCGGCTTCGCAATCCTACCTTTCTTGACGCAATCCGGTCGACTCCGGTGCAGCTGCTTGCTATTGACGAAGCCCATTGCATCAGCGAGTGGGGGCACGACTTTCGCCCCGATTACCAGCGTGTGGGCAAGTTTCGTGAGTTTCTCGGCGGGGTCCAGACAATTGCATTGACGGCCACTGCGACGCCGAGAGTTCGTCAAGATATCGTAGCCTCGCTCAAGCTAAAGGTCGCGAAGCATTTCGTCACGGGTTTTGCACGCGACAATCTATTTCTTGGAGTGGTGACCGTCCACAGCGACCGGGAGAAAGACAAAAAGCTTCTGGAGTTCCTCGAGACGAGTCCGGGCAGTGGGATTATCTATGCCGCGACGCGCAAGCGATGCGAGTCGCTCGTGGAGTTGTTAGCCAAAGAGCGAAAGATGAGCGTGGGGGCGTACCATGCCGGATTGGCGCCCGAGCAGCGAAAATTGGTGCAAGATCAGTTCATGCGAGGAGAGTTGGAGGCTATTGTCGCCACGAACGCCTTTGGGATGGGGATCGACAAATCGGACTTGCGATATGTCGTCCACTACAACATGCCCGGGACATTGGAGGCTTACTATCAAGAAGCAGGGCGGGCGGGCCGAGATGGCCACTCCTCGCAATGCGTCCTTCTCTATAGCGCCCAAGACCGATACATCCAAGAATTCTTTATTGAGAATGCCAATCCTTCCCGCGAGGTGCTTCAGTCGGTGTACGAGTTCTTGCTCCAGCGCGAGGAGGATCCGATCGAACTGACGGCGGAGCAGATCAAGGAGTTGATGAATGCGCCGACGACTTCGGAAGCGGTGAATTCCGCGTTGCAGATCTTGGCGAGGACCGATGTGCTGGAGCGATTGGAGGTCGCAGGTGGATTGGCGATGGTTCGTATCCAAAGCCAGTTACCGACCTTGGTCGACCTTTTGCCTCGAGATGCGACGGTGAAACGGAGTGTTCTCCGCGCGATCGAAAAGGCGGTCGGCGATCGACGCGATGAAGCGGTGTACATCAATCCTCGCTGGCTGATGAATCAGTTGCAGATGGAACGGGATACTCTTTCCAGGCATCTGCGAGATCTCTGTTCTCTGCCGGGATTCGAGTATGTTCCTCCGTTTCGAGGGCGAGCGATTCACTTTCGAAAGAGAGATGTTCCGTTCGATCAATTGCGCATCGATCACGCTTCCCTCGATGCACGCAAGAAATCGGATTACGAGAAACTCGATCAAATGGTCGCCTTTGCCCAATGCCGCAGCTGTCGGCAGAAGGCGATTCTTCAGTACTTTGGAGATATGTCTGCCGCGAATTGCAATATCTGCGATCGCTGTCAAGGCAAAGCGGGGTGGCCGAAGATCCCTGTGGATCGACTGGCCCCAAAGCCGGTCAAGCCAAGCGAGCCGGTCAAACACTTGGACATCGCAGCGGCTACGACAAATGGCATTTCATCGAAGGAGACAGCGGCTAGCCTGGGTCCTGCCGATCGGGGGGATGGTGGCGTCGATAAAAAGGTACCCAAGCCACGAGCGGAGAAGGTAAGCAAGAAAGCGAAGGTCTCGGCAGGGGAAGTCGTGCCGTCGCCCACAGAACAAGAAGATGCGCGGGAGTTGTTGCGCAAGCTAGTTGGTGCGATCGAACGAACCCATGGGTATCTGAGTAAAACCATCCTCGCTCAGTTTTTCTCCGGTATTGATAATCGTGCCATCCAAGGCCTTCGGTTGCAGCGACTACCCGAGTTTGGGTTGTTGGCGAATTGGAAGAAGAGCCATGTATCGAGCTTTTTGGATCTGCTTTTGGACAAGTCGGTATTGCTGTTGACCGAGTTGAGGGCGGGTAAGGTGACGGTGTCGGTGAGCCCATCTGGATTGGAAATGCTTCATGGTATCGGGGTTTGGCCAGACGAAATCGTCCATCCCTGCGCTCGATATCAATCTCAATCTGCCGTGTCGCTGGCGAAACCGATGCCCGCAGAAATCGATGCGACAGAAATCGATGCGGCGGATCTAGCGGAAAATGGTTGTGCAAACGAATCGATTCAGGACGTCATGCCGTTGCACCCATCCGATTCGGTGGATTCGATAGTGACCAAGCCCGTGGAAGTCGTATCGCCACAAGTTCCAGCTGGTTCGGACAAGGTGGCGTTGCCGGACTGCGAACTTCGGGATGCGCTCCAGGTGCGAGATCCGATGATTGGAACGTTCCAAGATTGGCAGTGGTCGGTGCGCTTGGCCAAACATGGATATCGATTGGGGGAGATCGCGCTTATACGCGGCAAGCAGCCGGATCAGATCTTGGGAGATTTATGCGATGCTCTCGATGTGGGAGAGCGAATCCCCATCGAGCAGTTGTTTGATAAGCGTACTCAGATCGCGATTCGAGAAGTCGATGGGCGCGCCGTCGTTCCACCCCTTGCCTTCGCCTCCTTTCCCAGGCTCTGGGAGTTTGCCAAGCGCTGGAAGACTGAGTAACGCGTTTGCTTACGGAGCGAGCACTCGCATTCGAATTCCCGAGGGATGCTTTCGGGAACGCAAAATGGTAAAGGTGGCTCGTTGAAAATCGTCCTGTTCGGCGAGGAAGATGTTCGGAATGAACTTCTGTGGATTTCGATCCACGAGTGGGAACCAGGTGCTTTGAATCTGCACCATCATCCGGTGTCCTTTTTGGAATCGATGCAACACATCTTGCAGTTCAAATCGAACGATGGCCGGTTCATTGGGGACGAAGGGTTCGGGATGTTCAAACGAATTGCGGAATCGTCCTCGCATCACTTCGCTTCGGACCATCATTTGGTAGTTGGGTAAAATGGCCGCGTTCGTGCCATCCGGCATCACATCGATCAACTTCACAATGAAGTCGCCGTCGGTACCGGTCGTCGTGACCCACAACTCGACATCGATGGGGCCTGCGACCACAACATCTTGCTCGAGAACAGGGGACTGGTAGACGAGGACATCGGGGCGTCTAGATGCGAATCGTTGATCCTCGACCATGTATTCTACGGTCATTCGGGGAGTGATGGTTTCCGTGTAGGGGACCGGCTTGGCAGGATCGCTGACGTAGGAGTCTCCGGTTTTGTCTTCCTGAGTTTGAGGAGGTGTTGTGGACAAGCCTTGGTTTTCGCCGAAGAACCAGGATTGCTCTTGAGCTTTTTTCGGAGGCCAAGCGTCGAAGGTTTGCCATCGATTCCCGCCGGTTTCGAAGACTGTTGCTTCGGGCAAGTTCGGGTGGTCGGCATCTTTGAGGTTGCGTTCGAAAAACGGGAGCTCGATCTCGGAGCGATAAAACGATGCCGTCTTGGACCCGAAGGGAATATTTCCGAGCTTTTCGCCGTCGGTAGAGGCCCAGCCCCCATGGATCCAGGGCCCGACGACGAGAACGTTGTTCACGGAGGGGTTTTGTTTCTCGATCGCTTGGTAGGTTTTGAAGGAGCCGTAGAGGTCTTCGGCGTCATACCAACCGGTCACCAGCATGACGGCAGGTGCGACGTTTTGAAGGTGAGGAAGTATGGCTCGTTTCTGCCAAAACGCGTCCCGATTGGGGTGTTCCATCATCTGATTCCAAAACGGAACTTGCCCCTTCAAGAACCTGCTGTTGATTTCTTGAATCGTTCCAGCCTCGAGAAAGAGATGGTATCCGTCGAGTGAGGGGAGAGAGCCACTCGGCGGCTTGATGGTCGTCGGGCCCGATCGCTCTTGTGCATTGTTCATGAGCCAACGGTAAGCATGGGCGAGAAAGAAGGCTCCGTTATGAAGGAAATCGTCAAAGTACCAGTCCCCCACGGGAGCTTGTGGGGAGACAGCGCGCAGGGCGGGGTGGGCATTGATCATCCCTGCTGAGCAATAGAAGCCTGGGTAGGAGATCCCGTGCATGCCGACTCGACCGTTGTTTCCCTCGACATGTTCCAACAGCCATTGAATGGTGTCGTACGTGTCAGTGCTTTCGTCGACATCTTTCGGCGATGATTTGGTGGGAAGATGCGGAGTGACTTGCTCAAAAGTTCCTTCGGAGAGGAACCGACCGCGAACGTCTTGATTCACGAAGATATACCCTGCTCGGATGAAATGCTCACTTGGGCCCAGCGAAGCCGGAAAGGCATCTGGCCCGTAGGGCGCACACGAGTAGGGGGTCCTTTTCATCAGAATGGGGTAGGTTTTCGATTTGTCTTTGGGGGTGTAGATGGCGGTGAATAGGGAGACCCCGTCTCGCATAGGGATCATCCGTTCCTCCTTGTCGTAGTGAAGGCGAATGACATTTTCCCATTGGACCACTTCGGTCGATTGGGAAATCGCGGTGGCGGAGGGGAGTAGCGTGCAGCATCCGAGCGCGATCCAAGTGAGTGCTTGGAAGAAGAGCGAAGGAGCCATCGAGGATTTCGTCATAGGAACGTTCATCGAAGATAGGTGTGGGGAGTGCGGCGGATCGGCAAAAATGTGGGGCGCCGAATGTATATCGTAAGGGGCGTATTGGTCCCGAGCCAACAGAATTAACCGCTTTTGACCTTATGATAACAAGGTCCCGAGGATACACTTGAGGGTTGTATTTTATTGAAAAGTTAGAAAAAGGTGCCTTTGTTAGCGTAGGCACCGCCGAGGGGTTTGTGACAGTACAATTTGCCGATCTGCCGATCATTTCTGAGATTCAATCCGCCCTTCGTTCGCTCGGATACGAGACACCCACCCCGATTCAAGCCGGCGCGATTCCACCCCTCTTGGCGGGGTGCGACCTGCTGGGTTGTGCACAGACAGGGACAGGCAAAACCGCTGCGTTTGCCGTACCGCTGTTGCAACGGATCCACGTAGCCAAGAAGCGGCCCAATCCCTTTGAACCGATCGGATTGATACTCGCTCCAACCCGGGAGCTCGTCGTTCAAATTTCGGAGAATTTGCATGCGATTGGCCGCAATACGAGGGTCAAGCATGCGTGTATTTACGGTGGTGTGGGGCAGCGTCCTCAGGTGGCCGCCCTCACGCAAGGGGTGCATGTTCTGGTGGCCACGCCGGGGCGATTGATGGATTTGGTAGACCAGCAGTACTGCAATCTGGGGCGCATTGAGTGCTTCATTCTCGACGAAGCGGATCGGATGTTGGATATGGGGTTCATGCCCGAAATCCAGCGTATCATCCGGCTTTTGCCTCGCGAGAAGCAGTCCGTATTTTTGTCCGCTACGATGCCGCCCCCCATCAAGTCGCTTGCGAGCGCACTGCTTCACAATCATGAAACCGTGATGGTTGCGCCTCCAGCCACGACAGCGGATCGCGTGCAGCAGCGGGTCATGTTTGTCGACAAATCGAACAAGCGCAAGCTGCTTGATCATCTGCTGACCGATCCGCAGCGAGCACGGGTGCTGGTGTTTATGCGAACCAAGTATGGGGCGGACCGCATGTACAAATCCCTGATCGAGTCGGGGGTTTCAGCAGAAGGAATTCACGGTGGTCGGTCCCAGAACGCGCGGCAGCGGGTGCTTCATGCGTTTCGAGATGGGGAGGTGCGTGTTCTGATCGCGACCGATGTCGCGGCGCGTGGAATCGACATCGACGACATTACGCATGTGATCAATTACGAAGTGCCGCATGATCCGGATAGCTATGTCCACCGGATCGGCCGAACAGCCCGTGCTGGTGCTGCAGGGGAAAGTATCACGCTGTGCGAAGGAGACGAGTACGCCTACTTCGCTGAGATCGAAAAGCGAATCGGTAAAAAGATCGATGTCGATCGCGATCACCCCTTCCATTCTGTCGATGCCGAGGACGAAGAATTGCGCGACGCCAAGAGGCAGCTGGAGCGCCGCGAAGGGGGAGGTCGAACCCGAGCTATTCATACCCGAACGCCTCGCGCTTCGTCTGCTTCGCGCGGAGTTCGAAAGGAGCAGTCGCCTGCGGCGAAAAGGGCCTCGGGAAAGAAGCCTTCGGTTAGGCAGGAGTCCGGGGCAGTCGGGAAGGAGCAGGCTAGCGTCGAACGAAAGAAGTTCTCGACGCGCGCTACCGAGGGGGGGCGGGGAAGCAAGGTTTCCGTTTCCGCGGGTGGACGCGAAGCTCGGACTGAGCAGCCGAGTCGATCGGACCCAGAGGGGCGGACTGGTCGACGAAGCAAAGGAGAGACGGCTTCGAAGTCGAACGAAGAAGTGGGGCGAAGGCGGACGCTCAGTGGCAAGGTTCGGAAGATTAAGCCGAAGACATCCACGGGCTACGCAAGTCCTTTTTCGAAGCCGGCCGGTGGTCGAAAGTCGCGGTCCGGTTCGACCCTTCCGGGCTCCCGATCTCGCGGTCCGAAGGCCCGATCGCAAAGTCGATCGCGCTAGTTCTTTCTGAGCGAGCCCGCACACTAAGTTGCAGTTCTATTCCGTGCATGTTCGTCTATGGCGGCAGTTGTCGCAGGCGTGACGCCTTTTCGTTTCAGGCGTGGCACCTTTTTCGGGTAGGCGTGGCACCTTTTTTGTTCCCTGGTTTTTATTGCATGGGAAGCGGTTGCGGAACGGGTAAGAACTGGTCTACTAAGGTGGCTGAGAGGGAGCGGATGCGATCGCTTCGGGAATACCGAAGAGGAAAGTCCGGGCTCCGTAGAGCAGGATGGTCGATAACGTCGACCGGCCGCAAGGCTAGGGAAAGTGCAACAGAGAGCAGACCGCTGAGGTGACTCAGCAAGGGTGAAACGGTGGGGTAAGAGCCCACCAGAGCGGGCGGTGACGTCCGTTGCTAGGCAAACCCCATCCGGAGCAAGACCAAACAGGAAGCCGGCCGCAAGGTCATGCGTTGGCTCGACGCTCGTCGCTTTCGGGTAGGTCGCTCGACGTGCCGAGCAATCGGCACGCTAGATAAATGATCGCAGCGCAAGCAACAGAACCCGGCTTACGAGCTCCCTCGCAGCTTTTATTCT
This sequence comes from Pirellula sp. SH-Sr6A, assembly GCF_001610875.1. NCBI lineage: Bacteria > Pseudomonadati > Planctomycetota > Planctomycetia > Pirellulales > Pirellulaceae > Pirellula > Pirellula sp. SH-Sr6A. The sequence continues at coordinate 1,249,188 of NZ_CP011272.1, read as the reverse complement.
TTGTTCAATGTCGAACTACTCGAAAATCGAGTCGGTGTTGGTGGTAGGTCCCGTTCCTCGGGATTCCAGTCCGTTCGAAGTGGTCGTGTAGACGGTGGTTCGGCATGCGGTTTCGTCGTCGGCTCCGGTTGCTTTGCTCGAGCCGCTTCCGGGGCGGCGTCCGCGTCGCTTTTGGTTTGACGATGGGATCATCGTTTTGTCGACGCGTTGCAGCAGTCGCGAAATGCAGAGCTTGTTCACGCTGACAGCCAGTTCGTTCGCTTCGTGGCAGATCGCGTCGTGGAGGCTTTTGGGGATCCGGACGGTGATCATGCGCTGCGGTTCGAAAGGATCGTTTTCTGGTAGATCTCTCGATCGCAGGGTCGTCAGCATCGACAGAAGCTTGGAGTGTTCTTCCGAGCACTCGAACTGAGTTGCTTCGTCGCCCGCCGTGATCGCCTTGCGCAAAACCCCCTCACCTCCCAGGACGGCTCGGTAGAAGGCGGTCCAGGTCGGGGCGACCCCGAACAGGTCCGCGGCAGATTGCATGACAAACCGAACGCGGTCTTCGTACGAGGCGCCGCTGTCGAGCGTGCTCATGAGTTCCTCGAGGACCCGGGAAAAGACTTTCATCTCAGCCGCTAGTTTTTCGCCGATCTCGTCGGTTGGTTTTTTCGGCGACGCATCGGTCGCAGGGCCGGCGGCGGAGGCGCTGGCAGTGACTGTGTGGGGCTTGGGTGCAAGGTGCTGTGCTGGCTCGGAGGAGGATACACGAGTTGCGTCCTGCTCGACCATGGTCCATCTCCCGGCTGCGTTTCCTTCAAAATTCATCCCAATCTCCTTGATTTCGACTTCGTGTAGCTTTTGCTCCTCGCCGCGGCTTTGCGACGCCGCTCGTTTTGAACGGAACGCTCCATCTTGAGATTGCTGGCAATACCATCCCCGTAAACTGAATGCCAGCAAGGGCTTAAGGCTATTAGCTGGCATTGCTACAAACCTAAGCATCCCCCCCAAAAGGAGGGGTGATTCGGCGGGTGCCCAAAAGGTAGGCAGTCGCTGCTTTCGCAAATACCAACTGTCCAGAGTGGATTCGCTATCTAAAAAGTTCGGATTGGGATCTTGGAACGGAAATCTGGCTTGGCTCTGCCGTGTCCCGTTTGGTAGGGTATCGGACCGCCGGAGCAAGGAAGCGAAGGCGAACAAACCAAAGCGAGTCGGGGAGTAGCCCGTCTCATTACCGATAGGAAATCCGAGCTATGCCGAGCATTGACTCCCATCAAGCCTGCCACATTCGCTGGATGATCCGGCGCGACATGCCCTCGGTGCTCGAGATTGAGGACCGCAGCTTCGAGTTCCCGTGGACCGAAGACGAGTTCATTCGTTGTCTGAGGCAGCGTGATTGCATCGGCATGGTGGCCGAGCGAAGCGAGCAAGTCGCAGGGTTCATGATTTACGAGCTTCACAAGAACCGGATTCACATCCTTTCTTTCGCGGTTCATCCCGACTTCCGACGAAACGGGATTGGGAGTGCGATGGTGGATAAGCTGATCACGAAGCTTGCGTACCAGCGACGCAATCGGATTATGCTCGAGGTGCGTGAAACGAATTTGGATGCGCAGCTCTTTTTCCGTCAGCTCGGTTTTCGGGCCACCGGGGTTCTACGTTCCTTTTACGAAGACACTCCCGAAGATGCGTTTCTCATGCAGTACAGGCAACCCTCCGAGACGATGCAATCGATCGACGGGGCTCCTCAGCGGCGGGCCGGTTAGCCCTCGTGTTAGCCGTTGTACTCAGGAATTCAAAAGAGGATAGCAAGACGCGATGGGAACACCGAAGAAGCTTTTTCAAGCCAGGCGATTCGCGGTGGAAGAAGTCACGGAGGTGTTGCAGGATGGTTCGCGCCATATTCGCCACGTCGTGAGGCACCCCGGAGCGGTTGTCATCCTCCCCTTGATAGATCCCAATACGGTGTGTTTTGTTTATACCTACCGAGCAGCTATCGATCGATGGAATCTGGAACTGCCGGCCGGGACGCTGGACAAAGGACTGCCTCCCGAGGAAGTTGCCAAGCTGGAATTGCTCGAAGAGACGGGTTATCGAGCTACTGCATGGTCTCATATCCATTCCTTCGCCATGTCCCCGGGAATCTTGGACGAGAAGATGCACTTCTACGTCGCCGAGGGGTTAACGCCTGGACCGACGCAGCGCGAAGTGGGAGAGCAAATGGAAAATCGCATTCTCTCTTGGGCGGAAATCGATAGACTCCTTCGCGATCGCCAAATCATTGATGCGAAAACGTTGGTAGCACTCCTTTGGTATTTGCGATACCGAACCCATTAAACTCCTATGACTGTCTCTCTACCACGCGACTCGGTGCAGCATGTTCTTCTCGATATCGAAGGGACGGTTGCCGATGTCAGGTTCGTTTACAACATCATGTTCCCTTTCGCCAAGCGGCACATGAAAGAGTTCTTACTGCATCATTGGAATGAGCCGGCAACCCAAGAGGCAATGGCGCAGGTCGCCGCCGATGCGGGCCTTGATTCCCGTTCGTGGCTTCCGAACCACTCCTCCGACTTCGAGAGGACCGCGGAGAAAGTCGATACGCATCTCCAAGCCTTGATGGCATCGGATAGCAAAGCCACGGGGCTCAAACAGCTGCAGGGTTTGGTCTGGCAAGATGGATTTCACCGCGGGGAATTGCGAGCGGAGCTTTTCCCGGATGTATTGCCAGCTCTGCAGGCTTGGAAGCAACTGGGGCTAGGACTTTCTATTTACTCCTCCGGCAGCGTGCTGGCTCAAAAGCTCTTCTTTGGGCATACCACGCAAGGGGACGTGTCTCCTCTCCTTTCTCATTACTTCGACACGCAGATGGGAAAGAAGCAGGATCCCGAGAGCTATTCACGTATCGCAGAAGAAATGGGGATCGCTCCCGGGGCAATTCTCTTCCTTTCGGATGTCGCGGCAGAACTGGATGCGGCCATCGCCGCTGGAATGTTAGCGGTTGCCACTATTCGGGACGGAAACAAGCCCTTGGATACTACCTTCACCGGTGCATCGGTTTGTTCCTTTGATGAGATCGCTTGGAGCTAATCGACTCGCGCGGTCGATTCCTTCTTCGCCGTTCGCGGCAACGACTTGCGGCGGAAGGCTGCAACGCAACTGAGGCCGGTCATGGAAACCAATGCAAGTGCGAGGGCGGATGGCTCCGGGACGGCGGTGACCGATGCAAACGTATCCCCAAATCGAATTTCGTCGTAGCTGAAGTCGCCCGATGTGTAGAGGACAATGTCGGTCAGTTGCCCGATATTCAAATCGACTTTGCGAACGGAAGGTGATACGGGTTCTTGTTCCGTCGAAGGGTCTACGTACAACGCGAACGCTTCGGCTGCGTTTTGAACTTGGATGCGAAGAACAAGCCGAGTTGTTTGTCCGACGGTCGCGGTGTAATTGGATTGGGCCAATCCACCACCTCCTCGGTTTTCCAGACTCCAGACGTTGCTCGCACCCGGTTTGCCGATAAAGAGATCATTCTCGGTTCCATCCAGGTAGATACCGCCAAAACCCCCAAAGTCGCCGGCCGTGCTATTTCTCCGAATCAAGAAGCTCATGAAAGTCACGTTTCCAACGGCAAACGGTGCTGTGGGGACAGCTCGCGAAATGCCATTGATCGTTGTTCCAGCGATGGAAGAAACGCTCCCTCCAGTGCTCAGCGAACCTGAGTAGCTCAAGGACGTAGCATCGACGACGAAATCATTGCGAACAGCGTTGAAACCGCCGCTGGCCCAGCCCCAGTGAAACCTGTTCCACCGTTTTGCTGGACGAGCGATGCGCCGGCCGAATAGGCGAACCCTTCATGAATGAAATCAGCCCATGCGGTTTTCGCTTCCATCGCTACACCCCAAAGTAGCATCCCCAACATCAAGCGGCGCAGCATGGCTTTCTTCCTCTCAAAATGCGCGGGCGCGACCCTAGATTTCGTCGGATCTTAATTCGCCACGAACCAGCTTTCAACCTGGTGGCCGCACTCAGAATTAAAAGAAAACACCGCATTCCAAGATCAACGCATCGCTGGGGGTGGCGACGGAAAACCGTTCAACGCTGATATCCCTGGAAAACGCATAACCAAACTCCACTTTCCAAATGGAGCCGTTGGACTGAACACCTTCCAGCCCGGTCAGCAATCGGAGATCGCTATAGCTGACCAAAACATGGGTGGATGGTGTGTCCTGAATGCTCCAAGCGCCCCCGTCGTAGTGACCGGTTAGATACCAAGATAGGGTGCTCTGCCCAGTCGATCGAACAAGTCTCGTGATTTTCGGTCGTGGAAAAAGGATATCCAATCGCGTTCGTTCGTTGGGCGTCCAGATCAAGCCGCCAATGGGAAGCCAGTTCGAATCCAACTGCCTTACATATGCGACCCCTCCCATCGCAAGCCACTTCGTATTCAACCGATGAGTTCCTGCAATCCACCCCGACCATTGCAGCGCTTTCGAATCCAAGCTTTCAAAATCACCGTATAAACCGGGCGTAGAGCCTAGGAGCAAGCTGCTGGTTTCGTTGGACCAAGGCTGCCACTCGAAATCGAGCGAAACATCATAAACCCGAGCCG